>DAISWS010000024.1:23604-27511 GCA_036826275.1 Vulcanimicrobiaceae bacterium
CGCTTCGCGCGTCGAGCCGCCCAAATGCGGCGTCGCAAGCACGCGCGGGTGACGTTGCAGTTTGGCGCCGGGCGAATCGGGCAGCGGCGGCTCTTGCGCGACGACGTCGATTGCCGCAGCGCGAATACCTTGTGCGTCGAGCGTGGTCAGAAGGGCTTCTTCATCGATAACGCCGCCGCGCGCGCAGTTCACGATCACCGCCGTGGGTTTCATACGATCCAACTCCGCCGTGCCGACCATACCGCGCGTCTGTTGGGTCAGCGGTACGTGCAGCGTCACGATGTCGGATCGCTCCAGCAACTCGTCGAGCGGTATGAGATCCGCGCCGAGCGCCTCCGCGCGTGATTGCGGAATGAACGGATCGTGCGCGAGAACCTCCATGCCGAACGCGCGCGCGCGCGCCGCAATGCCTCCGCCGATGCGGCCGAGCCCGACGATGCCCAGCGTTTTGCCGAAAAGCTCCGTGCCGATGAACGGCGCGCGTTCCCAGCGTCCTTGCAAGATCGACGCATTCGCCGCCGGCACGTTACGAACGAGGCAGAGCATCAACGCAAAGGTCTGCTCCGTCGCCGCGATCGTGTTCGCAGCGGGCGTATTGACGACGACGATGCCCGCTTCGGTTGCGGCATCGACGTCGATCGCATCGACGCCTACGCCGGCGCGTCCGACGACGCGGATACGCGGAGCGTGCGCGAGCAAGTCGCGGTCGACGCGTGTCTCGGAGCGGACGATGAGACCGTCTGCGTCGCGTAAGGCGGTCAGCAATTCCTCGCGCGGGCGCCCGACGCACGACACCACGTCGATGCCGTGTTCGTGCAAGACGGCTTGGCCGAGATCGGCAAACGGTTCGGCGATGACGACGCGCATGGCGGAGGACATGGCCGTGGGTTCAACCCAGGGCGTCCCGCCCCTTGTGTCGTAGGTCGATTCCGTGGCGAAAACCGAGCAACCGCGCCTTGCCGTGCGCAAGATGTACAAACTTTTTATCAACGGCGCGTTCGTGCGTTCCGAGTCCGGACGAAGCGATCCCATCGCCGACGGAAAAGAGTTCGTTGCGAACGTCGCACGCGGTTCGCGCAAAGACGTGCGCGACGCGGTCGTTGCCGCACGCGCCGCACAAGCAAAATGGTGGAAGACCGCGCCGGCAACGCGCGGATTGATTCTCTACCGGCTCGCCGAGATGATGGAAGCCCGCCGGGCTGAATTCGTCGAGCGCACCGGTGATAAAAACGAAGTCACCGCCGCAATCGATCGCATCGTCTGGTACGCCGGCTGGTGCGATAAATATGCCGCGCTACTGTCCACGCGCAATCCGGTTGGCGGCCCGCATTTCAACTTCTCAACGGCCGAACCCGCCGGCGTCATCGGCATGCTCGCACCGGATGAACCTGCGCTGCTCGGTCTGATTTCCGTACTGATGCCGGCGCTCGTCGCCGGTAACGGCGTCGTACTCGTGGCGTCGGAAACGGATCCGCGTACGGCAATGGTTTTCGCCGAAGCACTGGCGACGAGCGATGTCCCCGCCGGCGTGGTCAACATCATCAGCGGAACGCGCGTGGAACTTGCGCCCGTGCTCGCAAAACACATGGACGTCAACGCGATCGCGTTCGTCGAAGGGCCGCAAACCGCCGACCTGCAAACAGCTGCGGCAGAAAACGTCAAGCGCACGCGCGTCCTGCCGGCGCGCACGGCCGCCGAGTGGTTTTCGCCGCAAGCCCAGAGCCTCGACGACATCGCGGCGTACTGCGAAATCAAAACGATTTGGCATCCGGCGGGTATTTGACCGAAGCCCAAGCTCGCGAGAGCATCGCCTCCTATTGCTCGCTTTTATGGGAGCGGCGCTTGGTCACCGGCAGCAGCGGGAACGTCAGCGTGCGGTTGGACGACGGCGACATCGTCGCTACGCCGACGCTTCGTTCGTTGCGCAAACTCGATCCGTCCGAGCTGGTTCGTACGGATGCGTACGGATCGCCGCGCGATCCCGGACAGCGCGCGACGAGCGAACTGCCGCTGCATCTTGCAGCTTACCGCGTCCGGCCGCAGATTCGCTGCGTCATCCACACGCACCCGACGTTCTGCGTCGTCTGTTCGAAACTCGGGCGCGTGTTCGAGCGCGATACCGTGGGCGCGCGCGAAACGCTCGGAAGCGTCGCATGGACGCCGTACCGCCCGCCGGGCTCGCAGGACCTGGCGGATGTGACCGCGGCGCGATTCGCGCACGGCGCCGAGGTCGTCCTGATGGAACGCCACGGAATTTCGGCTGTGGGCGCGACCCTCGAACACGCCTTTTTGAGCACGGACCTTGCCGAAGAGGCCGCCCGCATCGCGTTTTTCAGCGGGCTCTTGCCGCCCGGTAGGCCGGGCGACCCGTAACATCCAAAATACGGCTTCGTGAGCTACCGCCTTGTGCCGATGCATCAGCGCCTCGCGAATGCGTTGAGCTACGGAGAGTTCAAGATCTACTATCAGCCGGTCGTGAATTTGAGCGACGGCGAGATTATCGGTGTTGAAGCGCTCTGCCGCTGGCCACAGCGGGACCAAACGGTAACCATGCCGGAGACGTTCATCACGCACGCGGAAACGTCGGGCTTTATCATCCAACTCGGACAGTGGGTGCTGCGTACGGCGGCCGAGCAAGTGCGTCGCTGGCAGCAACTTTTCCATACGCGTTTGCGCCTGGCGGTCAACCTGTCGGGCCGGCAATTTCTGCACTTCAATTTGATCAAGCAGGTCGAAGAAGCGCTGGCATCGAGCAATTTGCACCCGGGCGACTTGG
Organism: Vulcanimicrobiaceae bacterium; assembly: GCA_036826275.1. Taxonomy (GTDB): domain Bacteria; phylum Vulcanimicrobiota; class Vulcanimicrobiia; order Vulcanimicrobiales; family Vulcanimicrobiaceae; genus DATGJX01. The sequence continues at coordinate 26,381 of DAISWS010000024.1, forward strand.
AATTCGAGATCACCGAAACGATCGCGATGCACAACGCCGAGGAAAGCGTCGGCGTCATGCGGCAGCTCAAATCGCTGGGCATCGGGCTCTCGCTGGACGACTTCGGGACGGGCTACTCGTCGCTCAGTTATCTCAAGCGGTTCCCGATCGACATACTTAAAATCGACAAGTCGTTCGTACGCGACATACCCGAAGACGCCAACGATCTCGCCATCGTCTCCGCGATCATCGCAATGGCGCACGCCCTCGGCCTCAAAGTGATCGCCGAAGGGGTCGAAACGGACGCGCAATGGCATTTTCTGCGCGACTGCGGCACCCAATTCGCGCAGGGCTATTATTTCGGGCGGCCGCTGCCGGCCTCGGAGTTCGAGGACGTGCTCGCCCGGCAGACGCTCGGGCAGGCGCTGCCCAAGGCGGTCGAAGCCCCGTAGTCGAAGCCCTTGAGCCGGTCCAGGGAGGGCCCCGCCATGCGCGCTTCGTTTCTGCGATGGATTCCGCTTTTCACCGGAGCGGCGCTGCTCGCCGCCTGCGCCGGCAATTCCGCCGGTGGCCTCGTACAGCCGCCGCTACGCGCCGCTGCAGCGCATGACCGCGTGCAGATCACCTGCGGCACCGACCGCGACGATTGCAATGCGGTGCGCCTGGTCGCGCCGCTCGACGTGCGCATTTCACTTCGCGGCGCGATCTCGCTGAGCTTGGACAATCCGCAGTGCGCGCACGCACACGTGCGGATAGGGGAAGACGGCGCACTTCCACTTTCCCCCGTCACCTATACGTCCAGGCGATCCGGCCCGCTGCTGGTACTTGTGTCTGCGATGACGGATCCGTGCAAACACGACGATCGTGAGGCCGATCTGCGCGCGCCGATGATCGTCGTTACGCCGACGCCCGCACCAACGACCGTAACCGGAAACACCGGGTACTACGTCGTCGCGCTCGTACAAAACACCGACGGCACCTACACGCTGACGACCGTCGATGGCCCGGCGCACTCGGACGGCACGACGCTCACCTGGACTTCTCCGGTCCTCGAGCACTCGGTTCGGGGCAGCTACGCGTTCTATCTCGCCGCGAGCAGCACCGAACGCGATTCCGGTGAAGGCGACGACAACGAGTAAACGCCCAGGCATT
>DAISWS010000025.1:0-27375 GCA_036826275.1 Vulcanimicrobiaceae bacterium
GTCGAGTTTGGCTACGACTGGGCGATGGCGACGGCGCTGGGCCTCGTCGAACACTTGCAACCCGTACCCGGCGTGAAAGATCTCATCGAAAGCGTTCGAGCGGCGGGAGCGGCCGTCTGCGTCGCATCGCAATCGCCGTTGCCTCGCGTGCGCCTTTCGCTTCACGTCACCGGCTTGGATCGCTATTTCGGCGAGGACGTCTTCACCGCCAGTATGGTCGGCAATCCGAAGCCCGCGCCGGACCTCTTTCTTTTTGCCGCGCAACGCATGGGCATCTCGCCGCAAGAGACGGCCGTTATCGAGGACTCGCCCTCCGGCGTTGTCGCGGCGCGCGCGGCCGGCATGCGCGTGTTCGGATATGCCGCAAGCGAAAACGCCGCCGCGCTCGAAGCTGCCGGCGCGAGCGTTTTTTATTCGATGGACGATCTACGGCTTGATGGACGTCTTCTCCAAGATCTTGTCTGACGCGACCGTAAACGTTTCATAGTATTCGCTCTGTCCCGTCATCATGTCGACTTCGACCTTGTAGCTGCCGTCCGCATTGCGCGTTTCCGAAACGTTGCTGATGCGCGTGGACGGCGTGATGAACGATTCATCCGGCACGCCGTTGCCGAGATAACTCGAGGCCGTTGCGGGATCGCCGCGGCGCAGTGCGTCGATGTACGCGCGAACGACGCGTGCTGCGGAACCTTCGGCGGCGGCCGCAGGCGTTGCGGTCGGCTCGGGGCGGCGCCCAACGGGGAGAATTCGCCGCGGCGGCGCGCTCGCGACCGGCGTCGCGGTTTGCGCCGGCGTTGGTTTTTGCGTCGCGGCCGGCGTCGCCGTTGCCGGCGGCGCGGTAGGTGCAGCACTCGCAGATAGTTTAGGCGCCGGTTTCGGCGTTGCGCTCGCCGCGGGAGTCGCGGTGGCAGTTGGCGCTGCGCTCGGCGACGGAACCGGCGTTTGCGTTGCCGCGGGAGACGGCGACGGCAGCGCGGTCACCGGTGGTGTAATCGTGGGCGCCTGTGCGACCTGTTCGTTCTTTTGCGAACCGTTGAAAACGTGCGCGAGCGCTTGTCCCAAAAACCATCCGCCCGCAATGACGACGATCGCGGCGACGATCGTGAGCATCCACGGGTTGATGCCGTTTCCACGGCTTCTGCGCGCAGGCCGCGGCGTGTTGATCCGGCGCCGCCGGCGAAAATCGTCGCTCATTTGTCGAGCAGACGCGCTTTGACGCCGTCGGCGATTTGCGGCGAGAGTTGCGCGAGCATCGGCGGATCGCGTTCGATCAGTTCCACGGCCGCATCTTTGAGCAGGCCGGGATTCGCGCGCGCATACGCGAGCAATTTACGAATCGCCTCACGATCCGATCCGCGGATTGCATCCAGCGTGGTGCCCGCTTCTTCCGCGGCATCTTCGGACGATTCGCCGCGTTGACGAAACGCGTCGAAGATCGCCTCGACGAGCAGCGTTCGAGCGCTTGCGGACATCGTACGCTCGCCTTGCTCGATGGCGGAGGCGAGATCGTTCTCGTCCATCTTGGTGATGAATTTCTCCGCCGCGTCGATGACCTCACCGGCGGCGAAATTGCCGAAAACCGACATTGGACAAATCGTTACTCCCTGACGGCAGGCGGCTCCTCGAACGTGGGCAAACTTAACGTTATGATCCGCGTGCGCGTCCCCTTGGATCTCCACGCCGTGAGCACGAGCGCCTCCGGCGCGTTCGCGCTTGCGACGCCCTTGCGCGTGCGCGATTTGCTCTCGCTCGCGGTGCGCGAAGCCATCGGTTCGCGGGCACCGGCGGATAAATTTGCCCGTAACCTGCGCAACACGCTGCACGGCCTTTCCGCAGGGCACTTCATCGTCGATATCAACGGCCGGCTCTTCAGCGACGCAGAAGCCGTCATCGTTTGCGGCGACGTCGCGGACGTGCGCTTTTTCATGCCCGCGCGCCGTCCGGTAGCACACGCTGAACACGTCTAATCTGGACGAACGGCGCAACGGCGAGCTGCCTTCGTACCAGCCGCTCGCCCTCGTGGCGGCGCGTTTGCTCGCGCGGCGCTGGACGCTGTACACGGGCGTATGCGCGGCGGTGTTCGTCTTACAGGCGCTCTTCATCGCGGACGTGCACATAAAGATGGCCGACTTCTACGTCCAACTCGTCGGCTCGCCGCTGGTCATTCTCATCGTCACCGTCTTCGTCGGAGCCGACGCGACCGGCACGCTCGCGCTCCCGCAGCGCTGGGAACGCATTGCCGAACGCGGCTGGGCCCTGATTCTGCTCGACGTCGGTCTGTCGTTCGTGCAGCTGAGCGGATTTCAATCGATAACGCTCTCGACCGGCGCCGGCGACATGCTCATGGGATTTCTGACGCTGTTGCTTTCTGCGATGCTCGTCTACGCCGAACCGTTCATCGCGCTGGAAGAGGACGCGCAACCGCTCACGATCCTGCCATTCGCCATTCTTCGCAGCATGATGCTCGCGTGGGTGAACGTGTCGCGCATATTCGCGCTCATCGCCGTCCAAATCGCCGTCATGATCGGCGGCTATCTCGTCCATCTCGCGGCGGCGAAAGCTGCAACGCCGGCCACCACCTGGATCGACCTTGCGTATGCGACGTTCACGATGGCGCCGCTCGCCGCGCTCTTCACCATCGCGTATCTCGACACGCTATCGCAAGAAAAACGCGCCCTATCCTAACGTAACGCAAGAACCTTACGGACGTGTCATAGACATTGCTTCGAGGATGGGGGGCAAGCGGCCCTGACGTCCGAGCATCATCTGCGCGAAGAGCGCATTCGGCCAGGCAAAGTCGTCGCGCGTGTACGATTCCGGCCAGTCGGCATTGAACGATTCGTGCAGACGGTGATCGCCGGTGTCCGATGCGGCGAGATATCCCATCACGCGATCGATCTCGCTTTGGTCAGTCGAGGTGAGCGCCTGAATTTCGAGCGCGAGCGGCCACACATAGCCGTGCGGCGTGTGCGGGCTGCCGACGCCCGACGCGTACTTGCCTTGGAAGTAGTACGGGTCGCGCGGCGAGAGAATGAACTTGCGCGTCGCTTGGTAGACGACGTCGTGCACGCCGACGTATCCGAAATACGGAATCGAGAGCAGGGAGGGAACGTTCGCGTCGTCCATGAGGTTGGCGTGGCCGTAGCCGTCGATTTCGTACGCGTAGATGCGCCCGACGCCGGGCAGATTCACCAGGCCGTACCGCTCGATCGCGCGTTGAATTTGAACCGAGAGGCCCCACGCGTTATCCGCCATGCGGTTGTCGCGGTAGATGCTCTTCTCGATCTCCGTGAGGTCGCGCAGTACGACGACGCCGAACATGTTGTCCGGAATGTTGAAGTGATACCGCGCCGCATCATCGGAAGGACGGAAGCCGGTCCAGACCAGGCCGGTGTATGCGGTCGGCGTGCCGCGGCCGCCGTTGGCGAGTTCCGCGTGCCGGTAGTGCGAACGCTGCGTATGGCGCTGCTCGGTGCGCAGCGTGGCGATGACGGTGCTGTATGCGCGTTGCACCTGCGGCGTGAAAATGCTCCGGTCGCCCGTGGATTTCCAGTACAGGTACGCAAACCAGACCGGATAGAGCAGCGAGTCCATTTCGAACTTGCGCTCGGCGACCTTGTAGTCGTCGGTAAAGGCGTTCGCGTACGGATCGATGAGGATGTACCGCGCCTGGCGGGCGATCGTGCCGCGCAACATGGAGCGTACGTACGGGTCGGTCACGGCTTGGCCGATGTACGGCGTCATGGTGGCGCTGGAGTCACGCAGCCATTCCATGCCGATGTCGCCCGTGGAGACGAACGTCGTGCCGTCACTCTCGAGCACCGCATGACGGCTATACGCCTCGTCGTACGCCCGCTGATAGATCTTTTGCAGCGTGACCGCAACAGTGGCCGTAGTATTGGGTGTTTGAGCAGTAGGAGTGGCCACGGCCGGGAGCGAGATGAAAACGCACGCCGCCGAAAGCAGCATCCCCGCAAAAAAGCGAGCGCGTCTCATACCCGCGGCCATGCCCATCAAGTTGTCTCCATAGCTCTACATAACGATATCGGCAATTCGGCCGTTCTAATACATAGCCGTAAAAAACAGGCGAACGGACGTTTCATCCAAACGGGTTTCCGGCGATAATAGACATACGACGGCACACTGAGAATCCAGCTAGAAAGAGAGCGAGCATCATCCGACACCGCGTCAGAATCGTAGGCCTCGGCCTGGCAACGGCGCTGTTGTTGGGATTGCCCGCAAACGCCGACCAGCGGTACGCCGTGCGCGGCAACGATCGCTACCAGATCGGTCAAACCGATCTGCAGACGAGCATTGCGTACAGCGGCACGCAACGTCTGGTGATTACCAAGAACGGGGCGCAGACGCGTTTTACCGCTCAAGCGACGTACACCCGATCCGACGCCGCCGGGGCGGTGCCCGCGCAGGCTTCGTTCGAACAGGTGATGACGCCGCAAGGTGAACTGAAAGACCGCATGGACCTCGACCCCGATTACCTGACAGTGCTCAACCAGCCGTTCGCCGTCGAGCTCGACGCCCTCACACTGCGCGAGTTGCTCCACCTGCGAGGCCGCCTACCCTTCATTTTCCCCGCCCCTATGACAGGCGGCACCCTCCGAGGGTACCTCGAGCGTGGGCCGATCGGCCGTGTGGCGTCGCGTCCGGTACTAGGCGTCGACTTTGATGCGACCGGCCCCATGGTCGGGCCACTCCCCGACCATTCGCAGATGTCGATTACCGGCACGATGCGCATGAAGGGGACGGCGTACTACGCGCTGCGCGGCGAGCCGCTGCTGCTGGCTCTGAACGAGACGCTCTCGATTTCGGGGACGCTGCACGATCGCTCGACGACCTCGCCGGTGAAAATCGTGTACGCGCGGTCGATTAAGGCGTCGGATTCTGCCGACTCGGAGACGACCGCGACCACGCACTGAGTTCTACACGGCGGCGAGCAACTCGACCATCATCGGATGCGTGAACGGCGTTTGGGTCAGCGACACGAGCGGCGTGAATGCCAAGTGATTCTGGTGGCAATCGATGAGCATTTCGATGCCGCGTTTCACGCTACCGTTTTCTTCGATGTACTTGTTTAATTTTTTCACGAAGTACGTGCGCGGATCGCGCAGCACTTTCGCGTAGTACGGATCCTCCGTCAAACCGTGCGAACTTATGCCGTCTTTCGGTACGAGCCAAACGAACCACGGATCTTCTCCATGACGGTAACCGATGAGCAGCAGCGGAATCGCGCGTGACGAATCCAAATCCGGAAGGAAACTGCACATGGTGTAGGCGTCGAAAGAGACTTCCCGCGGTTCGATCGCATGTTCCATACCGTTACCTCAATTCACAAAAACAAAAAGCCGCTCGGCACTTCAGTGTGCCGAACGGCCTCGAAAGTCGCTGAACGCTTGCGGCGTCATAGCGGGGCCTTCCGCGAAACCCGGCCCGGCTCCTCGGGTAAGGGACGCAAGAGCCATGTGTGCAACTTTGGGTCAGGCAGCGGTGTTGGGACACGTGTATGAGCGTGCTCGCGGCACCACTCCTGAGCAGGGAGTTTATCGTGCCAACGTCGGCACCTAAGAAGTCCCCCGCCGTGGGGGCTCCGGGAATCGAGCGCTTCGACAAAATCGTGGACGAGTATCAACGCCGTCTCTACGGTTTCGCTTTGCGTATGACCGGCAACCGTGAGGACGCTGAAGAGATCGTACAGGACGCGTTCGTTCGCGCGTACCGGGCATTGGGCAAGATGTCCGGCGAGCAGCGTGCCGAGCTGCGGCTTCAGCCATGGCTGTACACGATCACCCTGAACGTAACGCGCAACCGCTTGCGCAGCAAGCGGCCGGCCAACGTAGCGCTGGATGCACTGGCCGACGCCGACGCGCTCCTGCGCGGAAGCGCCGTCCGGGAAGCGCCGCCCCAGCCCGAAAAAATCGTCGAGCAGCAAGCCGACATGGCGCTCGTGGAGCGCGCGCTGCTGCAACTGCCGATGCATCTGCGTGCCGCCGCGACGTTGCGGTTCATCGAAGGCCGCAGTCACCCGGAAATCGCCGAGATCCTGAATCAGCCGATCGGCACGGTGAAATCGCACGTGCACCGCGCGGTCCGGATCTTGCGCCGCATCTTGGGTCCGCAAATCGGAAAGATCGTGCCCGAAGGAGCAAACATTCATGCGTTGTCGTGAAGTCGAGGCGCTGTGGGACGAAATTCGTGACGGCGCTTCATCGCTGCGCGAAGCCGTTCACGCGCACCTGAGCGAGTGTCCGCCATGCCAAGACTTGTACGAACAATATGAAGGCGTCGTGTATTGCCTTTCGTGCCTGCCGCCGCCGCCCGAGCCGTCCTGTGACCTCGCGAAAAAAGTCGTCGAACACATTGCGGCGCTGCGTTACCGCACGGCGCCAATCTCACTGACGAGCGTTCAAACGCCCATCGGCCGCGTCTACGTCGGTTTCAAAGAAGACCGCATCGCGTTCATCGGTTTGGATCGCGGAGAGCCGCCCGCTACCGTGCGCGAGTACGTCCAACGCCGGCTGCACCGCCCGGTCACCGCCGGCGAAGCGCCGCCGTGGCTCAAAAAACTTTTCGACGATTTTTTCAAAACGTGGCGCGTCGACGAAAACGTGGTCGACATCAGCGATCTGACGCCGTTCGAACAAGCCGCGCTCAAAGCGGCGGCGCAGATTCCGCCCGGCGAAGTGCGCAGTTATTCGTGGGTCGCGCAAACGATCGGCAGGCCGAAAGCAGCGCGCGCGGTCGGACAAGTGATGGCGCGCAATCCGCTGCCGCTCTTCTTCCCGTGCCACCGCGTCGTGGATTCGAGCGGCGACCTGCACAATTACGGCTACGGAATCGAAATGAAAGCCCGTCTGCTCAGCATGGAAGGTTACGGGGGGACCCGCCAGCGATAGTTTGCCCCTTCGATACCTCAGGACTGCGCACGCTAAGCGTGCTTGGCAATAATGAAAAGCATCGCGCGCAGTGCGATGCTTTTTTAATGGAGGGGTATCGGCTGCAGCGCTGAAATCCACCGTCAGATTAAGTCCGCAGCTCCCCTCAGAGAGAGACAAAGCGAGGGCAAACGGCCGGACGAAGGAGGTGGTCGTCGTTAGTACTGACAGTAGTTCAATGATGATCGGAGGTGCCGCGGTGTAAACCGCGGCCCTCTTGTTTTATGCGGCCCAAAGGGGAACGGGCAAACGCGGTTAACCTTTTAGAAGGTGGCTAAGCACGTCCTCATAACCGGTTTCGAGCCGTTCGGCGGCGAGAAAGTCAATCCGAGCGAGCTTGCGGCGCGTTCGCTGGAGGGCCGCATCATCGCCGGCCGTCCCATGGCCGTGCGCGTGCTGCCCGTGGAGACCCGGAACATCGCCGAGCGCCTGCAGCGCGCGGTTTCCGAAGAGTCGCCCGACATCGTCATCTGCATGGGCCAGGCCGGCGGGCGGACTGCCATCGCGATGGAACGCGTGGCCGTGAACGTGCTGGACTTCACGCAGCCCGATAACGTCGGCGTCATGCGCAAGAACGATGCGATCGTCCGCGGCGGCCCTGACGCGCGCCTTTCACCGATGCCGTTCGCGGAGATCGTCCAAGCCTGGACCGACAACGGCATCCCCGGCTACGTGTCAAACTCCGCCGGCACCTACATCTGTAATCAAGCGCTGTACGAGATTCTCGGTATCGCGGAGACGGCGACGCCGCCCATCGTTGCCGGCTTCGTGCATCTGCCGTACCTGCCCGCACAAGCGGCCGTGCTCGGTGCCGACGGCACGCCGTCGATGGCCTTCGAGATCGTGAAGCGCGCCATGGAAATCGTTATCGAAACCGTCGTGCCATGGGTGGAGCAGCGCACACCCGATCGTGGCTCCGCACGTGCGGCTTCGAAGGGACCACAACTGTGGATCCCGCGTGGTGTAAAGGAAGTAGAACGCTGAGCAGCGATCCCCGTCTTGCGGCCATCCCGGATATCCACGGGCACGCGAAGGGTGAACACAAGCCATTTGCCGAGGAACGGCCCATCGCGTATTCACCGCGCATGCTGTTTCTGTGGTTTTACCATGCATGCCGTCGCGGCTCGCCGCGTTTTCTCATGGTGTCCGACCACATCAACTATCTGACGTTCGAGGACCCCGGCGCGGTGCACACCGTACGCCGGGCACTCAAGCTTGCCGAAGCCGGCGATTTATACGGCGCAGCCGAAACGGCCGGTGTCGACGTCACCCACGCCGCCGTCGTCTCGCAGGGCTTGCGCCGCGGCATGCGCTTCTCCATCGGCGCGGAGGTGGACAACGATCCGCGCGCCAGACCCGACGCACAAAATATCGTCGACGCGATGCGGCCGGACGGCATGATCCGTTCGGTGCATTTTTTGACGATCGAGCATCCGGAGAAAGGCCCGGATTACCAGTGGGCGTTCGACAACCCGGAGTTCCGTGATCTGTATGACGTCGTCGGAACCGATCGCGTTTGGGAACTGTACATGGCCAAGCTGCTCGAGGACATCGAAAAGCTGCCCGGCCATATCGTCGGCCACTTCTACGTGCCTGCGAACTTCGGACATTGGCCCGAACCCGCAAAGCTCGAACGGTACGAAGACCAGCTGCTCGACGCATGCGCGGCGCGCGGCACGGCGATCGAGATCAACACGCGCTACTTGTACCGCGACAATCCGCCGGAGCTCAAAGAAAAGTACCGTACGGCGATCAAACGGCTGATGCGCAAGGCCAAGGCGAAAGGCGTCGGCATCGCGATCGGCGCCGATGCGCACAGTCCGAAAGATCAGGGCAACGGATTCCCCGAGATTCTCACGCTGCTAGACGAGGCCGGCGTCAACGAGATCGTTTTCCCGGTGAGCGCCCGGCTCGCGCGAGTTGCGCTGCGCGCGACGAAAGAACATTTGCAAAAGGTCAAAGCGCAAGAACCGGCACCGCTGCCGGGCAGCAGCATCACGGGCTTCGGCCGTGCGGAGCTCGGGTTGCCCGAGCGTGACGAAGCCGAAGAGCGCCTCGCGGCTGCCAAAACGCGCCACGATACCGGGCCGCGCAAACGCGCGAGCAGCCCGGAGCGCGCGACCAAAAAACCCGCGAAAGCCACCTCGGAGCGCGAAGTCAAAGCGCCCAAACCCGAAGTGAAGCCGCCGAAAGCTGCCGCGAAAGCTGCAGTGAAAACGGCGGTCAAAGCAGCGCCTAAAGCTCCCGCGAAAGCGGCGGTGAAAGCCGCAGCGGATAAAACGTCCGCAAAGCCGGCTGCGTCAAAGGCCGCCGCGCCGAAATCGGCTCCGAAGCCGGTGAAGGCCGCGGCGCCCAAAGCCAAGGCACCCGTCAAAGCGGCACCCGTCAAAGCGGCACCCGTCAAAGCAGCGGCAGTCAAGAAAGCGGCGACCAAAAAGGCTGCCGCGCCGAAAAAGCCCGCTCCGCGCAAAGCGGCAGCGGCCGTAAAGAAAACAGCGGCGGCCAAAAAATCCGCCGCGCCGAAAAAGCCCGCGCCGAAAAAAGCGGCGCCCGTCAAAAAATCCGCGCCGAAGAAAACGGTCGCGGCAAAACGGAAAGTTTCAACCCCGAAAAGAGCGGCAACAAAGAAAACCAGTACAAAACGTCGATAAGGCGCGCCCTCCAGCGCGCTTTCTCGTCCTGAGGAGATCAGTATGGCGTCCGATATTTCTCGCGTACGCAACATTGGCATCGTCGGATCTCATCACGCCGGAAAGACGACCCTCGTCGAAGCGATTCTCGCGCATTGCGGCGCCATAAGCCGCAAAGGAAGCGTTACCGAGGGAACCACCACCACCGATTACGAGCCTGAGTGCATCGAGCACGCACAATCCACGTGCGTTGGTTTCGCGCACTGCGCGGCTGACGGCATCGATATGACGCTGATCGACTGTCCGGGATTCGTCGACTTTTTCGAAGAGACGAAACTCGCGCTTTCGGGTTGCGATGCGGCGGTTATCGTCATCGACGCAGACCCGTCCCGGGTTTCACAGACGCAGATGCTGCTCGAGTTTTTGGAATCGCGCAAAATGCCGCACTTGTTCCTCGTGAACAAGATGGACCGTCCCGGTGCTGACTTCGCGGGAACGCTCGAAGAACTGCAGCGCTGCTATGGACGCCACGTCGTCGCGGAGCAATGGCCGATCGGCGCTGCGGACGCGTTCAAAGGCTTCGTCGATCTGGCGAACCGCAAAGCGTATCTTTTCGACGGAAATGCTGCAAAAGAAGCCGCGATTCCCGGCGATCTGCAGGACCGCGCCGAGAACGCGCGCGGACAACTGCTCGAAGCGATGGCGGATTTCGACGATCACCTGATGGAAGAGTTGCTCGAAGGCGTCGAACCGCCCGAAGACGAGGTCCAGAAAGATCTCTGTGAAGAGTGTCAGCACGATCAAATCGTGCCGGTGCTGGCAGCAGCGGGACTTTCCGGCTGCGGCGTTACGGCGCTCGTGCAGGCGATGGAGAAATGGTTCCCATCGCCGCTTGACGCAGCGCAAGTCGACGCCGAAGGCCGGCGCATCGAGCCCAAGGCGGAGGGTCCCGTGATCGCGAGCGTCATCAAGACGATCGTTCATCCGCAATCCGGAAAACTTTCCGTCGTGCGCGTTCTCTCCGGAACGCTCAAGTCCGACGCGACGCTGACGAACATATCGAAGAACTCCGAAAAGGCGCGTTCGGGCGGCCTGTACCGCCTGCAAGGCAAGAAACAAGAAGCGATCGGCGAGGCGCCTGCGGGGAGCATCGTGGGAATCGCGCGCTTAGAGAACGTCTCAACCGGTGACACGCTCACCGAGAACAGCTTCAAAGTGTTGCTTCCGCGCGTCCCTGCATCGGAGCCGGTATTCGCCGTTGCAATCAAGCCGAAAGAACGCATGGACGAAGCCAAGATCTCGCAGATGCTCGCACGCATCATCGACGAGGATCCGGCGCTACGCCTGGAACGGGCGCCGATCACCAACGAGCTGCTGCTTTTGGGCAGCGGCGAACAGCACGTGAACATCGCGGTCGAGCGGCTCACGCGTAAATTCAAAGTGGAAGTCATGACCGCTCCGCCGATGATTCCGTATCAGGAAACGATCACGGCCGGGACGGAGATCCACTCGCGCTACAAACATCAGACCGGCGGCCACGGACAATTCGCTGACGTGTGGCTGCGCTTTGCGCCGCGCGAACGCGGCAACGGCGTCACGTTCGAAGAGCAGATCGTCGGCGGCGTCGTACCGCGGCAATTCATTCCGGCGGTCGAAAAAGGCGTGCGCGAAGCACTGATGCACGGCAGCGTCGGCGGATATCCCGTAACCGACGTGCACGTCATCCTCTTCGACGGCGCGTATCACGACGTCGATTCGAGCGAACAGTCGTTCAAGACCGCCGCCGGCATGGGCGTGCGCGAAGCGCTTCCGAAATGCAATCCGGTGGTTTTAGAGCCGATCGTGCGCGTCCGCGTGACGGTTCCGACACAGTACACCTCGACGGTCATCCAGCAATTGACCGGCAAACGCGGGCAGATTCTGGGCATGAATCCGGCCGAAAAGAGCGGCCACGACGTCGTTGAAGCCGACGTTCCCCAGGTCGAACTCGCGCGGTACATCACCGAGTTGCGAACGGCGACGCAAGGTATGGGCACCTACACGTGGCGGCATGAGCGTTTCGACGCCGTACCGGGGAAGTGGACCGGTCCGAAGGCCGCGGTCTAGTCGTAGCGAACACCAGCGCGGCTACGTACTCCCAGGAGGATAATGGGTTGATTCAACGTTTTGTGGCATTCGCGTTGCTTGCGGCATTGGCCGCCGGCTGCACGCAGAGCGGCCCTTCGGCAAGCTCGGGGCAAGCTCAGAGCGGACAGGCGGGAACGCTGCGTATCGCCATTCAGCAGGACGTCAAAAACCTCAACCCGCTGCTGAACTCGAACACGACCGATGCGATGATCGCGAGCCTCATGTTCGAACCGCTGATCCACGCGAACGAAAAGAACGAACCCGCTCCAATGCTCGCGAGCGTAGTGCCGACGCTCCAAAACGGCGGCATTTCGAAAGACGGCCTGACCGTGACCTACCGCCTACGCAAGAACGTGAAATGGTCGGACGGCGTGCCCGTGACGAGTAAAGACGTGAAGTGGTCGTGGGAAGCGATCATGAACAAGAACAACAACATCATCTCGCAGCACGGCTACGACTACGTCAAAAACATCGACACCCCCGACGACTATACGGTGGTCGTGCACCTCAAGCGGAAATTTTCACCCTTCGTGAACACGTTCTTCGCCGATAGCGACCAGCCGTATCCGGTCGCGCCCGCGCACGTGCTCTCGAAGTATTCGAGCATCAACAACGTACCGTTCAACAGCGATCCGGATGTCAGCGACGGCCCGTTTAAATTTGCCCGTTGGGTGCATGGCGATCACATCGAACTGACGGCGAACGATGATTTCTTCATGGGCAAGCCGGGACTCAAGGCGATCTATATTCGCATCGTGCCCGACGAGAACACGACGATCAACCTGTTGCGCACGCACGAAATCGACTGGATGTTCGAAGCCTCGATCAACAACTACCCGTCGGTCAAGGACATTCCCGGCGTCAAAATCGTGTGGGTCGACGTCAACGGCTACGAGGACGTTCAGTTGAACGTTCAGCGCGAATACCTGCGCGACGTGCGTGTCCGTCAGGCAATTGCGTACGCGATCAACAAGCCGCGCATCGTCCAGACGTCGACCTTCGGGCAAGAACGGATAGCGACCGAAGACCAGCCGCCGTTCATGTGGGCCTACGATCCGAACATCAAAGATTATCCGCACGACACGCAAATGGCACGCCAACTGCTGCAGCAAGCCGGCTGGACGCCCGGACCGGATGGCATCATGACGAAGAACGGTCAGCCGCTTACGCTGGTCCTGGTCAGCAATAACAGCAACGTAACCCGCCGCAAGAACAGTGTCGAGATTCAAGCCATGCTGCGTCAGGCCGGCATCAATCTGCAGATCAAGTATTTCCCCGGCGACGTGCTCTTCGCGCCGGTCGGTGAAGGGGGCATTCTGCAAGGCGGGCAGTTCGATCTCGCGCTCGCCGGGTGGTATGCAGGCATGGATCCCGACGATGCCTCGCAGTTCACGTGCGCGAACGTGGCTCCAAACGGCTATAACTATTCGCGGTACTGCAGCCAGGCAATGGACGCGGCGCAAAAAGTTGCGCTCGAGAATTACGATATCCCGACGCGCAGGAAAGCGTACTCGCAAATCCAGCAGCTGCTCCACCAGGATGTGCCGGAGATCTTCTTCTATTACGAACGGCAGATGCACCCGGTGAGCGAGAACTTCAAAGGCTTTGCGCCGAGCCCGGTTGCCGAAGCATGGAACGCGTGGCAATGGAGTATTTAGGGCCGCAAGATCCGCTCTCGCGGATTCCCGACATCACGTGGCTGCGCAAGATCATCGTCGAACGCGCGCTCACGCGCGGTGATTACGTGCTCTCCGGCGGCGCGCGCAGCGATTATTACATCGACAAGTTCAAGCTCTTCTCGGACCCGCAGGTTCTGCGGCGCATCGCGCGTTTGTTCGTGCCGATCATCGCGGAAACGAACCCCGACCTCATCGCTGGTACGGAACTCGGCGGCGTCGTGATCGCGACCGCGGTATCACAGCTCAGCAACGTTCCGCTCCTCGCAGTGCGCAAAGAACCCAAAGGCTACGGCGCGTTTCCCGGCGAGTACGTCGAGGGAGGCTACGAACCGGGCCAGCACGTGTTACTGCTTGAGGACGTCGTTACGACCGGGCGCGAGCTGCTTGCGGTCAAAGCGCGTCTCGAAGAGCTCAACTTGAAAGTGACGTGCTGCGCGGTGGTTTCACGCGGGCTTGCGCCGGTGCGTTCGCTGATTCAATTCTCGCTGCCGCGCGGCCACGCCAAGACGGACAACTAATCCGCCGCCGCTAGTTCAGATCGTATGTCGCCAGCCAGGAACGTACGTACGAGAAGTCGCGGCGGCGCGGTAGATCCGCCGAGCGCAGAATCATCGATCCGGCCCACACGCCGTCCCGCTCGTCCACGCCGATCACGAACGCCTCGAGTGCGATGCCTTCGAGGAATTCCTTCGAAGCATGCCACGCCGAGAGCGGGAAGTGCGCTTCCGCCATGAACGCGCGATCGCGCGCGCGCAGCAGCGTGATGAGAATGCTCTCGGATTCGGCCGATGCGGCAATGCGTAAGACGATGCTCTGCGCCGGATTCGTCGTCTCCGCCTCCACGGCGCCCTGACGTTCGCCTTCGAATCGCCACGCTGCCGGAAAAGCATTGATGGCCGAACGGAGCATCCGAATCTGACGAGGTTCCAAACCCGTCGTCATGCACGAGGCTTCAGGGGAGCGCGTGGTAGACCTCCTGCCCGGCCGGGCGTCAAAAAACCGTCTTTAGTCTGTTTTGAACTGCGAGAGCGGCACGATGTCGAGCAAACGATCATTCGGCTGCATGTCTCGGAAGTCATGCGCCGGCACCAGGGCCCCGCCGCGCCAAAAATAGAGCGGAATGCCGCCCTCAGCGCGGGGGATATGCATTTTCGCATGGCGCTCGCCGACGTTGAACGTCTCGCCCGCGAACGACACGCGGCCGCGGCTTGCCGGAAAGCGGGCGAGCCCGGCGATAGCGGGCGCCGTTAAATCGCTCGCGGAAAACGATTTGCCGATTTTGAAATTGCGCGCGACGGACCGTGAAAATTGCGGATCGTGAATGCGCATGACGACGTGAAGGCCCGAGCTGTATGCGAGCGCACCGAGCGCCGCTTCCAGGTTCGCGGTATCGCTGTCGGTTGCCGCCACCAAACTCTGCGCGCTCCCAAGGTCGCAAAACGCCAGCACTTGGTCGTCGGTCGCGTCAGAGGCCAGCAACTCGACGCGGCGCGACCGCGCATGTTCCACGATGAGGGCGCTCGGCCGCGGCTCGATCACGATAACGCGCTGATCCATCTCCAGCAAAAAATCGATGATGCGCGTGCCGACGTTGCCCGCTCCGCAAACGACGACATGATCCTCCGCCCGGATGTGGCGCAATCCCCGCAGCGCGATCTGCTGCGCGCGGTTCAATGCGGACGAGATCGTCGCGATGAAGACCCCGCCCAGCGTAACGCCTACGCCCATGATGACGATCGCAATGACGATCGCAACCGCGCCGCCGTGCCGGCCGTACGGCGTGATGTCACCGTAACCGACCGTGAACATCGTGGCGGCGACGAAATACAGGGACTCCAGAAACGTCAGATGCAGATCGAGGGCGAAGTAGATGCTCGCAATGACGTAGATGACGGTTCCGGCCGCGAACGTGTAAAGCAGCAACGGCTCGACCCGCGCCGCGGCGCGCACCAAGTCGCGCACGGACGTTCGAGCACGCGCATGGGGCCTATCCTTCTCGGCCGCGCCGTTCCGGCGGGGCCACGATGCCTGTAGACGCGGCATCGCTCCGCAGGCGACCACGGTGTCTTCACGCCGAATCGTCTCACTGTGCTCGGGCGCAATGCGGCCATTCACGGCGACGACCCGCACGCCCAAGCGCCGCTCGGCCTCCGTCACCGTGCAATCGTCGAGTCCGAAATCCGCTGCGCGACGCTCGGAGAATCCGACGAGCGGACCGCTTGCAGCGGGAAATTGCACGGCGTACACGCACGCCGGATCGACTGCTGCGCCCGCGTACGTTGCCGCGGCATGCGTCGCCGGCGAGATTGCGGTACAATTCGGAAGGTTCTGCTCGATCTTGCGGCCCAGAGCGCGATTGAATTGCCGCAGCACGATGCGGATATCCGGATTCAGATCCCGCGCTTTGAGCGCAATCTGCAGATTGAGGCGATCGTCTTCGGACACCGGAATGATGCACGCCGCTTCGCGAACGCCGACCAGTTCGAGGGATTCATAATGATTCGGCGCATGCGCTGCAAAGCGCGCGCCCATCGCATGCACGGCAGCTTCGGCCTGTGCGTGCGGTTCCCAGAGCACGAGGACTTCATGACCGCTGGTCGCGCAGAGTTCTTCACAGACCCGCAGCGCAAGGTCATTCCCGCCAACCACAATAATCAGAGGCAGCGACCGCATGAATACTCCTTCGCCGCGTGAACGCCAGCTCCGCCGGGCTCATCCGCTTGCAGTTGCGCTCGTCGAACGCCTGAGCGCGCAGCCCGGCGCGGCGGTCATCGACTTCGGCGCCGGAAGCGGCCGGAACACGGCAGCCTTCACCTCAGCCGGTTTCACCGTACAGTCCGTGCCGGATTCCGAGATCCGCACATTTGCAGCGGATAGCGAATTCGACGCGGCGGTCGCGACGCACTCGCTGCTGCATGGAACGCATGCGGACGTCGACGCGATGCTGCAAGCGCTGGGCGGCGCGCTGAAACCGGACGCGCCGCTGTATGCGACGTTCACATCAAAAGGTGATGCGCGCTACGGTCGCGGCACGCGTATCGAACCCGACGTGTACGCACCGGATTCAGGCGACGAAGCGGGCGTGCCGCACGTCTACTTCGATGAGCCGGGCCTACGCGCGGCGATCGAGCCCTACTTCGCAATTGAATCGATGGAAGAACACGGCGTCGATGCTATCGCTGGAACGTGGGCGCACGCGATACCGCTGCACGGCAGCGTGCATTGGTTCGTTCGCGCGGTCAGGCGCACGACCCGAAGCGGCGGCCGCTGACGATCACGCACGGCGCCGGCTTGAGACGATGCGACTGACCGAGCGGAAACGCCACATGTATGTCTCTAAAGAAGAACAGTTGCGAGTCCTCGCACGCGCGCCCCGGAGCTATTAGCGCAACGGCACCGCCTTCGTAATGCCCGCTGCAAGCATATTTACATCGCGGCGTCGACATACAATCAGATAACTCGACGGACTGCGCCCCGTAATCCGGGGGCTCGGGCGATTCACTTACGAAGACGACAAAATAAGGAAATAAACCCGCCCGTACATATGGGCGATAGCGCGCGGACACCTTTGAACGAATACGCTTGATAGTCGAGCGTTGTTCGGCATTAAAAAGGCGCCACGGGAAGCCGGCGTCCTCGACGTCCCAGAGCGGACGTGCGCTGTGGCCCGGCTGGTGGTACGCCCGAGGTGCTCGCGCATCCCCGGCATGGCTGCATGCAGTACTGAGCACGATCGCCAAGGCAAGAACCCTGCGGAGAAACGACACGCGATCTAGTAGCGAGGAATGCTCTGGTCGACGCGTTTGGCGTACGCGTCGATGCCGCCGTGCACGTTGTGCACGCGCGTAAATCCGCGTTGCGTGAGGAATTTCGCAACCTGCGCGCTGCGCCCGCCATGGTGGCAGATCACCGCGAATTCCGTCGCGGGGTCGAGCTCGGTCACCCGTGTGGGAATCTCGCGCATCGGAATATGCACCGCTTGCGGCAACGCAGCGAGCGTGAGTTCGACCGGCTCGCGCACGTCGAGCAGCACGAACGGCTTCCCGTTCGCACGCCACTGCGCGAGCTCTTCCACGGAAATCTCGCCCACCGGTGCTACGATTTTTGAACGGCGATGAGGTTCTGCATCGGGCTGGAGGCATTCGCGTATAAACGCTTGTCCATGCGCCCGGAAAGAAACGCCATGCGGCCCGCTTCGACCGCGAGCTTCATCGCGTGCGCCATGCGCACAGGTTCCTTCGCTGCCGCGATGCCGGTATTCATCAGTACCGCATCCGCGCCGAGTTCCATCGCCACCGCTGCGTCGCTCGCCGTGCCGACGCCTGCGTCGACGATCACGGGGATGTTCGCGCGCTCTTTGATGATGCGGATCGAATACGGATTGCAAACGCCCAGGCCGCTGCCGATTGGCGCCGCTAGTGGCATCACCGCCGCGCATCCTTCTTCTTCCAACTGTTTGCACGCGACCGGATCGTCGACGATGTACGGCAGCACGGTAAATCCGTCTTTGACCAGTTGTGCGGCGGCAGCGAGCGTTTCGCGCGTGTCGGGATAGAGCGTTTGCGGATCGCCGATGACTTCCAGTTTGATGAGGTTCGTCTCTAGCAGTTCGCGCGCGAGTTGAGCCGTAAGCACGGCCTCTTTCGCGGTATAACAGCCGGCGGTATTCGGAAGAATCGCGTAACGGCCGCGATCGATGTAATCCAGAAGCGTCTTGCCGCTGCGCTCGTCCAAACTGATGCGGCGTATCGCAACGGTAACCATCTGCGTTCCGCTGGCCTCGTGCGCTTGCTGCATCACCTCGACAGACGGGTACTTGCCCGTGCCGACGATCAGGCGCGATGTGAATTGGTGTGTACCGATGGTCAAGACGTCTTCGTTCATGTAACTTTCCTTCGGCGCGCTAGCCGCCCGCGACTGCGCGGATAATCTCGATACGGTCGCCGTCCTGCACGCGTTCTTGCGCGAACGTGGAGCGCCGCACGACGCGATCGTTTTTGGCGACGGCGATTCCGCGCTCGGGCGCGTTCACGCGCGCCAGCAGTTGCGCCACCGTCAAGCCCTCGGGCAACTCGTGTTCTTCGCCGTTGATCGTCGCTTTCACCGCACCGCGTATCTCTCAAGCGCGAATGCGTCGGAGATTTGCCCCACGCCTTCCAGCGCATCCGCCAGCAAGCGTGCCGTCACCGGCGCGAGCAAAATGCCGTTTCGATAGTGCCCGCACGCCAAGAAGTACCCTTCCAGCTGCGTCGGCCCGAGAAATGGACGCTCGTCGGGCGTCGCGGGACGCAGGCCGGCCCAGGTTTCGCTCACCGTAAAGCCGGCGAGCGCGGGCACGGCACCCACCGCGGCATGGAGCAATTGTCCGATACCGCCCGCGGTGACCCGCGCCTCGAAGCCGCTCTGGCTCGCCGTCGCCCCTACGAGCAGGCGGCCGCGAGCGCGCGGCACGAGGTATGCGCCCGGCACCCAGGTCGTGCGGCGAATGAAGCCCGCCGGAATCTCGATGGCCAGCATTTCGCCTTTGATCGGATGCACCGGCGGCTTGCAGTAATCCGGGACGCCCGCCACCAGAGCCGCCCATGCGCCGGCTGCGTTGATCACCGTGCCCGCCGCCACGAATCCCGAAGCGGTGTGTATTCCGAGCACGCGGCGCGAGTCGCATTCGACCGCAATAGATGCGGCGCCGCCGTGCACGCGTACGCCACGGGCTTCGCACGCAGCCAGAAGCGCCCGCCCGAGTCTGCGGTTGTCGATTTGCCCCTCGCCGTGCACGAGAAGCGCGCCTGCTAGGTGTTTTCCAAGTGCGGGCTCGATGCGCAGCGCGTCCTCTCGCGAGAGTAGTTCGGCTTCGAACCCGTCCCGCGACAATTCCGCGCGCCAGCCCGAGAGCTGATCTAACCCGTCAGCCGTGTACGCCGTATGCACGATGCCGTCGAGCCGCAAATGCGGATCGACGCCGCTTTGCGCGTGAACTGCGGCGGCAAAGTGCGGATAGAGCCCGAGCGACGCCTCGCATAAATCGCGCAGCGGCGCGTCGGCCACATGCTCGGTACGCGGCGCGAGCATGCCCGCGGCGGCCCACGACGCGGCCTTTGCGGGCTCTGCGAGGTCAAACACGCGAACCGCTGCGCCGCGTGCTGCGAGTTCGAACGCAACCGAGAGGCCGATGATGCCGCCGCCGATGATGACAACCTCGCCGGAGTCAAACGCGCGAGCCATGCGATGCTCTTCGCATCAGCGTGCGGACGGCCTGCGGTTGTTCGATTTCGAATGCGGTGAGACGAAAGTCGCTGCCGTCTTTGGCGTCCGGCGCAATCATGATTGCTTTCGAAACGACGATGCCGCGAAGCATCCCGGATGCATCGAATGCGCCGGCGCCCGAATCGCCGCGGTCGCACGATGGGCAGAACAGCAGCGTCGTGTGCAGGTGCTTTTCGGCCACGCCGGGCGAGGCAAACCAGCTCATCGCCCCGGGATGACCCATGACGATAAAACGCTGACCGCTGATAAATCCTGCGGGCGCAATGTGTGCGACGCGATATGCGACGCCCGGCTGCGCGCGCACGTACACGAGCGCGAGATCGTGTCCCGGATCGGGAACGACGCGCGCCGCAAAGCGGCCGGCGTAATCCTGAAAGATCACGAAGTGCGGGCCTTCATGCGCGATGATGTGTTTCGCCGTTACGATCGTGAGCACGCCGCGGTGCGATCCGACGATGACGCCGGCGCCCATGTACCCGACGTGTGCCGAGGTCCGCGTGGCAACGATGACCGTTTCCGAACGCAGGACGCGGGATAGATCCGGACTCGCATGCACGCGGTACGACTCCGCGACCAGACCGGAATCTACGAACAGATCTTTTTGCGCGCGCGCGAAGATCAGCATGCCGCGCCCGGCGTTCGGATATTCGCGCACAAGTTCGTAGATGCCGCCGAAGCAAAACACCAGCATCAGCACCAAGGCGACCAGCGAGAAATCGACGCTAAATCCGGCTCTGCGCCTATCGAAGGGAGCCACGCAAGTTCAACGCGCAACGGCGTGCGCGTGTTTCGCCTACATGCCGGTGTAGACCGGGCCCTCGCCTCCTTGGGGCGGCACCCACGTGATGATTTGATACGGGTCGGCGATGTCGCAGGTCTTGCAGTGGACGCAGTTCGTGAAGTTGATCACGAGTTCGCCCGACACCGAACCGTTCGTTTTTTCAAACATCGGCTCGTATACTTTTGCCGGACAGAAGTACTGACACGGATTGCCGTATTCGACGGTGCAGCGGTCGCGGCAGATATTCGTATCGGCGACTTTCAAATGGCACGGCTGATCTTCTTCGTGCATCGTGCCGCTGTTGAAGACGTCCGTCAGTTTGTCGAACGTTATGACGTTGTCGATCGCCGCGCGACGTGATTCCGTAGGCTTGTATCCGCGCTTCTCCATCCGTTCGAAGCCCTGCTCGCCCGGCATACGCGAAATGACTCCGAAGCCGCGTCCGCCGGTGAACATGCCAAGGCCCGTATTGAGCATGCCGTGGATGAGCCCGTGCTTGAACCCTTGATGGAAATTGCGGGCGCTGTAGAGTTCTTGATAGGCCCACGAAGATTTGAACTTCGCTTCGTACGCGCCGAGCTGCGCGCTGTCAAATTTGCCTGCCTGCACGGCCTCGAACGCCGTTTCGGCTGCGAGCATTCCGGACTTCATCGCCAAATGCACGCCCTTCAACCGCATACCGTTCAAAAATCCCGCGGAGTCGCCGGCGATCATCAAACCGTCGCTGTAAAAGCGCGGCATCGCGTACAGGCCGCCTTCCGGAATCGCTTTCGCGCCATAGCGCAGCAGCTTCGCGCCTTCGAGCAGTTTGCGAACCGCCGGCTGCGCCTTGAACAGTTGGAACGTGTTGTGCGGATCGGTGGTCGGATCTTTATAGTCCAAGCCCGTCACAAAGCCGATGTCGAGGATATCGTTGGCCATGCCGTAGATGAAGCCGCCGCCGAACGTGTCGTTGGGAAGCGGATAGCCCATCGTGTGAATGACGCTCCCCGCTTGCACGCTGCCGGGCGGGCACTGCCATAACTCTTTTACGCCCGCGGCATACACCTGCGGTTCGCACGCTTGGTCGAGATTGAGGCGCGGTACGGCCTGCTTTGTAAGCGTTCCGCGCGGCCCTTCGCCGAGCACGACGATCTTCGCAAAGATGTCTGCGCCGGGTTCGTAATTCGGCTTGGGGTTGCCGTGCTTGTCCAAACCTTTGTCGCCGGTGCGCACGCCGATCACGCGATCGCCGTCCCACAGCAGCTCCTGTCCGGGGAACTCACCAAAGACTTGCGCTCCGGCTTGTTCGGCCTTCTGCGCCATCCACTTGACGATCTTCTGCAGCGACGCGACGTACTTGCCGTGATTGTTCATCATCGGCGGCACCATCGGTGCTTTGATCCGCCCGTTCTCGGTGAGCATCCACAGCTGGTCGCCCGTTACGGGCGATTCAACCGGCGCTTCGTTGCGCCAGTCGGGAAGCAACTCGTCGAGCGCCATCGGATCCATGACCGCACCGGACAGGCCGTGATTGCCGATCTCCCCGGCCTTCTCGATGACCAGCACTTCGAGCTCTTTTCCCGCCGCTTTCGCAAGCTGCATAAGGCGGATGGCTCCGGCCAAACTTGCCGGGCCGGGACCGACGAAGAGGACGTCAACCTCAAGGGAATCGCGTTCAGCCATAAGATGGTAGCTTCGAAAGCGCGGCGATGGCTGCCTTTACCGCAATCCTGTGAATGGCGACGCGGTCGTCCATCGGCAAGCGGAGCGGCGTCTCGAATGTGAGCGCCCGCCGGGTCGCGTGGCGCACGACAGAAAGCGTGTAAGACAGGCCGCCGATTTCGTCTGCCTCGAGTGCGGTATCGGGCCGCAAGACGTTCTCGATGGGGTAACCGGCTGCAGCGACCGCTTCAACGACCTGCACGCCGAGATCGCCTTCGCCGTATTCGTAACAATAGAAGCCGCCCGCATCGCAATCTTCGTGCAAATCAAGCGAGAGCATGAATTTGCGATCGCGGTTCGCTGTGACGATTGCTCGCGCTTCCGGCGTTTGACCCCCGCGTCCGAAGCTGCGGTTTACATCCGCGCCGTCGGCATTTTCCCGCGTGCCGCTCGCGTAACCGCTGGGATTGGTGCACGGCCACATCCGGTATGCGAACCGCCGGTCGAGTTCGCCGTCTTCTGCGAGCGCGAGCGCCGCCCGCGGACCAGCCGGTTCGTCACCGTGTACGCCTGCCGCAATTGCTATAACCGGCGCATGCAATTCGCCGAAATCCGCGCACAGCAGCGTGCGCGGCGCGCCGATGCACGCCACCTCGCGCACCGCAATCTCACGTTCGGCGCGCAGCGCTTTCCATCGCGCCTGTAGGTCCGCGTAATTCTGCACACGAAAAGGATGCGGCACGTACACAGGCGGCCCTTTTTTGAGCAGCCTGGAGGGAGCGTTTGTTCATGAATATCCAGGTCGGCGTTATGGGTTCCGCCGGAGGAGCCATCACTGAAGGCGAGCTCGCGCTTGCGCGGCGTCTCGGGCGGCGCATCGCCGAACGCGACTGCACGATCGTGACGGGCGCGTGCCCGGGTTTGCCGCATGCCGCGGTACTCGGCGCGCACGAAGTGGGCGGTGTGAGCCTCGGCGTTTCTCCGGCGCTTTCGCCGGAAGAACACGTGAACGTCTATGGCTCGCCTTTGCAACCGTACACCGCGATGGTATTCACCGGATCCGGATTGATGGGACGTGAGACGCACAACATCCATAGTTCGGACTTTGTGCTCTTTGCAGGCGGGCGCAGCGGCACGCTCGGCGAGTTCTGCATTGCATACGACGAAGGCAAGCTGATCGGCATCTTGCTCGACTCGGGCGGCATCTCCAACGAGTTTCCGCACATCGTGGAACTGGTCAAGAAAAACACCGGCTCGGTCATTATCACGGACGCGGATCCCGAGAAACTCGTCGACCGGTGCTTGGAGACGTACGAGTCCAGTTCGATGCCGAGCGCGAAGGCGTTCGATCGCCAGTCAAGCGCGCCGCCCATGCCGCCGCTGCGCCCGCGTGCGCGCATAGAACAGGAGATCCGTGGCTGAATTAACGTTCGTCGGAGCAGCCGGAACCGTTACGGGCAGCAAACATCTGCTGACCAACAACGGCCGCCACATCTTCATCGACTGCGGCCTCTTTCAAGGCACGGCCGACATCACGGCGCTCAACAGCGTCCCGCTCCCGATACAACCGAAAGACGTTGAAGCCGTCGTCATTACGCACGGTCACATCGACCACGTCGGCTATTTGCCCAAACTCGTACACGACGGATTCCGCGGTACCATTTTCGCAACGCCGGCGACGCGCGCGCTGATGAACATCGTTCTCGAAGATGCCGTGCACCTGCAGGCGCACCTGCATCAGCGCGGCATGCACAACGAACATTACGCTCCTCCCCCATTCTACAATGAGGCCGACGTTCAACGCACGGTGCAACTGACAAAAGGCGTGCCGCTGGAATCGGCGTTCGAGGTTGCCGGCATGAAAGCGACGTACAAAAACGCAGCGCACATTATCGGCTCCGCATTCGTAGAGATCGACATCGGCGGCCACACGATCGTGTTCTCCGGCGATATCGGCCGCTATAACCGCGCGCTGCTCTACGATCCCACGCCGATCGGCAACGCCGGTACCCTTATTTGCGAGTCGACGTACGGGGACCGCGTACATCCGCCCGACCCGGTCGGGATGCTCGAAAAGACGCTTCTGCAGGGCATTGCCCGGGGCGGCGCAATCGTGATTCCCGCGTTTGCCGTCGAGCGCTCGCAAGAACTGCTGCTCTCCATCGGCCAGTTGCAACGGCGGAACGGCACGATTGCCAAGGTTCCGGTCTATCTCGACAGTCCGATGGCTGCGAAAGTCGACGACCTCTTCGAGAACTTTCCGGACGCGCACAAACCCATCGCGTTTGATTCGAACGGCACGCCCTTCGGCTGCAACAACCTCACCATCGCCGTTGAGACCGAGCAGTCCAAGGCGATCAACAACGTCAAGGGACCGCACATCATCGTTTCGGCGAGCGGCATGGCGGCGGGGGGACGCGTGCTGCACCACATCTACAACCACGTCGGCGATTCGAAAGCGACCCTGCTGTTCGTGGGCTATCAATCCGCCGGAACGCTCGGATATTACCTCATCAACGGCGCGCAGACGATCCGCATTTATGGAGACACGTTACCGGTGCATGCAGCGATCGGGCAAATCTCCGGCTACAGCGCGCACGCCGATCGCAACGAGATCCAGCAATGGTTCGATACGTGTCCAACCAAGCCGGCGTTCTACGCCGTGCACGGCGATCCGGTATCGGCGCAATCGTTGTGCGATTTGGTACGGGCAAAATACAACTGGGTCGCCAACGTCGCCGCCCGCGGCACGACGGTCAGCGTCTGAAGCGCGCTAGTGCAGGGGCGTTACCGCATCCTCCACTGCAAATGAATCGCTGACGGGGATGCGCGGCAAACGCTTAGGATACAGCGACGAGCCGTGTTTGGCGGTATAGCGCCGTTCGAGCGCAACCAGCGCTTCCAGATTCTCGAATACGTCCGTTCCGCGCTTTCGGCGTGTAATGGCGATATAATCGCTCGCTATCTCCCAGACGCTGCTGGGCAAGGTAAAGTAGCGCAGGACGAGTTCCATATCGAGCACACGTGCCGTCACAAGCGCGCCGACGGTTTCATAGAAGTTCAGAATCGTCAGCGCTTTGCGCGAGGGGCCGGAGGACGGAACCGCTTCCGCTCCGCGCCGGACGTTGCGCTCCTGCAGGTCGCGGTTCAGTGCGCCGCTCATAACATACTGCAGCGACTCCTGTATCTCGGCCGTCTGGTATTTCTCCGTCAGCGGCAGCAGTGCCGCAACTTGGTTGCCCGATCGCGTGTGCCGGATCTGCCGCAACGCGGCATAGGCCGTAACGCCAATGACGAACAGGGTTGCAAGGGCACTTGCAGCAGCCACCCATTCCGCACTCATTCAGTCATGCGTCCACTCGAGCATCGCTTTCCAATCGTCTTTGGGAAAGCGCTGCTTGCTCTTGATCGCATCGAGATATTTGCGTTTACCGCTGCGGTTGCCCTTACCCATGAAGCAGCCGCCGACGAGGCGATAGTCCCAGAAGTAGAGCGCGCGGTACCACTTCTTCTCGCGGTCGACCGCGTAGACGGTTTCGATATCGGCGCGGTATTCGGGAGAGAGGCCGAACTGCGTGATCGTTTGACCTTTGAACAATAGACTCGAATATTCAGGTACATCGTCGTAGGGCACTTCGTTGCCCATCATGTTCTGTGCGGCAACTTTGCCATGCGCGCCGGCGTTATTCCACGTCCCCATGCGGTAGCGCATCTCGAGAATCGGGTCGTAGAAATCGGCGATGTCGCCTGCGGCGAAGATGCCTTTGACGTTGGTTTCCAGACGGTCGTCGCACAGGATGCCGTTCTTGCCCGTCTCCACGCCGGAGCCTTCGAGCAACTCGGTGTTCATCGTCAGCCCAAGGCCGACGCCGTAGCACTGCGCCTCGATTTCCGTGCCGCTCTTGAGCCGGACTTTCTTCACCACGCCGTTATCGCGCACGAACTCCGCGATCTCGTCGCCGTAATGCATGTGCACGCCGTCGTGTTTCGCCGCTTCGTCGATGAGGTCGCCGGCGATCTCGTCGAGCATGCGATGGAGCACGCGCGGTCCGCGCATGATCCAATGCGTTTCCACCTTGCGCGAGATAAACGCTTCCGCGAGTTCGTACGCGATGAACGAACCGCCGATGGATACGCCCGCCTTCGCCGTTTCGAGCGCTTCCGAAATCGCCAGCGTGTCGCTCATGTATTGGAAGTTGTAGACGTTCGCGCCGTCGGCTCCGGATGAGGGATGGGGATTCGGGCGCCCGCCGGTTGCAATAAGCACCGCGTCGTACGGATAGGACTTGCCGTTCGCGGTCACGACGCGTTCTTGCGGCACGACGCGATCCACGCGCGTCTCCAAATGCAGTTCGATGTTGTGCTTCTCGTGCCACGCTAGATCGCGCATGATGACCTTTTCCTTGGTCACCTGCTTGCGCAGCAGCGGCGGCAGCGCGATGCGATTGTACAAGCAATACGGTTCGTCGGTGAAGAGCGTAATCGAACAAGACGGATCGTGTTTGCGAAGCTGTTCGGCGGCTGTGGTTCCGGCAAAGCCGTTGCCGACGATTACATACCGCCGGAAATCCCCCACGGTTGAATCCACGCTTGCACTCTCCTCCGGTGAAGCACCGTAGCAAACAGGCCCGCTTTTCGCCGCTACGGAAGTGCGCTCCCGTAGTGGAAGTCCGCCTCGTGCAGCTGCTGGCGTCGTTCATCCGCGTTGGCGCGGACTATTCGCTCGCGCGCCTGGAGTTCGCGATAACGCATCCCCAGGTGCCGGCGCCGCCGATCATCGATCGCTTACCGGACGCTTCGGAACAAACGTTGCGCAGCGTTTGGCCGGGGATCGAAAGCCAGCTCGAAGCGGCCGGCGCCTACGTGAAACAGTTACCCGGCCCGGGCGGTAGTCAGAGCCAGGAGGATACCGCGGGCGGTTGGCTGCGGCGCACGGTCAAGGAACTCGACCAGTACGCGCGCGCGATTCGCTGGGTGCTCACGGTAACGGAAAAGTGATGAACGACGAAACCAAAGCGCGCATCGAAGACGCCTTGAAACAAACGCAGTCGCAGACCGAAGAAGCCGCAGAGCAGCTCGGCCACTTCCTACGCGCGGGCGCGAAGAAACTGCGTGAAGCTGCCGATCAAGCGCGCGCCGCGATCCAGCGGGACCTCGACTCGCGGTCCTAACCGCGCAGGCCGAGGCCGACCATCATTTTGTAGCCGACTTCCAGCGCGCGCTCGTCGATGTCGTAGCTCGCGCTGTGTTGCGGTTGCAATCCTTTTTCAGGACCGCGGGCGCCCACTAAAAAGTACGCGCCA
>DAISWS010000026.1:0-26942 GCA_036826275.1 Vulcanimicrobiaceae bacterium
ACCAAAATGCCGGCCTCGAACGTCCGGAGTTCCGAGCTAATGCAACGCGGGAACCGCATGTGAGGGCGGGGCGAGCTTGTAGTGTACCGGGCGGGATAGTATAGTATTCCGGGAGGTATAGTATAGTATGTCGTCCGGTATACCATTCTACGAACAGGAATCGTGGCAGCTGCCCGCGCCACCGCTGTTTGGAACGCGCATGCGGACGGCCCTCCTCATGCTAATCGCCGTTCTCGAGCAGACCTACCCCGCCGAAATCAGCCGGTATCTCGGGTCAACTATTCCGGCTGTTCAGCGCACACTCGATAAGCTGGAGGACGACGGCCTGGTTGCGACCCGTCGACTCGCCGTCCGGACGGTCACGCTCAATCCGAATTATCCCGCCTCACGCGAGCTTCGCGCGCTCTTGTTGCGTCTAGCCGAAGGCTATATGCAATATCAGGTCGTCAAGGAATCACGACGAACGCGGCCGCGCCGGCGAGGTAAACCGCTGTGATTACGCACGAAAGCACGCTCGCCGAAGTATGCTTCGCCGTGTCGCAAGCGCTTGAAGAGCGCGGCATCGCCGCCGTGCTTACCGGCGGAAGTGCAGCCACGGTTTATGCGCCGCATGCCTATACGTCGCACGATGCGGACTTCGTTTTGGAACGCGACGAGCCGCTAGCGGAGGTCGGCGGTGCGCTTCTTTCGATCGGTTTCAAACGTGACGGAAGATCGCGCATCTTCGTGCATCCCGATAGCCGCTTCACGATTGACTTTCCTCGCGGCCCGCTCGCCGTTGGCGGCGACTACGTGCATGAAACCGCGATTCTTACGCGCGGCGACATGATTTTGCGAATCCTTTCGCCTACGGATTGTGTGCGCGACCGTCTAGCGCATTTCTATCACTGGGACGACTTCACCGCGCTCAGCGCTGCCGTCGCCGTTGCAGCGGCGAACATTGACGGTATCAGAATGGATACGCTGCGTTCGTGGTCTAAACGCGAGGAAAAGCTCGATAAATTTAGCGAGTTTGAGCGACGCCTTGGCTTAGCACGGAGCGCATAGATCGCACCGAAAAACGAAAAGGAAAACGAGCGAAGCCGAAGACTTTGAACGCCTAAACTGCCCAGAAAGGGACTCGAACCCCCACGGCCTTGCGGCCACTGATACCTGAAACCAGCGCGTCTACCAATTCCGCCATCTGGGCACACCTTCGGAATGCGAAGGGGACCGAGCCCGATTCGCGCCGGGTCTCCTCAGCCCTTTTCGTGAAACCGCGCCACGCGGCAAAGGGTTGACGATGCCACCATGTTATTGGACGCCTACTCCGAGGCCGTCAGTCATGCGGCGCAAACCGCCAGCCCCTCCGTGGTCGCCATCGACGTGCGCGCGGGCCGGCGCGGCGCGAACGGCTCCGGATTCATCTTTACGCCCGACGGCTTCATCCTCACGAATGCGCACGTCGTGCAGGGCGGCGACGAAATCAATGTTGGGCTGCTCGACGGCCGGGAACTGCCCGCGCGGTTGGTCGGCCAAGACGAGCACTCCGACCTTGCGGTGCTGCGCATCGACGCGCCGGACCTCGTGCCCGCCAAACTCGGCGATTCGGCAACATTGCGTCCCGGGCAGTTGGTCGTCGCGGTCGGCAACCCGTATGGCCTGCAGTATACGGTAACGGCCGGCGTGGTCAGCGCGCTCGGCCGCTCGCTGCGCGCGCAGTCCGGGCGCCTCATCGACAACGTCATTCAGACGGATGCCGCCCTCAACCCGGGCAACTCCGGCGGCCCGCTCGTGACCGCGGACGGCGCGGTGGTCGGCGTGAACACGGCCGTCTTTCCGGGGCAGGGCATCTGCTTCGCGATCGCCGTCAACACGGCCAAACTCATCGCCGGCATGCTACTGCGCGACGGGCGCATCCGCCGCGGTTACCTGGGCATCGCCGGGCAAGACCTGCGCGACGGGCGCGGGCTGCTGATTCTTTCGGTCGAGGCCGGAAGTCCCGCCGAGACGGCGGGCTTGCGCGAAGGCGACGTTTTAGTAGCATTCGAAGACGAGGACATCGACGGAATCGACAGCCTGCACCGCACGCTCACGTTGCTCGACTTACGGCGCAGTTACCGCCTCACCATACTTCGCAAGCGCGAACGCATCACGACGCTCATCCTGCCAATCGACGCATCGGACAACGCTTGATACAACGGCTCTTGCCGATCCTCGGCATAACCTTTATCGACATTCTCGGCTTCAGCTTGCTGATTCCGCTGCTTCCGTATTACGTGATCCACTTCGGCGCATCGGCGATTACCGTCGGCGTGCTTTTTGCGCTCTTTTCTTTCTGCCAGCTGATCAGCGGGCCGGTGTGGGGCAATCTCTCCGACCGCATCGGACGCAAAGGCGTGCTCATCATCAGCCAAATCGGCGCAACGATCGGCTGGACAATGCTCGGTTGGGCGCCGTCGATTTTGTGGGTGTTCATCGCGCGCATCATCGAGGGATGCTCCGGCGGCAACATCGGCGTAACGCAAGCCTACGTTGCGGATCTCGTCGAGCCGAAACAGCGCGCGCGCGCATTCGCGTACATCGGCGCGACGTTTGCCGCCGGCATGGCGTTCGGTCCGGCGCTCGGGGCGGTCCTGGCCAACTACGGCTTTTCGATTCCGCTATATACGGCGGCGGGATTGCAATTCATCACGCTCATCGTCACGATCGTCGTGCTTCCGGAATCGCGAGCAAAGGTCGAAGAAGCGGTTGCCGGTCCGTCGGAAATTTTCCGCACGTTCAGGAACCCCGCACTCTCTCCGAAACTCTGGCAGAAACTCGCGCTCGCACTCGCTCTCTACGGCTGGTTCGGCGTGATGGCGTTGTATTTCGCCAAGCAACTGCATTTCGGCTTGACCGAAACGTACGAGTTCATGATCTACTTCTCGGTGCTCAATGCGATCGTGAACGCGCTCGTTCTGGGACGCGTCTCCGACCGCATCGGCAACCGCGCCATGTCGACGCTGGGCATCGGCTCGCTCGTGTGCGCGTTCGCGCTGGTTCCCTTCGTGCGGACCGTGTGGGAAATGGCGGTGGTTACGGCATTTTTCAGCATCGGCATGGCTTTCGGCAACACTGGGTTGACGGCGCTCATCAGCGCGGCCGCCGAAGACAAGGTGCAAGGCACGGTCCTCAGCGTGACGTCTTCGCTCGATTCATTTTCCGGCATCGTCTCGCCGCCGCTCTCGACCGGTTTACTGGGCGTACTCGGCTCGCCGTGGTCCGCCGCATCGTCGCTGCTTTTCGCCGTTGTCGCTTTCATGCTCGGCATGCGAGGACCGGGCCTGGACGCGCTCGCTCAAGCGTCAACGCCGCGCGATACGGTAACCGAGACTTAAGCGCTCTTCTTTTTGCGCTTCCCGCCCGACGGCGACGCGCGATGCGCAGCGCGCTTGGGCGCATGAGCCGCGCGGCCGGCGCGCTGCTTCTTGCTTTCTTCCAAGCTTTGCTGCAGCACGTCCATGAGATTGACGACCTTCGCGCGCGCGGGTGCTTTCTTGGGTTGCGGCAGTTCTTTACCGGCCGCGCGTGCCTCGATCATCGCGAGCAATTCGTCGTGATACCGGTTCGTGAATTTCTCCGGTTCGAATTCGTCGACGCTCATCGAATCGATCAGCATCTTGGCCATCTTCATCTCGGGCTCGGGTAATTTTATTTCTGACGGAAACTCGAGATCCGACTGCTCGACCAGTTCGTCGGCCCAGTGCATGAGTTCGAGCACGAGCGCGTGACCGTCGGGCTTGACGGCGGCAATCGTTTCCTTCGTCCGGATGACGACGCGCGCGATGGCAACTTTGCCGGCTTTCGCCAATGCTTCACGCAGCAGCGCGTACGCGTGGCGTCCCTGTTTGGTCGGCTCGAGATAGTACGGCTTGTCGAAGAACATCGGATTGATTTTGTCGAGT
Source organism: Vulcanimicrobiaceae bacterium (assembly GCA_036826275.1). Lineage (GTDB taxonomy): Bacteria > Vulcanimicrobiota > Vulcanimicrobiia > Vulcanimicrobiales > Vulcanimicrobiaceae > DATGJX01. The sequence goes on from DAISWS010000026.1 coordinate 3,927, forward strand.
TCAACGAACTCCAAAATGTCGACGCTCTGCGTCGCTTCCGGATTGACTTTCTTGAAGTCTTCGTCGGTGAGGACGACGTACTCGCCCTTCTCGTACTCGTAGCCTTTGACAATCTCGTCCCACGGAACGGGTTTGCCGTCGATCGAGCAGACGCGCTCGTACTTGATGCGCCCCTCGTCCTTCGCGTGCAGCATGTTGAACGAAAGCTCGTTCGTCCGCACCGCGGTGAACAGTTTGACGGGGATCGTCACCAGTCCGAAGTTAATCGACCCCGACCATATCGCGTGAGCCATCGATTCGCTTTACTCCTCTGCCGATTCGCAGATACCAATTATACCCCACCGCGCTAGCCCTGCCCGGAAAGTCAAGCGCGAGCGCCCCACGCACGCTGCGCCTTCTGGAGCGCGGGCTCCAGTTTCGCCGGCTTCCAGTTGCGGCCGGCCCACAGGTCCCCGGCTTGCTCGAGGCGCTTGCGCGCCGTGCGAATCGTCCACTGCGCGATGAACGTGTCCGGCGAGCCGCGCTTTTTGACGAGTGCCTCGACTTCGGACCAGTCCAGGGGCATCGATACCGGAGCACCGTCGCGCGCGCGCACGATGTACGGCGGCACGACCGTCTTGCCGCGCGCGACCTGGCCCCAATCCAGGTAAACGGCGGTCTTCGGCCGTTTTTTGATGCTGCGCTCCACAGTCGTCAGATCGGGAAGGGCCGCAGCAACGTGGCCGACGGCAATCTCCGCGAAGCGCCGCGCCGTTTCGAAATCGTAGTCGTTCTTGAGCGGCACGACGAGGTGAAAGCCCGAGCTGCCCGACGTTTTGACCAGTGAGGAGAGCCCGATTTCCGCAAGCAGATCGCGAAACTCCAGCGTCACGCGCGCCAGCGTGCCGAGCGTCGTCTGCTCGCACGTGTCGAGATCGAACAGCACGTAATCCGGCGATTCGACCGTCGGCACGTGCGAGTACCAAACGTGCAGCACGATCGACGCCAGATTTGCGCACCACGCAAGGGTCGCCTCATCGTTGCACAGCATGTACGCCACCTTGCGCGAACGCTGATCCGCGGAAAGCGAAACCGTGGGTATCCATTCCGGCGTAAAGCGCGGTGCTTGTTTTTCGAAGAACGATTGTTCGTCGATGCCGTCGGGCCAGCGTTGCAACGTGAGCGGACGATCTTGCAGATGCGGAATCAGCCATCGCGCGATGCCGCGGTAATACTCGATCAGCTGTCCTTTGGTATAACCGTCGCGCGGCCAGAGCACCTTGTCGAGATTCGAAAGCGTAAGCGGGCGCGTGCCGATGCGCACCTCGCTTTTTTTCGCTGCCATCTACGCGATTGCGTCCGTATCGACCGGACGCTCCCGAATACACTCCGCGGGCTTTTTGTCCAGACGCAATCCGAGAAATGCGGGCTGACGCAAGTAGCCGTCGCGCGTCCATTCGGTGAAGCGCACCTGCGCCACCAGCTTGGGCTCGACCCAATGCGGCTTCGTGTTCGAATCCACGCGGTTGGCAAACGGCGAGGTCTTGCGCTCTATAGCCTTGAGGTCTTTCGTCATGCTCGCGAGCAGCTTCGTATTGAATCCGGTTCCCACGTGGCCCACGTACTGCAACTGCTTGCCATCGTACAGCCCGAGCAAGAGCGCGCCAAAGCCGGTGCGGCTGCCGCGGGGTTCGGTGAATCCGCCGATAACGCACTCTTGCATCAGCTGCGCCTTGATCTTCACCCAATCGCGAGTGCGGCGTTCGACGTACGGCGAGTCCCGCCGTTTGCCGATGATGCCTTCGAGCTGGCTGCGCTCGGCTTGCGCGAACAGCGCGCAGCCGTTACCGTTCACGTGCTTGGAGTACAGCACGAGATCGTCGTCCGCAATCGCGCGTTCGAGCAGCGCCTTGCGATCTTCGAGCGGCGTCTTGCGCAAATCTTTGCCGTCCGCGTACAGCAAGTCAAACGCGGCGAACGTGAGCGGCGGCGCCTTTTTGACGGCCGCGCCGCGGCGGTTCGAGAGCGACTCTTGCAGCCGTTGAAACGACGAGCGTCCGTGCGCATCCAGAGCGACGATTTCGCCGTCGACGACGATCGGCAGCGTCGTCCACGCGTTCGCAAGCGCGCTCAGCTCCGGAAATTTCGTGAGCAGATCCAGGCCGTTGCGCGATACCAGTTCCATGCTGCCGTCCTCGTGCACGGTGCAGATGGCACGGTAGCCGTCCCATTTGATTTCGAAGAGCCACTGCGGATCGTCGAACGCCTCGTCGACGAGCGTGGCAAGCATCGGCGTCACGACCGCGGGCAGTTTATCGCGTGCGGCGCGTCCTTTCGCGCGGCTTATTTTGCGCTGCGCCGCTGCCGTTGGGGCTTTTTTTTTAGAAGATATCCAATGCGGAGCTTTCGGGTCTTCGGCGTATGATTCAACCGTTCGGCCCGTTTTTACAGACTTGTTATCCTTGCCGATGTCGTACTTGGAATTTACGTACTCGTCGTGATCCTTGATGAGCAGCCACGGATCGCCGCTCGCGTCGCGGCCGCGAATACGGACGAGCGTGAATTCGCCGCGCATCTTTTTACCGTGCATGACGAATTTGATTTTGCCTTTGCCGATTTCCGCGGCCGGATCGTCGCCCTCCGAAAGCTCGTACGTTCCCTCGTCCCACACGATCACTTCACCGGCGCCGTAATTGCCTTCGGGGATAATCCCCTCGAACGTGCGGTAGTCCATCGGATGGTCCTCGACGTGCATGGCAAGGCGCCGGTCTTTGGGATCGAACGAGGGACCTTTGGGAACCGCCCAGGATTTGAGGACGCCGTCGGCCTCTAAGCGGAAGTCGTAATGCAACCGGCTGGCGTGATGCTTCTGAATGACGAAGCGCAGACGCCCCGCGCTTTTCTTGCGCGCCCCTCGCGGTTCGGGCGTCTGCGTGAACTTTCGCTTTTCTTTATAACGCGTGAGCGAACCAGCCTCTTTGGAAGACCGGCCCGCTGCGCTTTTACGTGCTCCGGGCATACGTGCGGTGCATGCTGCGAGCGAGCGGCGTACCCCTCGCCCGCAGCCGTCGTTTGCTAGCCGCCGCTGCTGGAGCCGCCCGTCGTCGTCGACGAGTGACTCGTGGTTCCGCTCGTCGTACCGCTCGTCGAGCTGCTTGTGCTCCACGGATGCCAGACGAAGACGGCGATGAGGATTGCGATTAATACGACGATCACGATGCCGAGCGCTGCCGCTCCGCCTCCGCTTTCGCCATCGCTGTGCACTACAACCGGGCCATCAGCCATACAGGTTCTTGCTCCTTTCGTCGCAGTGTGCAGGTTATACCCACGACCGGCAAGCCCGCAATCCCTTCGCCGCGAAGCTTTCGCCCTATGTGGAATGCAATCGGCGTGGCGCTCTGTTGCATCGTGGCTGCGGTGGCGTCTGTGAAAAGCAACCGCGCGGGCGCCGGCTACTACGCCGCGGAGGTCTACGGCATGACCGCGCGCACCCACCACGCGTATGCAGCGCTCAGCATGCTGTTCGCCGCGCTTTTCGTCATCGGTTTTTTCGTCGCAGCCATACCGGCCATACCGCTGCTCGGCGCGTATGCACTGATTTTTATCTTCTATTTCTCGTCGTTCGCACGCGGGTTCAGCGACGAAGAGTAGCCAAGGGTTGCAGATGCATTTTTCACCGCGCCCCAACCGCGCGCACGAGATCGCCTGGATGCCGTGGACGCAGGAAGCATTCGACCGCGCGAAGCGCGAGGAGAAACCCGTTCTGCTTTCGATCTCCGCGGTGTGGTGCCATTGGTGCCACGTGATGGACGAGACGTCGTATTCCAGCGATGCGGTCATCGCGGCGATCAACGAACGGTATGTCGCGGTGCGCGTCGACAACGACCGCCGCCCCGACGTCAACGCGCGCTACAACCAAGGCGGTTGGCCGACGACGGCATTTCTTACACCGGACGGCACGTTAATTGCGGGCGCCACCTATTTGCCGCCCGACCAGATGCATCAGGCGCTGACGCAAATCGCGGAATTTTACCGCACGAACCGGGTTGACGTCGAACAACGCGCAGGCGAGATTCGCAGCCGCACGCGAACGTACGAACCGGCCCCTGCGAGCGATCTCACCGCATCGATGATCGACGTGGTTCGCGAACGCATCGGGTCGGCATACGATGACGAGTACGCTGGCTTCGGCGACGCGCCGAAGTTCCCGATGGTCGAGGTGCTGGATTTTTTGCTGCAAGAATACCGCGTCACGCGCGAACAGCGTTTGTACGACATGGTTGCAAAGTCGCTGCTCGCCATGTCGGGCGCCGGCATGTACGACCACGTGGAAGGCGGGTTTTTCCGGTACTCGACGACGCGTGATTGGACCGTGCCGCACTTCGAAAAAATGACGGAGGACCACGCCGGTCTGCTGCGCGTGCTCGCTACGCTCGTGCGCACGACGCGCAACGACCGCTTTCGCCAAACGCTCATCTCGGCAACCGGATACATACGCGCCGTGCTGCGCGATCCGCAGTCGTCACTTTTCGCGGGCAGCCAGGATGCGGACGAACGCTACTATTCCTTGCCGCTCGACGAGCGCCGCGCGATGCAGCCGCCGTACGTCGACCGCACGTCGTACTCCAACTGGACGGCAGCAATGGCCGGAACCTTTGTGCTCGCCGGATACGCGCTCGAAGACGATCGCCTGATCGGCGAAGGAGAGGCCGCGCTGGACGCACTGCACGATCGCATGCGTGACGATGCCGGGCTGCTGTATCATTTCATCGAGCCGGGCGGCGCGCCGCAGGTTCGTGGTTTGCTCGCCGATCAAGCGGCGTATCTGCGCGCGCTCGTTGACGCGCACGAATACACCGGAGTGCCGCGGTATCTGCAGCGCGCTCGCGAGCTCGTGCATGCCGTCCGCGAACATTTTGCGGCGCAAGACGGCGGATTCTACGACCACGCCGCGATCGAAGAGCAGATTGCCGCGCTCGAACAACGCGACCGGCCGCTTCCGGATAACGCGCTGCTCGCAGAATCACTCCTGCGATTGCACGCAATCGATCCGGACGGGGGATACCGCACGCTCGCGGAGGATGCGCTGCGCGTGTATGCGCACACCTACGATCGCGCGGGCATTTTCGCAGCGCCGTTCGCGCGCGCGCTGCGGCGGTATCTCTCGCCGCCGGCATACGTCACGATCACCGGATCGCCTGAGAACACGGAAGTACTGCGCGAAGCGGCGCATGCGCTACCGGATCCGCTGCTGGTCGTGCACACGAAGGACGGCGATGGGGAAGCGCCGGCGGCGTATTTTTGCCGGGGCACGGTGTGCGCGGCGCCGGCGCACACTGCTCCCGAGCTGCGCGATGCATTCGAAGCCCTTGCGGTCTAGCTGCCGTTCGTACGTACGAACGCGTTCCAGAACCACACGCCGTACAAGCTCGCGGCGCACGAATACACGATGAGCAGCTTCGTCCAGAGCGGCAGGCGGTCGCGCACCGCCAAGAACATCAGCGCAATCAAGAACGGAACGAAATCGAGCGCATGGCGCATGCCGTACTGCGCAAAGCCGTTCACGTAATACACGAAACTCGGAATTGCGGTGAGGAGTGCCGCGGCCCACAAGGCCGCGACCAGCCGTAACGGTTTGCGGGCCCAAAATGCATAGACGAGGGCGGGGCTCGTCCACGTCAGCGCGACGCCGGAGAACGACGGCCGTATCCACGGCCACGTGCCGGCGAACGCGGGATACTGCACGAAGAACGACCAGAATTCGTACGGCAGATACATCAGCCGGAATGGCGAGCCGACCGGCATGCCGGCTTGATCTTGGTGATACCACTGCGTGTAACCGATATCGGTTACCGTTCCCCAGCGCGCAAGGTTGTACCATATCCATAAACCCGCGCCCGCAGCCAAAACCGCGACGAATCCGCCGAGCGCGCGGCGGCCGCGTTCGTCAGCCAACAGCACGGCCGCGTATACGGGTACTGCAAGTACGAGCGAAAAGCGCGATTCAACGGCGCACACGGCCCAGAGCGCGACGACCCAGTCGCGCCGTTTACCGCACAGCTCCACCAGCGCGAGCATCGTGAAGCACACGGCGCTGACGTGCGCGATGAACCACACGTCGCCGAGCATCGCGCACCACGCGAGATCCGTTCCCGCGAGCAGAAAAATGCAGATCCACGCATTTGCCGCCGGCGCGACGCGAAGGCGTTCGCCTAATTCCCATGCGGCGCCGACCGCGATGCCTGCCAGAATCACCGCGAGCACGGTTTGATTCGCAGCGGTACCGGCAATTGCAACCCACGGAATCAGCAGCACCGCCGGCAGCGGCGCTTCGATCACATAGTGCTGACCGTTGTACGCGAGCGCATCGATGTAGGAGCCTGGCCAGTTGATCCACGCGTGGCCGTGCAGAAACGCATCGGCAAGCAGCACGAAGTTGTTGTACGGCGTCGAGCGAAAATGCGAGAGCAGCAGCGTGAACGCGAATGCAGCTGCGCCCGCATAAACCGAGCGGCGTGAGACGGCCATGGCGGCGCTCGTTCGTTCCGCTAGTTGCATTGTCCCGGCACGACGCGCACGGCATAAATGGGATAGTCCGCCGAGCGCGGACACAGCAGCAGTCCGCGGTGTAACACCGGGCGCCCGGCATAATACACGGGATACCGGTTCATCCAACGCCGGATGTACCGCCGGTCCTGCGCAAGCCAGGAAATATCGATGCGGCGATCGCCCAAGCTGCGATCCACATACGCGGCGTATGCCAGTGCGGTTCCGCGCGTCCAGTCCGCAACGACGATCGCATTGGACGGCGTCGTCTCGCGCACGGCCGCGATGAGTTCTTCCGCGCCGTTCACGCTGCGCAGATGCGCGTCGCCGTAACTTACGACGAGCAACACGATCGCCGCTACGCCGACGGGGATGCGAAGCAGATTGCGGTACTCCGGCGAAAGGGCGGTCATGCCGAAGCCGATGACCAGCGCGAATGCGATCATCGGGATGAAGAAATACCGCTCGATTTCGACCACGGGCGGATAGGCAAGCGCAAAACCCGAGGGCAGCGCGATCGCGAGCAGCAGCGACGCGGCAAGTGTCGCTCTGCGGCGCAGCAGGATGACGAAGCCGATGGCGCCCGCGATGATGCCTACCGGCGTAAATTCGCGATACATCGTCCACGCAAAGACGTGCAGTTTATCGGCGTAAAGCGGCACATCGGCGGCATGCAGCACGCTCCGTGCGGCGGAAAAATCGGCGCCGGTAACCAGACGCACGAAGCCGGGCCACGACTGCGGATTGTCCGTATTCCAAATAGCCGCGCCGGGCGGCTTTCCGAGCGCGATTGCAGGGTCGAGGTGATGCGCTACGATAGCGTGCGAGCGCAGCGGCAAATACGCATACAACAGCAGCGGCACGAGCACCGCAATCAGCACCGCCGCTGCGCTGCGCAGCGAGAACGCGCGCACGCGCGCGAGCGCAAGCACGATCAGCGAGGGCAGCAAAAAGAGTACGACGGGATGCGTGGCAAGGCCCATGCCGCATGCCGCCGCCGACGCGACGAACGCACCGGCACGGTCCTCGTAATAGCCCCGAACCGCACAGTACAGCGCGAGCGCCGCCCAAAATGCCGCCATGGTATGGATCTCGGCGCGATCGCCGTACGACCAAAAGAACGTACCGAATGCGAGCAGCCAGCCGGCGCAGGCTGCGCTCAGGCGGTCACCGGTGATCCGGACGATGGTTGCATAGACGAGCGTCACGCACGCGGTCAACAGCAGCGCGCACAATAATGCGATTCGCCACGCGACCGTACCGATCGGCACGAGATGCGCGAAGATTCCCGCGACGATCACGAACGCCGGAAACCCCGTCGGATGCGGAATCCCGAATATCCACGGCGCCGTCTGCATCTCGCCCGTATCCCAAAACGCGATCCGCCCCTGAGCCGTCGATAGGAACGCGAGAAACGGCACGAGGATCCACAGCAGCCGGAGGCTGCGCGGAGCGCTCTTTAAAATTCCGGCAGCACCGGTGTGGGCAGCGGCCGGGGCGATTGGAACGTCGATCTCGGCAAGCTCCGTGGAAACTGGTACGAGGAAAATGTGATGCGTTCGCGCGCGGGTTTGCCGGAGATCGTGGCTTGCACCGCCGCGCTGACCGGCATCCAATACTTACCCGCTCGCGCGAACGCCACCGAACCGGTGCCCGTCATGGCGCGCGAAACGCTTTTGAAGCGGATCTCGGAAGGCAGAAACGTCGTGCCGTCGATGGTCATACCCACGACGACGAACGCTCCCGTTGCGCCCAGCGGCACGGCCTTGTACACGTACGCGTATTTACCGCCTGCGTGCAGGGTGCGCAAAAATAAAAACGCGTACTCCGTCATGCGCGGCGCCAAACTGTCGATCGTATAGCGGTTCCGGTAGCGTGCGATGCGCGTAATTTTCACTTTGAGCGACTGTCCGTCCACGCTCAGCGTTTCGTCACGCACCAGCTCGCCGCTGCGGTACATGCGGTGCGATTGCTCGATGGATTGCGGGCCGGCCTGAGACACCGCATACGAGAAGACCATCGTCTTGGGCGCTTCCGTCGTCAGCAATTTTGACGCATACCGCTCCAGCACGGCCTGCGAATCGAGCGGCGCGCTCGAAAGCGCTGCGGCGGCGAAAAGCGCGGCAAACATTAGGCGAGCACGGCCTCGCGGATCGCGCGCAGTGCATCGTCGGCGCCCTGCGGATTTTTGCCGCCGCCTTGCGCTTGCGCGGGCTGACCGCCGCCGCGGCCGTCGACGAGCGGCGCGGCAAGCTTGACCAAATTACCCGCATGCACGCCGGCCTGCACCATGTCATCGCTCGCGCTCACGAGCAAACTGACCGTGCCGTCGTCGACACCCGCGAGAGCGATCACGCCGCTGCGCAGGCGCTGGCGTATCGCGCTGCTCAGATGCCGCAACGCTTCCGCATTTGCTTCGTGCAGAACCGCGCCGACGAACGTTTTCTCACCCGCGCGTTCGGCACGTTCGACGTACGCCTGCGCATCCGACGCGGCCAGGCGCGCTTTGAGGTCGCCCACCGCGTTCTGCAGATCTTTGATCTCGCGCTGCATCTTCACAATGCGATCGCCGAGTTCGTCGGGCGTCGACGCAAGCGACGCGGCGAGATCGCCGACGAGCTCTTGCTGACGCTGCGTGAAGTCTTCGGCCGCGCGCGAAACGCACGATTCGATACGCCGGATGCCGCTGCCGACCGAAAATTCGCTCAGGATCACGAACAGGCCAAGTTCGCCGGTCGAATGCGCGTGCGTTCCGCCGCAAAACTCGACCGACGGGCCCGCTTTGACCACGCGCACGCGGTCGCCATACTTCTCGCCGAACATCATGATCGCGCCGCTGGCTCTGGCGTCCTCGATGCCGAGCACGCGCGTTTCGAGCGGGGTGTCGTCCCGGATCATCTCGTTGACGCGCCGCGCGACGTCGCGCTTTTGCTCCGGCGAGAGCGCACCCGCCGGCGAACGGAAATCGAAACGCATGCGGTCGATGCCGACCCACGAACCGGCCTGCGTCACTTCGTCGCCCAGCACGTCTTTGAGCGCGCGCTGCAGCAAGTGCGCCGACGTGTGATGGCGCCGGATCTCGCGCCGCCATTCGCCGGATACCTGCGCGCGCACGCTATCGCCCACGTGCAGCGAGCCGCTTACCATCCGCCCGTGGTGCACGACCGCTTCGCCTTGGAATTGCGTATCGGTAACCTCGAATTGCGAATCGCCCAGCGTCAGCGTTCCGCGATCGCCGATCTGGCCGCCCTTTTCGGCGTAGAACGACGTGCGATCCAAAATGATCTGCGCGTCCTCGCCGGCATCGACGTCTTGCGCCAGCTCGCCATTCTTGAGAATCGCGACGACGCTGCCGTCCGCTTCGACGCCTTCGTACCCGAGAAATTCACTCTTGACGGCGGGCAATTCGGCGAGCGTGACGACGGCGCGTTTGGATTTCGCGTCGCGGCGCGCGCGTTCGCGCTGCTCGTTCATCGCCTGCTCGAACCCTTCGGTGTCGATGGCGACGCCGCGTTCGGATGCGATTTCGCGCGTGAGCTCGACCGGAAAACCGTACGTGTCGTGCAAGACGAATGCTTCTTCACCGGCGATGAGCCGCGTGCAGTCGTCGTTCGCAGCCGTAATCAGCGATTCGAGCATCGTCAAACCGCGCTCCAGCGTGCGATCGAAGGTCTGTTCTTCGGCGCGCAGCGCGTTCTGAATGCGTGAAAGGTTCGCACGCAGCTCGGGATAACCGGGCTCGAGCGACGTCACGACAGCCGGAACCAGTTCGGTTAGAAAGCCGTTCGGATAGCCAAGCAGTTTGCCGTTGCGGATGGCGCGGCGGATCAAAAAGCGCAGCACGTAGCCGCGATCGGTATTGCCGGGATAGACGCCGTCGTTGATGAGGAACGTGACGGCGCGCGCGTGGTCGGCGATGATGTTACGCCGTTCGAGCTGCGCCGCGGGAGCGAGCGACGTTTGACCCGCAAGCGGCTGCGCCTCGATGATGTCGGTGAACAGATCCGTCTCGTACATCGAAACTTTGCCGTTCACGACCGCGAGCATGCGTTCCAAGCCTGCGCCCGTATCGATCTGTTTGCGCGGCAGTTCTTCCAGCTTGCCGGCCGCGTCCCGATTGTATTGCTGAAAGACGACGTTCCAAATCTCAACCCAGCGGTTGCCTTTGTTCGGACCGTCGTCATCGGGGCTCAGCGCATTTTGCGCACCGGTATCGTAGAAGATCTCCGTGCACGGACCGCACGGACCCGTGGGACCCATGGTCCAAAAATTGTCTTCGTCGAAGCGCGTGATGCGTTCGGGCGGAATGCCGATCTCCGCGCGCCAGATCTGCTCGGCCTCATCGTCGCCGGTGTGCACGGTAACGGCCAGTTTGCCGGGATCCAAACCGAGCGCCTTGGTGATGAAATCCCATGCGTAGCCGATCGCTTCACGCTTGTAATAGCCGCCGAAGCTGAAGTTGCCCAACATCTCCAGGAACGTGCCGTGGCGCCCCGTGCGGCCGACGTTTTCGATATCGCTCTTTGCACCCGCGACGCGCAAGCAGCGCTGCACGGTTACGACGTTGGTGGACGGCGGCGGCTCATCGCCCAAAAACGCCGGGACGAACTGCTCCATGCCCGCTATCGTAAAAAGCGTCGTCGACATCGCGTCGGGAATTAAGCTGGCAGACGGAACGTGCTTGTGCCTGCGCGACGTAAAAAACTCGACGAATGCCGAGCGGAGTTCTTGGCTTCTCATCATGGAATGCGGACTATTTGGCGGTGTCCCGCCGGATGCCCGCTTGCGACGGCGGGCGAGGGGCATGGCGCTGCCCCGATTGCGTCCGTGCCTGAAGGGGCATAACCATGAGCGGTTATGTTTTCTGCTTTAATTTTTGCCGCCGCGGCAGCAACCGCCACCCCGCAGGCCGGCACCGGCGTCCAAGGCAATTCGAATCCCGCTGCTGCGAATAGCGGCGCAATGCGCACGTTCAGCGGCGGCAAGGTGCAACCGATCCGCGGGACGGCCGAACCGCTGCTGCAAAAAGCCGCCCCCCAACCGAACACGAACGCGACCGCAGGGCCGCTGCTGCGTAAAGCCGCGCCGGGCGCGAGCCCGAATCCCGCGGGACGCCACGCGTTGCGCGCATTTTCGGGTGCGACGACGCCGGTAAACGAGGCGCCGGGCATCAACCACGACCAAGGCGGCCGCTGGGGCTGGGCCGGCTTATTCGGCGCGATCGGACTGATGGGACTCTGGCGGCGTTACAGCGGCACGTAGCCGCTGCCGTTTACTCTTGCAGGACGTGCCGGAGTTTCTCGAGCGCCTTCTGCTGTAAGCGCGAGACGTGCATCTGCGAAACGTTCAAGCGTTTGGCGATCTCCGTCTGCGAAACGCTCTCGTAAAAGCGGAGATAGAGGATCACGCGCTCGCGGCCGGTCAGCACTTCGAACGCGCGTTCGAGGTTGGCCTTGTCTTCGAGCAGCGCGAGCCCCGCATCGGTCGTACCGATGTAATCGGCGAGCGTCTGCGCCTTTTTATCGCCTTCGCCCGAAAGCTCCGTATCGAGTGAAAGCAGATTATAGGCCTGTCCGAGTTCTTGCGCTTCGAGGATGTCTTCTTCGCTTGCGTTCAGATGCTCGGCCAGCTCGGCAACCGTTGGGCTGCGGCCCATTTTGACGGAAAGTTTTTCGATCGCGCGGTTCACCGCGAGATTGAGCTCTTGCAACCGGCGCGGAACTTTGACGGCCCACCCCTTGTCGCGGAAATACCGTTTGATTTCACCGACGATCGTCGGCGTAGCGTAGGTGGTGAACTCCACCCCACGCTCGAGATCGAAACGGTCGATGGCCTTGAGCAACCCGACGGTACCGACCTGAATCAGATCGTCGAGCGACTCGCCGCGGTTCGCGAATTTGACCGCTAAATAGCGCACCAAATTCAAGTGCGCGACGACGAGATCGCTGCGCAGGCGCTCGTATTCGGGATCGTTGGGGCTGCGCTTGCGCACCTCCGCAAAGCGCGCGAATGCTTCGCGCGTCTTGTGCCGGTCCCAGCGCTCCTCGTCGGTATGCGATTGATGCACTTAGTTTGTTACTTTTTTGGTCATCACCAAATTCGTGCCGCGATCCGGATGCACGTCGTATTCGACGGAATCCATCAGCGAACGAATCAAAAACACGCCGAGTCCGCCGACACGCGGCTCGTCGACGCGGCGTGAAGAAATCGTTTCGGGACGTGTTCCGCGGCCGTAGTCGCGTACGCGGACGGTCAACGCGTCCGCTTCTGTTTCGCAGGTTATCTCGATCTGGTCGCTGCCGTGTGCGTGCTGAATACAGTTCGTGCATGCTTCCGCAACGGCGAGCTTGACGTCCTCGATATCTTCAATCGAGAAGTTCAGCCGGTTGGCGACGGCTGCAACGGCCAGACGCGCAACCGCCACCCATTCCGCTTTGCTCGGAATGCGCAGCTCCACGATCCCCATGGATCGGTGAGGATGGGCCAACGGCTGATTCACACGAGTGCTTTCATTGCGGCATCTTCATCGTCGTAGATGCCGAAAATCTTCACCAATCCCGTGATGTCGAAAATCTTTTTGATTTGCGGATTGGTGCAGACCAGATTCACCGTGCCTCCGTGCTCGCGCACGCGCTTGAGGCCGCCAATGAGTACGCCAAGCCCGGTGGAATCGATGTAGCGCACCTTTTCGAGATTGATGACCAAGTTGTAGTGGCCCTTATCGATGAGATCGCCGATGGCGTCCTTGACTTTGGGCGAAGTGTAAACGTCGATCTCACCATTGAGATCGACAACGTACGTGTCGCCTTGCGCCTCGCGAACGTTCACTTTAATATCCACGCTGTCTCCTTTTAACTGACGCCGCACGCTGCGCGACGCTTGGCCGGCTATCGCGGCCGGGACCCCGTTATGTGTCCGAAGATTGCCGCGACAAATCGTCGCGGATTTGGTCCGCGCTCGTTTGACCCTCGTCGACCGCGGCATCGATGTTCGATCGGGCGTTCTCCACGACGTTTTTGCCACGTTCGTAGAGATCCGAAGCCTTGCTGCGCAGATCTCCCGTTGCATCGACCGCGTAATTACCCGCTTCGCGAGCTTTGCCGACGAGGAGATCCCGTGCATCTTCCTGCGTCATCAGATAGGCGATTACGCCGCCGGCGATCGCGCCGACGATGAACCCGGCAACGAATCCGCCGCCGCCTTTGTCCGTATGGCCCGGGTCGTTCCGGCCATCGTTCATGCATTCTCTCCTGTCTGTTTACCATTACCGCGCACGAGGCGCCGCAGACCTGCGCTGATCCCGCCAAGCGTCGCACCGACGTTGACGATCGCCGGCGTGAGTGCCTCTTGCGTCAGCTTCGCGCCGTTCGCCGCGGACGATGCGACCTGCTCGAGCGAGGTCACGACCCGCGAAAGACGCGCAATCGTTTGATCCGCCGTGTCGGCGATACCGCCGACGTGGGCGAGTGTGTCGCTGACCGGTTTGCCTAGGGCCGCGACCTGTTCGTCGACGCCGTCAAGCGTTTTATCGAGCCGCCGCAGCGTACGCGCAAGCGAAAGCATAGCGATAAAAAGACCGAAGCCGGCTAAAAAAGCGCCGACGCCGCCTGCAACGTCGAGGAACGCAGACCAATCAAACAAACCGTGACCCTCCGTCTGGATGTACCCGGACGTGAACCAACTATTCCCCATTTTGCTAAAACATCGCAATCGGTAAGGAACGGGTTTTATGCCGGGGCCGGTGATATCGAACGCAAGTCCGCGACCGCTTGCTCCAGGACCTCCGCGGCGCGGTCGATCTGCTGCCGGCTGGTCGTGCGGCCCAGCGAAAACCGGATGACGCCACGCATCCACCGCTCAGGCAGGCCCAGGGCCGCAATGACGTGACTGGGCTCCACCGCTCCCGAGGCGCAAGCGCTGCCCGCCGACACAGCGATGCCGTCGATGTCCAGGCGCATCAGCAGCTGTTCGGACGTCACGCCCAAGAAGCTCAGATTCGAGATGTGCGGCGCGCGCGCGGCGCCGCCGTTCACGCGGACGTCGGGAATTGCGCTGAGCACCCGCGCTTCGAAGGCATCCCGGAGGGTCGCGATCCGGGCCGCCGACTCCGTCCGCTCGTCCATCGCCAGCTCGAGCGCGGTCGTCAAACCAACGACGCCGGCGACGTTCTCCGTACCGGCTCGCTTCGCGAACTCCTGACTGCCGCCGTGCAGAATCGCCTGGACGGGCGTGCCGTCGCGCACGTAGAGAATGCCCGTGCCCTTCGGACCGTAGAACTTATGTGCCGCCAGCGAGAGCAGGTCCACGCCCAGCCCCACGACGTCGAGGGGCAGGTACGCTCCGGCCTGCACGGCATCCGTGTGAAAAAGGACGCCGTGCCGGTGAGCGGCGGCTGCAAGCTCGCGCACCGGGGCCACCGTCCCAAGCTCGTTGTTGACGTACATGACCGATGCGAGGACCGTGTCGGGGCGGATGGCGGCGGTGAACGCCTCGGGCGAGACGCGGCCGTCGCGATCGACGGCGAGGAGCGTGACGTCCCAGCCGTCCTCGCGCAGCGCCTCCAGCGCGTGCAGCACCGCGTGGTGCTCGACGACGGTGGAGATGAGATGACGCCCGCGGCTTTTGAGCGCCCGCGCCACGCCGATGAGCGCCAGGTTATCCGCCTCGGAGCCGCCGCCGGTGAAGACAATTTCCTTGCTCTTGGCGCCCAGGCACCGCGCCACGCGTGAACGCGCATCGTCGAGTGCGGCGCGCGCCGCACGTCCCTCCGCGTGAACCGAGCTGGGGTTATAGCCGTTGGCCGTGAAGTACGGAAGCATCGCTTCGACCACTTCGGGTCGAACCGGCGTCGTCGCGGCATTATCGAGATAAATTCGTTCGACGGATGTCACAGCGGATTCTCAGAGACGTTTTCTAGGATGGGCTTGTGCGAAGCTCCATTGCACACTCCGAGAAGTAGCAACGGGAAAGGCGGTCCGGGAAACCGGGCCGCCACTTTTTTTGCCGCTGCGTTTGAATTGCACCGAATCACCATACTTCTTTTCCGGACCACTCAAAAATCGCCATCCAGGCGATTTTTTGTTTATCGACTTTTTCGAGAGAACGAAGTTTTGAAACAGACATCCTGTCTGGCTCGAAAAAGTTCGAAATCCGGAAAAGAAGCACGGTAATCCGGCGCAATCCAAACGCATCAAGAGCCCTTTTGTTCTTCGCCGTGGTTTCCCGGTGTATAGTACATTCGATCCTTCAAATTTTCTGGCAGGTTCGTCTGTTTGATTGAATAATCGTCGTGTGCGTAGTGATAGTCTCGGCCGTAGCCCAGGTCTTTCATAAGACCCGTCGGCGCGTTACGCAGATGCAGCGGCACCGGATCGTTGCGCGTGCCCTCGACATCCGCCATTGCCGCCGAGTAAGCGCGGCCGACGCTGTTGCTTTTCGGCGCGCGCGCAAGATACAGCGTGGCGTGCGCGAGCGGATAGAACCCTTCGGGCATACCGACGAAGTGTACCGCTTGTTGTGCGGCGATCGCTACGGAGATAGCTCGGGAATCCGCAAGTCCCACGTCCTCCGATGCCAGAATGACCAGACGCCGCGCGATGAACAGCGGATCTTCACCCCCGTCGATCATGCGCGCGAGCCAATAGATCGCGGCGTCCGGATCGGACGCGCGCATGCTCTTGATGAACGCGCTGATGACGTCGTAATGCTGATCGCCGCCCTTGTCGTACGATGCCGCCCGGCGCTGCATCGCATCACCGACGACCGCCGGCGTAATCACGGCGGTTCCATCCGCGTCGTGCGGCGCCGCAGCCGCCGCAAATTCGAGCGTGCCGAGCGCGCTCCGCGCGTCCCCGTTGGAAAGCGTTATCAAGGCATTTCGCGCTTCGGGTTCCAGACGAATCGGCAGTTTGCCTAATCCGCGCTCCGCGTCGGTTAGCGCGCGGTCGACGAGCGTGCCGATATCGTCGTCCGTGAGTGCCTTGAGCACGAACACGCGCGAACGCGAAAGCAGCGCCGAGTTTACTTCGAACGAGGGGTTCTCCGTCGTCGCGCCGATGAGCGTCACCACGCCGCTTTCAACGTACGGCAAGACCGCGTCTTGCTGCGCTTTGTTGAAGCGGTGAATCTCGTCGATGAACAGCACGGTGCGCTTGCCGAGCGCGCGGCGGTGCTGCGCCTCCGCGACGACTTTGCGCAGATCGGCAACGCCCGCGCTCACCGCGGAAAGCGACGCAAAATGCGCTCCCGTCATGCGCGCGATAATTTCCGCAAGCGTGGTTTTGCCGGTTCCCGGCGGTCCCCAAAAGATCAGCGACGGAACGGTATCCGTTTCGATTGCGCGCCGTAAAACGTGGCCCGGGCCGACGATGTGCTCTTGTCCGGCGAACTCGTCGAGGCTGCGCGGACGCATGCGCGCGGCAAGCGGTTCGCTGACGTTCGAGGCGGACGAAAAGAGCGAGGGCTCCATCTCGTGCTCCCGCCTTACGGGATGCCGGGTCCTTTGATCTTGATCGGTTTGGGCGTTGCGATGGACGGCGTGACTCCGGGAAAGGTGACCGTGACGTTGTTATCGGCTTCACCGGAACCGCTTTGCGTGTTGTAGGTCGCACTGTCGGCATCGAGCGTGCGGTCTCCCTGCACGACATGCACCTTGCCTTTGAGATCCAGCTCGTGCGTGGTGTCGTTTAAATGCGCCGTATCCGCGGTGATGTCTGTATCGCCCTGGACGTAGTGCACGTTTCCGCTCGCATCGTACAAATGCGAATTGTCGTCGAGTTGTACTTCGTCGGCAGTGAGCGTGGCCGGTCCGCGCGATGACGCTTGCGTGCCTTGCGCGCTTTTTAGCCCGAACGTTCCACTCGCGTCGTGCACCGTGACGTTACCGTAGAGCTGCGCCTCATGCTGCTTATAGTTGCCGGTCGCGCGATCCGCAACGACCGTCGAACCGTCCGCGCGAGTCATACTGACGTGAACCGGCACGGAGAATTGTCCGCTCGCCAAGTTCGCGCTGAGCTGATCCGCAACCAACGTCCACTCGCCGACTTTCGCGGACGCTTGCTGCGGCTTTTGCGCGCGGTGCTGCGGCGCTGCCGCAATGAGCGCAACGATCAGGCTCAGAGCGGCGAGGGCGCGCATCATTGCTGCAGCTGCACGTGGCCGTAGAGGTGCAGATCGTGCGTAGCGCCGTTCATGACGGCGCGATCGGCGCTGACCTGCGTGCCGCCTTGCGTGAAATGCACGTCACCGGTTGCAACGTACGTCTTTGTAATGCCGTCGATGGTAAGGTTGTCGCACGTAAGCGTCGCAGGCGCGTGCGATCCGCTTTGTCCGGCGAAGTTCGTGAGGACGCCGTTGCTGTCGTGCAAAACGATGTGGCCGCTGAGCGTTGCGTTCTTCGTCTTGAAGTTGCCGATGGCGCGATCGGCTTGAATCGTACTGCCCGGACGCGAGAGCGTGACCGGGGAGGGAGCGCTGAAATCGCCCCTATCCCAATTCGTGATGTCGAGTTGCCCGGTCGCTACGTGCCAGTCGGACAGTCCGAAGCCAACGGCCGTATTGTGCGGCGACTTCGGTGCGGCGGCAAGCAGCACGGCTGCAAGGAGAAGCGGGATGATGCGAACGTTCATGGTTTTACGGCGTCTTTCGAATCACGGAATGACGGATGACCGGGCTCAACAGCCCGGTTAGCCGCTCCAGCGAGACAACCCCTTCGCGCAAGACCACGGCCTGCGGCCCGGTCATGTCGATGATCGTCGACTCGTGCCGGTACTTGGTCGGACCGTTCTCCACCAGCAAATCCGCCGGCGGCAGCGAGTCCCAATCCCCTGCTCCGTAATACGCTTGCGAGCCGCTGAGATTTGCGCTGGTTGCCGCCAGCGGACCGCAGCGTTCGAGAATCGCTCTGCAGAGCGAATCGTCCGGTACCCGGAAGCCCAAGGTCGGGAGTCCCGCCGTTACGTCCTGATCGATAAACGCAGGTTTCGGGATGATTATCGTCACCGCGCCCGGGAAAAGCCGGCGGCCCGCCGCGACTGCGTCACGGTAGCCGTTCGCGTACTCGGCAAATTCGCCGACGCTTGCAACGTGCAATGAGAGCGGCTTGTTGGCCGGGCGCTGTTTTGCGCCGTAAATGCGGGCAATGGCCCCGACGTCGTACGGATCGCACCCGATGCCGTAGACGGTATCGGTCGGAAAGATAACCGTGCCGCCGTGCTGGACGACGGCCGCCACTTCCTCAACGAAGCGGGCATGCGGTTCCTTGCGCGCATCGATGACATTCGCAACTCTCACACTGCGCTTTTCATACCCGAAGAGGTGCGCGCCTCTACACCGTTAGATTCGGACGCGCATTCCCGTGCCGAGTGCGACGCATGAGAGCGGATCGTCGGCGATGATCACGGGAATGCCGCAAACTTCGGCCAGTAATTTATCCAAGCCGCGAAGCAGCGCGCCGCCGCCCGTGAGAATGACCCCGCGATCGATGATGTCGGCGGCAAGTTCCGGCGGCGTTTTTTCGAGCACGGCTTTGACCGCTTCGACGATCGCGCCGACTGGTTCCGATAGCGCCTCGCGGATCTCTTCGCTCGTGATTTTCACGGTTTTCGGCAAACCGTTGATCAAATCGCGGCCGCGGATTTCCATCGCGAGCTCGGATTCCAAACGGTACGCGGAACCGATTTTGATTTTGATCTCTTCGGCCGTGCGCTCGCCGATCATCAAATTGTAGACGCGGCGGATGTAGCGGATGATGGCTTCGTCCAGTTTATTTCCCGCAACGCGAAGCGACTGCGAGACGACGATGCCGCCCAGCGAGATCACCGCAACGTCCGTCGTGCCGCCGCCGATGTCGACGACCATGCTTCCGGAGGGACCGTCGATCGGCAAGCCGGCACCGATTGCAGCGGCCATCGGCTCTTCGATGATCTCGACGTGTTTAGCACCGGCGAGCTTCGCGGCATCTTTGACGGCGCGTTCTTCGACGCTCGTAATCTCGGCGGGAACGCAAATGATCACGTTGGGTTTCGGTTTGAAGAGCGACGAGAGCCAGGAGCGATCGCGCATGACCTTTTTGATGAAGTAACTGAGCATCGCTTCGGTTACTTCGAAGTCCGCGATGACGCCGTCGCGCAGCGGACGTATCGCTTGAATATGCTCCGGCGTTTTGCCGAGCATCTGCCGCGCTTCCTCACCGACGGCCAGCGTCTTGCCGTTGTTCATGTCCTTTGCAACGACCGACGGCTCGCGTAACACGATGCCTCTGCCTTTTACATGCACGAGCACGTTGGCAGTGCCCAGATCGATCCCGATGTCCAATTTTTACTCCCGTTTAAATGGCGCCACGGCCTAGCCTGCGCGCCCCCCACTTTCGTTGGGCCCCCAAATTCTCATGGCGCCTCAATGTACGGGCTTTGCAAAAAGCTTCCCGTGGGCGCCGCCAAACGAGTCTCCGTTAACCCGCGCTGTTTGTGCGGGTTTTAGGATACTCGCTCGTCTCGAAAAGTCCGTTCGGTTCCACGAGCGGCGTGATGCCGCTTGCCCGCTGTACCTGCCCGCCGAGCGCGGAGAGCAACTCCTCCAGCCGTTCGTAGCCGCGGTCGATGAACTCCAGGCCGATAATCTCCGTCTCGCCGGCGGCCGCCAGACCGGCGACCACCAGCGCGGCACCCGCGCGGATGTCCGGCGCCTCGACCGGCGCGCCTGAAAGCGGCGCGCCGCCCTTGACGACGGCGGTATTGCTTTCCATCGACACGCGTACGTCGGCGCCCATGCGCGCGAGTTCGTTCACATACGAAAAGCGGGCGTTGAAAATCGATTCCTCGACGACGCTGTTGCCCGGCGCGGTGCACAGAAACGACACCATTTGCGGCTGCAGGTCCGTCGGAAATCCCGGGTACGGCGCCGTGAGAATGTCGGTTCCGCCGGTGAGCGCGTCCGCTTGCACCCGGATCCAATTATCTCCGCTCGTCACGACCGCGCCGCACTCTTGCAGTTTCAGGCCGAGCGCGTGCAAATGGTCGGGCGAGCAGTCCGTGATCGTGACGTCGCCGCGTGTCGCTGCGCCGCAGAGCAGCAGCGTGCCGGTCACGATGCGATCCGGAATGATCGTGTACTCGACCCCGTGCAGATCCCGTACGCCCTCGATGACGATCGTATCGCTGCCCGCGCCGCCGATGCGCGCGCCCATCGCACACAAAAAATTCGCAAGGTCGGTGACTTCGGGTTCCATGGCTGCGTTTTTCAGCGTCGTCATTCCATCCGCGACGACCGCGGCGAGCATCGCATTCTTGGTTGCGCCCACGCTGGGCATACGGAACTCGATCTCCGCGCCCTGCAGGCGCTTCTTTTTGGTGGTCGCGATCAGATAGCCGTGGGCATTTTTGACGTCGCATCCGAGCGCGCGAAATGCTTGTTCGTGCAGATCCGTCGCGCGCGTTCCCAGCACGCATCCACCGGGAAGCGGCACTTCCGCTTTTCCGAAACGCCCGAGCAGCGGACCGACGACGTCGAAGCTCGCCGCAAGTTTGCGCACGAGCGTGTACGGAGCACGGTGCGACACGACGTTGCCGGGATCGATCGTGACCGTGCCGTCGCCTTCGTAGCGCAAGCGCGCTCCGAGCGCTTCGAGCAGCGACCACATGACGGAGACGTCGGTGATGCGCGGAACGCGGTGCAGGGTCACCTTGCCTTTTGCCAGCAGCGATGCGGCCATGATCGGCAACGCGGCGTTTTTCGCGCCGTGCGTGCGCACCGAGCCTTCGAGCGGTGCTCCGCCGCGAACGCGCAGCGTCGTTTCCAAACGGTCTAAGGTATTCATGCTCTCAATGTATCGCAGCGCAGGATGCGCGCGTCATACGGGCCGCCGCGCAGTTCGAGTTGCATTCTTCCGGTAGGCGTGACGCGCAGAAACACTTCACTCCATTCGTTGGTGTCCAGCTGCAGCAAGTCCGCGTGACTGCCCTGCAGCATGCCGGCAAAACGGCGGTTTTCCGAATCGGCAAGACGCAAACGTCCGTCGGAGTAGAATCCGGCCAGCATTTCGACGTCCTCGCCGACCGCGCGATAATACCGCGCGCCGTCGTCGGTCGATTCCGTGATGAACTCGATGGGGGCAGGCTGGGGCGGTTGCGCTTGCCGCTCCTGCGGCTGCGTTGCGGCTACCGCTTCGGCGTGATCCGGAGGTTTCGAAGAGCCCCGGCGTACCATCACGGCATAGCCGATGAACGCCAGAGCGCCCAGCTCCAGCGCGATGGCAGCCACTCGTATCCAGCCGGGCGCGCGTCGCACGATTTGGGGTTTCGACGGGGCGCTAGTGGTGTCCGGTCAGGCGAAGTTTCGCATTCGCAAAATCAATGATCGCCTGCTCGCGCGCGAACACGTGCGGCTCGGCCGCGGCCTTTTGCCGCTCCGTGGCCTCCTCGAGCTCGCTGCGCGTTTGCGCGACGTTGACTTCTTCGAACGCTAGCGCGTCGTCGACGAGCACGGTGACGCGATCGGGCAGCGCCTGCATAAAGCCCTCGCCGGTCGCAAGTTCCAAGCGCTTGGGCGTACCGTTCTCCAGGATGTTCGCGCGCAGCACGCCCGGTTTGAGCGCGCTCAGAAACGGCGCGTGATGCGCGAGGATGCCTTCCTCGCCCTCGGTCGTCACCGCGATCACGAGCTCCGCTTCGCCGTCGAAAATCACTTTCGTCGGCGTGATGAGCTTGAACGGAACCGTTGCCATTAAAAGGCGCTCCGGCCTAGCCTGCGCGCATACGCGCCAAAATAACGCTGCATCATGCTAGACCGCGGCGCCGAGCTTCTCGGCCGCCGCTTTGACGTCGTCGATGCCGCCGGCATAGAAGAACGCCTGCTCGGGGAGATGATCGACCTTCCCGTCGAGGATCTCTTTGAACGCCGCGATCGTGTCGGTGAGTTTGACGTATTTGCCGGGCGTGCCCGTGAACTGTTCGGCGACGAAGAACGGCTGCGAGAACATGCGCTGCATGCGGCGCGCG
Source organism: Vulcanimicrobiaceae bacterium (assembly GCA_036826275.1). GTDB lineage: Bacteria > Vulcanimicrobiota > Vulcanimicrobiia > Vulcanimicrobiales > Vulcanimicrobiaceae > DATGJX01. The sequence goes on from DAISWS010000026.1 coordinate 26,447, forward strand.
CGACCGACCGTGATCTTGTCGTCTTCCGACAGTTCTTCGATGCCCAGAATCGCGATGATGTCTTGCAGGTCTTTGTAGCGTTGCAGCGTTTCTTGCACGCCGCGCGCAACCTTGTAATGTTCGTCGCCGACGATCTGCGGATCGAGGATGCGCGAACTGGACGCGAGCGGATCGACGGCCGGGTAAATGCCCAGCTCGGAGATCGGACGCGAAAGCGCGGTCGTTGCATCCAAATGCGCGAACGTCACGGCGACGGCCGGATCGGTGTAGTCGTCGGCCGGCACGTACACGGCTTGCACCGACGTAATCGAACCCTTGTGCGTCGAGGTGATGCGCTCTTCGAGCGAACCCATGTCGGTCGCGAGCGTCGGCTGATAGCCGACCGCGGACGGCATGCGTCCCATCAGGGCGGAAACTTCCGAACCCGCTTGCAGATAGCGGAAGATGTTGTCCATGAACAGCAGCACGTCGGCGCCGAGTTCGTCGCGGAAATATT
>DAISWS010000026.1:26952-27147 GCA_036826275.1 Vulcanimicrobiaceae bacterium
CGGCGGGCACGTACACTGCCTGCACCGACGTAATCGAACCCTTGTGCGTCGAGGTGATGCGTTCTTCGAGCGAACCCATGTCGGTCGCGAGCGTGGGCTGATATCCGACGGCCGACGGCATGCGTCCCATCAGCGCGGAGACTTCCGAACCCGCTTGCAGATAGCGGAAGATGTTGTCCATGAACAGCAGCACGT
>DAISWS010000027.1:0-26629 GCA_036826275.1 Vulcanimicrobiaceae bacterium
CAAGTGAACGGCGAAATCACCAACGCGGCCGTCGCCGTGCACGATCTGTGCGTGAAGTACGACAATCATATTGCGCTCGACGGCGCCACCGTTAGCGTACCCTACGGTGAAGCGCTCGGCATCGTCGGGCCGAACGGCTCGGGCAAATCGACGCTGCTCAAAACGATTGCCGGCTTGCTCGAACCGTCGTCCGGAACGGTGAGCGTGCTCGGTAAACCGCCGCGAGCACTGCCCGCCGGGTCCGTGGCATACGTACCGCAGATCGAAGACGTCGACTGGACGTTTCCGGCAACCGTTTGGGACGTTGTCGCGATGGGGCGCTTTCCGCGTCTTGGCCTGTTCCGGCGGTTCGGTGCGCGCGATCGCGCGGCGGTCGAGCGCGGTTTGGATCTCGTCAATATGCGAGCGCTGGCGCAACGGCACATTTCCGCGCTCTCCGGCGGACAGCAGCAACGCGTTTTTGTCGCGCGTGCGATTGCGCAAGAACCGAATGTATTGCTGCTCGACGAACCGACAACGGGCGTCGATGCGGAAACCGAAGAAGCGCTGCGCAAGGTCATCCGGCAGTTGGTCAAAGACGGCATGCCCGTCATCATGTCAACGCATCATCTCGAGCGCGCCTCGCAGTGGTTCGACCGTCTCATCGTGCTCAACAAGCGCGTCATTGCCAACGGAACGCCGGATGAAGTGCTCGCGTCCGGCGCATACGCGGAATTGCACGGGCACATGCACGTACACGGCCACGCGGACAGGCATCACGACTAATGCAACACTTGCTCCAGCCGTTTCAGTATGACTTTATGCAGCGCGCGTTCGTCGCTGCGCTGCTCGTCGGCGTGCTATGCTCGGCGATGGGCACGTATGTTGTCATCCGTAAACTCGCCTTCATCGGTGACGGCATCGCGCACGCCTCGTTCGCGGGCATCGTCATTGCGTACCTCAAAGGCGCGGACTACTATCTCGGCGCCGGCGTCGTCGCCATTTTAACCGCGCTCGGTATCGGCTTCGTGCACCGGCGCGGGCGCGTGGCACTCGATACGGCGATCGGCGTGCTCTTTACGGGCGCCTTTGCGCTCGGAATTTTTTTGATGAGCCGCCAGCGGTCGTACTCCATCGATCTGCAGAGTTTTCTCTTCGGCGACATTCTTTCGGTCAATCATCAGGACGTGCTGATGATCATCGCGCTCGCGCTGTTCGTGGCGTTCGTCACGGCGCTGTTGTGGCGCGCGCTCCTGTATACGTCATTCGATCCGGTCGTCGCGCAGGCCAGCGGCATGAACGCGCAGCGCATCGAGTACGTGCTGCTCGTGCTGCTCGCGCTCACAATCATCATCTCGCTGCAGGCGGTGGGCATCGTGCTCGTCGCCGCGCTCCTGGTCACGCCTGCCGCGGCAGCGTATCAGTTGACGACGCGCTTCTCGCGAATGATGGCGCTCTCGGCCTGTATCGGCGCGGTCAGCGGCGCGGGCGGTTTGTATCTCTCGTACTTTTTGCGCAGTTCGAGCGGCGCGACGATCGTGCTGCTCGCAACGGCCTTATTTTTCGTTGCGATCGGCGGAAAGCACCTGAAAACGGCGTTAGCTCGCTGAACGCACGACGTGCCAGCTTTCATCGCCTGTTTTCTCTAAAAAGCCGCCGGCGGCGAGCGCTTCGAGCACTTCCGCCATCGCGGCGCGTTCGTTCTTGTTCGGCATACCCGCCCAACGCATTGCCGCATCCGAGAGATGCACGTCGTCGCCGGGGCGCAAGAGCTCTGCGATGAACGCCGGCGCGAGTTTGACGCGCTCCATGCGGCGCGACACCGGCTCGAGCGCGCGTTCGAAATCGCTTTGAACGGGCTCGAGACTCGGTTGCGGCGCCGGCGGCGGTTGCGGCTGCGGCGCAGGCGTTGGCTGGACCGGAGGCGGCGTGCGTTGCGAGAGCGCGCGATCGGCCATGTGCGGAAACCATTCGCCGAGCATCGCACCGAACGTGTGCAACGGCACGGCGTTCAGCGTATTCGGCCGTCGGCGCGCCGCGCTGACGATGCGCCGCGCAACGCGGTCCGCATCGGCCACCGCCCACTCCGGCCCGAACGACGGAATGCCTGCACTCTTACTGAAATTCGTGCGAACGCTGCCGGGATCGATGTACGTTACGGCGATGCCCGTGCCGTGCAATTCGCGCCGCAACTGCGTGGTCATCGCGCGTACGGCGGCCTTTGCCGCGCAGTACGCACCATAATACGGCGAGGGAACGCGCGCAAGGCCGGAGCCGACGAACATCACTTGACCGCGCGATTCTTGCAGCATCGGCAGCGCGTCGCGCGTGATGCGCAGCGGCGCGGCAACGTGAAGATCCCACTGCGCGTCGATCTGCTCGTCGGTTTGTTCGAGCAGCCGTCCCGCCGTCGCGGCGCCGGCATTATTGATGAGCACGTCGATGCGGCCGAACGATTCGCGCGCCGTTTGAACGATGCGCTTGGGTGCATCCGCGCTCGTGACGTCGAGCGGCAAGACGACGCACGTGCCGCCTTCGGCAGCGATCGTTGCGGAGAGTTGGTACAGCTCGCGCTCGTGCCGCGAAACGGCTAGAATTCCAAATCCTTGACGCGCCGCATACAGCGCGGTCTCGTAGCCGATGCCCGAGCCGGCACCGGTCACGATCATCACTTTCGAATCAGGCATGCGCTCCGGCATTCGCCCAGACATAGGCGTCATACTTGGCCTTTTGGTAGGCTTCGTTCATATTGGCGTACCACTCGTCTTCGCTGACGATCGGCGCGGGAGGCGGCACGACCGCACGCCCTTCGTCGCCGAAGCGTTTGAGCGTTTCCGCGACCGGTTTGAAGCTCCCGTCGGAGCGGATGGTGCCGAACGCCATTTCGTGCTGCGCGCGGTCGAAGGGCGGCGTCTGCGCGAGTTCTTTGGCGTAGTCCGCCCAATTCCACCAGAAGGCGCCAAGGGCGCCGCGCTTCTGCAGCCGGTCCAAAACGCCGTAACAGTATGCCGCCATTTCATCCTCGGTCAGACACGCGTACGGCGCGGCGTTCGGCGGCAAGTCCTTGGCATCGGGCTGCGGATCGCCCGGAAGCGGAACGCGATCGTATGGCGACACCGTACCCGCCGGACATGTCGGATTGCCGAACTCGTTGAAGAGCACCGCCTTGCCGGACATCGACTGCATCACTTGACACAAGAACGGAACGACTTCGGCATCGGTGCGGCTGCGCGCAAAATGCGAGTACACCGAATAGCCGTGCATTACCGAACACGGAAACGGCGCGCAGAACGACGACGGGCGGATGCCGCGGTCTTGCGAGAGATCTTCGCTGTGGTTGCCGGCGCTCGTCGACGCGCCGGACACTTCGAAAAGATCGTCGGTCAAGCGCTTGGACCAGTTCGCCGCTTCCTGAGGCGAATTGGCGCTGCGCAGATTGCTGAACTCGTTGCCGAGATCCCACATGTACAGCGCTTCATGCCCGCGGCAGCGTTCGCCGATTGCGCGGACGTGCAGGCGCGCGGTGTCAAGCAGCGGACCGGAATAAAAGTCGCCGACACCCCACGGAAGTTCGCGCATGCCGCGTCCGAACGTGCGAAAGCGGCCGTGCGGACGCGAATGGTCGAGCGACCACTCAGGCAGATAATTGACGCCGCTCATATGCCCGGTGAAGAACGTGGGCATCGCGCGCAGCTTTGCGTCCGCCGCAGCATTCATCACGGCATCGAACCGCTCGAGCATCGCCGGATCCATGCGATCCGCTTGCGGCTGGAAGTCGTCCCACATGATGAAAAAGCGCACGATGGAAAGCCCGAGCGAGCGGATGCGCGCAAAATCTTCGCGGATTTCGCCCGCGTCAAAGCGCTCCCACATGTACATGGCGCTGCGGCGGGGCCAATAATTGATACCGAGCAGAAAAGCACTCATAGCCGTAGAATACTCTACCCCGATGGCAGAATCCGACACGCCCCTGGTGGGCATCATCATGGGCAGCGTCTCCGACATGGAAACGATGGCGGGCGCGCGCGACATGCTCAAAGCACTCGATATTCCGTTCGAAATGCGCGTGGTCTCCGCGCACCGCACGCCGGTCGAAATGTTCGAGTACGCCGAGAGCGCGCAGGCCCGGGGACTCAAGGTCATTATCGCCGGCGCAGGCGGCGCAGCACATCTGCCGGGCATGAGCGCCTCGCGCACGCTGCTGCCGGTAATCGGCGTTCCGGTGCAATCGAAAGCGCTCAGCGGCATCGATTCGCTGCTTTCCATCGTGCAAATGCCCAAAGGCGTTCCCGTCGCAACGGTGGCGATCGGCAACGCCGCCAATGCGGCGCTGCTCGCGGCCCGCATTCTCGCGCTCGGCGATCCCGCGCTGTTGCAACGTCTTACGAAGTACGTCGAGCGGATGCACGACGACGTCACGTCGATCAAGCTGTAGCGCGTCCGTGATTCAAACGATCGGCGTTATCGGCGGCGGCCAACTGGGGCGCATGTTGACGCTCGACGCCAAACGCATGGGCTACGACGTCATCACGCTCGATCCGCAGCCGCACTCGCCGTGCGGCCAGGTGGCCGACGAACAAATCGTTGCGGCGTACGATGACATGGACGCAATCGACGATCTCGGCAAACGCACCGACATCGTGACGTACGAATTCGAAAACATCGCTATCGAATCGGTGCAGCGCTTGGAACGGCGCGGATTCGCCGTAACGCCCACGAGCCGCGTGCTCGGCATTACGCAAGACCGGCTGCTGGAAAAACGGTTCGTCGAGAGCTGCGGCATTCCGGTGGCACGCTTCGCAGCCGTCGAGAACGAAGACGATTTGCGAGCGGCGTGCGAGGAGATCGGCTTTCCGGCGGTCATGAAGACGGTGCGCGGCGGCTACGACGGCAAAGGGCAATGGCGAGCCGAGAACGGCAACCAGGCGCGCGCAGCGCTTGCTGCCGCAAAAGGCGCTCAGCTCATTTACGAGCAGTTCGTGCCATTCGCATGCGAGATCAGTGTCGTCTGCACGCGCAACGCCGCGGGCGAGATCGTCACGTATCCGCCTGCTGAGAACGTGCACGACCGCGGCATCCTGGCGATGTCCATCGTTCCCGCACGCGTGGACGAGCAGATCTCGCGAACAGCGCGCGCCTACGCGGAGACGATCGCGTCATCGCTCGCAATCGTCGGGACATTCTGCGTGGAGTATTTCGTCACGCAAGACGGCGCGGTGCTCGTCAACGAGATTGCGCCGCGTCCGCACAATAGCGGGCACTATACGATCGATGCCACGCGCTGCTCGCAGTACGAACAGCATATCCGCGCGATCTGCGGCTTACCGCTATCGGCGCCGCAACTGCTGCGCAACGCCGTCATGGTGAACGTTCTGGGTGCCGGCACGGGCAATCACCTCGCGGGCGTGGACGAGCTTTTGCGCGATCCCGACATCGTGCTGCACATGTACGGCAAAAAGCACGCCGTCGAGCGTCGAAAAATGGGGCATTTCACGATGCTCGTCGAGGGTGTGGTGACCGCTGAAACGGTCGAGCGCGCGCGAGCGGCGCACGCGCTGCTGCACTGGACGCACACGCCCGAACATGCGTCTGCTGGTCGTTGAAGACGACGTTCGCCTGTGCGACGTGCTTCGCCGCGGCCTGAGCGAACAAGGCCACGTGGTCGACGTCGCGCATGACGGAGAAGAAGGCGAAGCCTGGGCCGGTGCCGCGCCGTACGATGCCGTCATTTTGGACGTCAATCTGCCCAAACGCGACGGGCTGAGCGTCGTTCGTTCGCTGCGCGAGCGGCTCGTACGCACGCCGGTGCTGATGCTGACCTCGCGTGACACGCCGCAAGACGTCATCGCGGGACTCGACGCGGGCGCCGACGATTATCTGCGCAAGCCGTTCGTCTTCGGCGAATTGGAGGCCCGGCTGCGAACGATCGTCCGGCGATCGTCCGCCAAGACGCTCGACGCGCAGCTGCGCGTGGCCGACCTCGTCTTCGACCTGGGCTCGCGGCGGGCGCGGCGCAACGATCGCGACATCGATCTCACGGCGCGCGAGGCGGCATTTCTGGAATACTTCATGCGCAACGCCGGACGGGTCATATCGCGCTCCATGATCGAAGATGCGCTCTTCGAACGCGAGAGCGAGACGACGTCGAACGTCGTCGAAGTGTACGTAAGCCGTTTGCGCTCAAAACTGACGCGTGCGCGCGAACGGCAGTTGCTGCATACGGTACGCGGCGCCGGATACCGCTTCGGTGAGCGATGAACCGCCTGCGTCTGTACGCCGCCTATCCGGCGATCATGTTCGCGGGGCTGCTGCTTTTTGCGGCGGCCGCGGTATTCGCGATCGACCGATCGCAACGTTCCACCCTCGACGCGCGCCTGCAAACCACCGCCCGCGCCGTACTGCAGTTCGTGGACGTTTCGAAGAACAGGCTCGGCATCGATCGGAGCGATCGCGAGCAGATCGGCGCAATCGTCGCGGCTGACGCAACCGCGGCGGTGTTCGATCGCTCCGGCAAGGTGCTGTTTGCCAGTTCCTCGCGCGTTGTGCCCGCCGCGGCGGTTTCGACAAGCACCCGACACTTTTTCGACGCCGGCAGCGGCGATGCGAAAATTCGCGCGTTCGTTTTGCCCGTTGCTCACAACGGAACGGTCCTCGGACGCGTGGTCGTCTGGGCCGGCAGCGATTGGATCGATGAGACCGATCGCAATTTCGCAATCGCGCTTGCCGGCCTTGCGCTCGTGATTGCGGTGCTCGCGCTGCTTGCGGGAAATGTCGTAACGCGACGCGCGCTCGAAGACGCGTTCGCGCGCCAGCGCCGGTTTACGGCGGACGCCTCGCACGAGTTGCGCGCGCCCCTAGCGGTGATTCGCGCGGAGTCGGATCTGGCACTGCGCAAGGAGCGCGACTCCGCGCAATACCGCCACGCGCTCGAAGCGATCGCCGCTGAGGCCGATCACATGGAAACGCTGATCGGCGATCTGCTTACCGCAGCGCGGGCGGAGAGCGGCGTCGTTTCCGCCGAGCGCGTCGACGTCGATTCTATCCTCAGGCAGGTGGCAACGCGCCTCACGGCTGCCGCCAAAGCGACCGACGCGAGCGTTCGCGTCGAAGGCGGCGCCGGTGCCAAGATTTTTGCAGATGCGCATGCGCTCGAACGCGCGTTGCTTGCGATCGGACACAATGCCATTCGTCATGCACCGCAGGGCAGCAGCGTCATTCTACGCTGCACGCTCAACGCGCACGCGGTCGACATCGCGGTCGAAGACAGCGGCCCGGGATTCTCCGCGCAAGCGCTGGAGCACGCGCTCGAACGGTTTTGGCGTGAAGACCAGGCGCCCGCCGGAAGCGGGAGCGGCCTGGGCCTGGCGATCGCCCGCGCGATCGTCGAAGCGAACCGCGGAAGCATGTCGCTTTCCAATGCGCCGGGCGGCGGCGCGGTCGTCCGCCTTCGATTTCCGGCAGCATAGCGTTCAGGTTACCGTCATATTCGAACGGTACGCTATCCGCATCAGAAGATGCAGGTTTCGAGCGTAGGCCTACGCCACCGCAAGACGATTGCGTTCGTGGTGGCCGTATTGACCGTACTTGGGGTGTGGGCGTATCTCGTCACACCTGCGAGCATTTTCCCGACGATGACGTTCTCGCGCATCGACGTGGTGGCTGACGCGGGCAACCTGCCGCCGGATCAAATCCGCACCGAAGTACTGCTTCCGCTGGAACGCGCGTTTTTGGGACTGCCGTCGGTGACGCAGGTCAAGGCGACGGCCTCCCAAGGAAGTGCCGAGTTCATCGTCACGTTCGATCCGAAAACCGACGCGCGCTTCGACCTGCAGTACGTCAATCAGGCGGAGTCGCAGGCCCGTTCGTCGCTGCCGCCGGGCACCGTCGTGGATTCGGTCATCATCAACCCGAACCAAGAACCGGTTCTCACGTACGCACTGGTAGCGCCGAACATGTCGCAGACCGTGCTGCGCGAACTCGCGCAGCAATCGCTGCTTCCGCAATTTTACGGCATTCCGGGTTTGGCGCGCATCCTGCTGGTCGGCGGTCCGCAGCGCGAATTCCACGTGACGCTCGATCCGGGCGCGCTCGCGGCGCACGGACTGACGGCGCAGGACGTCGCAAGCGCGCTCTCCGATGCAACGACGGTCAACGCCCTGGGCATTTCGGAACAATTCTATCAGCGCAACGTCATCCTGCTCAGCGCCGGAATCAAGGACGCCGCCGCGATTGCGCGCGTCGTCGTACCGGATTCCACTCATACGCCGGTCACAATTGGCGCGCTCGGCACGGTTACGCTCGGCGTCGCGCCGCTGACCACGCAAGTCAGTTATGACGCGCAGCATGCGGTAGCGCTCGACTTTTTCGGGCTGCCCGGATCCGATCAAGTGCGTATGGGCGCCGCGATTAAGGCGAAGATGCGCCGCATCGAGGCCGCCCTGCCCGCCGGGATCTCCGCGCACCGCTACTGGGATCAAACCGATTTGATCGTGGAATCGCAAAAGAGCTTGCGCGACGCGATCCTCATCGGCGCGGCGCTGGCAATTCTGGTGATCTTGCTGTTCCTGCGCAATCTGCGCATGACGCTGGTCTCCGCCATCGTGATTCCCATCGCGATGGCTATCACGATATTTTCGGTGCATCTGAGCGGGCAGACGCTCAACTTGATGAGCGTCGGCGGTTTGGCCGTCGCGGTCGGGCTGATCATCGACGACGCCATCGTCGTGGTGGAGAATATCACGCGCAACATGCACGCGTATCCGCAGATGCGCAAGTATGACGTCATCGTGATGTCGATGGGCGAACTGGCGGCGCCGATGGCGGCGTCGACGTTCACGACCGTCGTCGTATTTATTCCGTTGCTGCTGCTCGGCGGCGTGACCGGATTTTTCTTCCGCGCGCTTGCGCTCACCCTCGGATCGGCGCTGATCGTTTCGCTCGCGCTCGCGCTGTTCGTAACGCCGTTGCTCAGTTCAGCCTTGGTTCGCGAAGAGGAAGAGCATGTCGCGGACACCGGGTTTGTCGCACGCGTGCTCCAGCATTACGAGCCGTTTCTACGCTGGACGCTTGCGCATCGCGCCATCGTTTACGGCGCCTCCGCCGCGGTGTTGTTGCTCACCGTGCTGCTGATGAGCCGGCTGCCCAGCGACTTTCTGCCGCATATGAACGAAGGTCAGTTCGAAGTGCAGTACACGATGCCCGTCGGAACCACCATTGCGGCGAGCGATACCGCCGCGACGACGATGGAGCGCATCGCCATGCACGATCCGGCGGTGACGACGGTCGGGCGCTTCACCGGCATCGATACGAACGGGTTTTCGCCGACGCAGGTTCGGTCGGGAACGATCCGCATACGGCTGCGCCCGGGTGCGGATTACGAGACGGTCAGCGACCGCCTTCGCGATCGCTTTAGCGCGGCGGTGCCTGCGGCGCAGTTGGACTTCCATCAAATTTTTGAAGACATGATCAACGACGTGTCGGGATCCCGCTCGCCCGTCGAAATCACGCTCGCCGGTCCCGATCAGCAGACGCTCGTCTCGCTTGCGGACAGCATTACGGAAAAAATGGCGGCCGTTCACGGGCTCGCCGATGCGTTTTCCGGCGTCAATTATGACGACCCGACGCTGCAAGTGCGTCCGGACCAGCAGCGGCTGGCCTCGCTGAACCTCAGTGCGGCGCAGCTCGGCAGCGCCTTGAGCGCATCGGCGCAAGGCGAGGTTGCCGCGGCGGTTCCCGGCACGCTCAATCAAATTCCCGTGCGCGTGAGCGTTACGGGACAACCGGCGCAGCTCGGGAGCTCGCTGCTATCCACGCCCGCCGGCGCCGTGCCGCTCGGCAGCCTGGCGCAGTTGCAGCCGAACCGCTTGTCGACCGACATTACCGAGATCAACGGCCAACGCGTGATGCTGATTACCGCGAACTACGGCGGCGCGAGCCTTTCATCGGTGATCGCTGGCGTGCGCAACGTGCTTGCCGCCACGCCGCTCCCGCCCGGGTACACGGCAACCATCGGAGGCGCCTATAAAGCGCAGCAGCAATCGTTCAAGCAGTTCCTCACCGTGATCGGCATCGCGATTGCGCTCGTGTACTTCGTCATGCTGACCACATTCAAATCGTACCGTCTGCCGCTGGTGATCTTGACGGCCATTCCGCTCGCGCTCATCGGCGTCGCGGTCGCGCTGTTCGTTACCGGTACGCCCTTCAACGTGTCGTCGTTCATGGGACTGCTTCTGCTCGTCGGCTTGATCGTGAAAAACGGCATTCTCCTGATCGACGTTGCCAACCGGCGCAGAGAAGAAGGCGCGAGCGTGCACGACGCGCTCGTCGCTGCCGGACGCACGCGGTTGCGGCCGATCGTGATGACGACGATCGCGGCGATCGGCGGACTGCTGCCGCTCGCGCTCGGCATCGGCGCGGGGGCGGCGATGGAACAACCGTTGGCGATTGCGGTTATCGGCGGCCTTTCGACCGCGACGGCATTCACGCTCATCGTGATACCGGTGCTCTATGCGGGAATGGCTCCATGATTGCCGCCATCGTGCTCGCCGCGCTCACCGCTTCCGCGCAGCAGTTTGCGTCGCTGCCGCTTTCCGCAGCGCTTGAAAACGCCGTACGCATTTCACCGGACGTTGCGCAAGCGCGCGCGCGCGTTACGGAGAATCAAGCGCTTCTGGCAGCAGCGCGCGGTGCCGCGGCGCCTTCGATACAAGCGAGTTATGCCGCCGCGCCGCAAGGCGGCAACGCCGGGAACACGATCGAGCAAAGCCTTGCAACCATTGGCGCAGGTGTGACGCTCGGCGATTACTTGTCGTATCTCCCTGCGGTTCGCCAGGCGCAGTTTACGCTTGCCGGTGCACGGTACGATCTGCTCGATGCGCAGCGTGCCGAGCGCGAAAAGACGGCCGGGCTCTATTACGGCTCGCTCAAGGCGCTGGCGATGGTCCGTTTGCGGGCGGATGGCGTGTCCGGCGCGAGGTCCGATCTGCGCGCAGCTGAATTGCGTTTTAAAGCCGGCGACGTCCCACGCTTGGATGTCGTTCGCGCGCAGGTTGCGCTTGCGAACGCTCGCGCGGACCTCGATGCCGCGCAAGTCGACGCTGCCAATGCGCAAAACGCGCTTTCCGTGGAGACCGGGGTGCCGGTGCAGCGCTTGCAGCGGCTGCAGGAAACTGCGGCTTTTGCTCCGCCGCCTGCGGATCCGCGCAAGGCCGTGCAGCGCGCATTGGTGCAGCGCAGCGATCTCGTTTCCGCGCGTCAGGCGGTGAATGCGGAGGAAGCTGCGGTGCATGTCGCGCAAGGCGGCGTATTTCCCGCGATAACCGTTAGCGCCGGTTACACGCACGGGTATGATTCCGGCGTACTGGTTTCCGGTCCGTCGGCGAACGTGAGCGTGAGCGTGCCGCTCTCGCATAGCGCGGCGGATCGGGTCGCGGCCGAGCGCGCGCGACTGGCGCAGGCGCAGTATAAACAAGCCGCCCTCGAACGCAGTATTACCGTCGCGGTCTCTTCGGCGGCCCGCACGTATCTCGAAAGTGTCCGTGCGGTTCAGTCCGCGCGCACGGCGCGAATTGCCGCGCAGCAAGAATTGCACGCAACCGAGATCGGGTATCGCAGCGGTGCGAGTTCGAGCTTGGACGTCGCGGATGCGCGGCGCACGTATGTTCAGGCGGCGCTGGCGGAAGTGACCGCAATTTATGCGCAGGCGCAAGCCGCTGCGACGCTGCAGGAGGAGATGGGACCGTGAAACGCTCGCGATGGATCGCGGTACTTGGCATCAGTGTGCTTGCGGGATGCGCGGGACACGCGCAAACGAAACCATCGTCCGCCGCGCCGGCCGTCGACCTCGCGACGGCACGGTACGGTACGTACGTCAAGCAGGTTCAAGCCGTGGGACGTGTCGGCGCGCCGGCGGGCACTGAGAGCAAACTCAGCTTTGCCGAGGCCGGCATTCTGCAAAGCGTGGACGTGCAGATTGGCGAGCACGTCGGCGCCGGACAAACACTTGCGAGCTTGGATACCAGCGGACTTTCACTTGCCGCCGCTCAGGCGCAGGCCGATGCGCAAGCCGCGCGCGCCAGTTTCCAGCAGTCGGAAGTCGATCGCGTCAGCACGAAACTCGCCGTCGATCGCGCCGCAGTTCGCCGCGAGCAATCGCTGTATGCGGCCGGCGTTGCGGCGCTCAAGGACGTGCAGGCGGCGCAAGCGCAGCTTGCCGCCGATCGCGCCGATGCGGCAACCGCGCGAACGCAAATCGCCGGAGCGCAAGCGCAAGCGCAAAGCGCGCAGGACCGTGCCGCGCTCGCGCAACGCGACTTGAGCAACGGCACATTGCGAGCGCCCACGGACGGCGTCGTTACCGCGATCTATAAGCGCCCTGGTGAAGCCGTCGACACGACGACGCCCGTCATCGCGATTGGGCCATCCGTTACCGGAGAAGTGACGCTCGACGTTAGCGCTGCCGACGCTGCGCAAATTCACTCGGGCGATCCGGTGAGCTTCACCGTACCCGGCACCGCGCTGAGCAGCAGCGGGCGCGTGCGGGGCGTTTCAACCGCGATCGATCCGGCGACGCAAACCGCGCTCGTGACGGCGAGCGGCTTTCCGACCGGAGCGCCGTCGGGAAGCGCCGTGCAGGCGGCCATCGACGTCACCCGTATACGCGGCGTCATCGTGCCGCAAAGCGCGATCGTGCAAGACCCGCAGAGCGGAAAGACGTTGATATTCGTGCAAACGCGGGATAAGAACGGTACGATGAAGTTTGAAGAACGCACCGTCACGGTCCAGGCGGAGAACGGCTCGCAAGCGCTCATCTCGTCCGGCTTGCGCCCGGGTCAGCGGATCGCCTCGCAAGGCGGCTTTGCACTGCTCGCTCCGGCAAGCGGCTCCGGTGATTAAGGTCGTGGGCGGCCTCATTGCGATCGCCGTCGCGGCGGCGATTGGAATCTTCGGCGGTCACTACTTTAGTTCGAATCATACGCGGCTCACGCGCCTTTCCGCTCCCCTCGCCGCGTTAATCGGCGCGAAACTGCCGCCCGCGCCTTCACACGTCATCATCGTCGTCGAGGAAAATAAGGAATACGGCGACATCGCCGGCAAGCGGCGCGCCGCTCCATATTTGAACGACCTCATTTCACGCGGTGCGCTCTTCACGCGGTCGTACGGCGTCGCGCATCCAAGTCAGCCGAACTATCTCGCGCTTTTCGCGGGCATCACCGATTCGAACGGCGACGGCTGTCCGCCGCACGGCATCGATACCAATGCGCCGAACCTTGCAACCGAGTTACGTGCCGTGCATCGTACGTTCGCCGGCTACGCGGAAGGTCTGCCGCAGCCGGGTTCCCGCGCGTGCTGGTCCGGCGAGTACGGACGCAAACACGTGCCATGGGCCGACTTCGACAACGTGCTGCCCTCGGAGAATTTACCGCTTACCGCGCTTCCCGCGAACTACGATGCGCTGCCGACCGTTTCGTTCATCATACCGGACATGCTCGACGACATGCACAGCGCGAGCATCGCTCGAGGCGACGCGTGGCTGCGCGAACACGTCGGGCCAATCGTCGACTGGGCGATGACGCATAACGCACTCGTGATCGTGACGTGGGACGAGAGCGACGACGCGATCGATAACCACATCCCGACGATCTTCGCCGGTCCGATGGTGCGCAGCGGCCGGTACGACGAGCCGCTGAACCACTATCGCGTGCTGCGCACCATCGAAGATCTCTATAAAACGGGACACGCCGGCCTTTCGGCCGGCGTGCCGCCGGTTACGGACGTGTGGCGCGCGCCTTAGGGCCGCGTCGTGATCACGAACCGCCAGGTTGCCGGTCCGAGCACGTTGCCGTTGGTAGCTGCGGTTCCGCCGCTCGCGACGTCTATCGGAACGCCTGCGCCGAACACCGGTAGGATGCCCGGATATGCGTTGAAGATGTTGTCGCCGGAGATTTGGAACGCAAGCGTACGGCTCACCGGCACGCGCAGCGTCGCATAGCCGATGCTGAACGGCGGTTCGTTCAGCGAGTTGTTCTTTCCGTAGAACGTTTCGCCAATCGATGCGTACACTTGATTCGGGAAGGTGTAGTTGATTTCGGCGTTCGCCTGCGCGTACGGAATGCGCATGTTGCCGTTGTACGAAACGCCGTAGAAGCCGACCGGAATGCCGTTGGTGTTTTGGCCGGAGATGACGTTGAGGTTCTGGTCGTAGTTGGCCGGGATACACGGCTGGCTTGCCGTCGGCACGAAGCTGCAATAGAAGTTCGGCGGCAAGTTGTAGTAGTATCCGCGGTTGAGCGCGCCCGAGATGTTGAAGCCGAGGCCGGTCGCCGGCGCGCGCTGGAGCGCGAGTTCGATACCTTCAAACCGCGCGTTGCTGATGTTCGTGTTGGTTTGATTGTAAATCGGCGCGGTGGTCGAGCCTTGGCATGCGACTTGCGCGCACGTCAACCCGCTGTAGACCGTTTGTCCGAAGAAGCGGTTGAAGAGATTGGTGCGATAGATGTCCGCCGACACCGTGGTCTGCTGATCGAATAGGCGCATGTCGCCGCCGAGATCGTATCCGAAGGCGGTTTCCGGCCGCAGATTTCCGTTGCTTTCGGATTCGAGCGCGACTTGCGTCGTCGGATCGAACACCGGCGTCGAGGCGATCTGCGTGAAGAGCCCGAGGAACGGAGGCGCGATCGAACTTCCCATCGAGAACCGCACCGAGCTCGACGGACTCGGGCGGTACACCAAACCGAGCCGCGGATCGTCATGCGTGTTGTTGGTCGTTGAGAACGTCACGCCCGTGCCGTTGACGGTCGCGTCTTTCGTGCAGTTTCCGAACGCATCCAACGGACAGTTCGTTGCATACGTGCTGCTATAGGTGTTGAAGTAGTTCGAGATCGTCGCCGAGAGCTTCGAGCCGAAATAAAACTGCCCGCGCAGCAGGTAGGTTCCCAGTTCCTGATGGGTGCCCGGCGGCAGACCGAACGAATAGATCTGCGGGACGCCGGGAATCGAAAAGATCGAGTAGTCGGTGCTTTGCGCCGCCGTCCGATCGGCGGAAAACGTCAGAAGCCCATTGTTCGCAATGGGATGCTGATATTCGAACGATACGCCCTGCAGTTTGTCGACTTCCGGCTCCGTGTAGTAATCCCAATACTGCACGAGTGCCGGCGTGCCGTTGAAGTTTTCGGTGAAATTGTAATTGCCGTTGTTGTCGAAGGCGCCGTTGCTGCCGTACAGCGTGACGTTGTTGTAGTCGTAGCCCGCGGCACTCGTGCCGCCGAATTGATAGCGGCTTACCGTTGCGTTGTAATAACGCGCAAGCACCGAATCGTTGCCGATGGTGCTCGATAGTTCGGCCTGATAGATCGGCTCGTTGTTGAACTCGCCTTGCGCGGCGCCCGGGTAAATCGACGCGTACTGGACCTTCGAGCCGGCTGCGAGCGAGCCGGTATAGCCGGGTCCGGGCGTGAACACGGCGTTGAAGAGATTTCCGGTATTGCCGTTTTGATCTGCGGTGGTCTGGCCGCCCAGATAGCTGACGGTCAGTCGCGTGAAGGGCGAGAAGCTGTAGCGCATCTTCACCAGCTCCGCCGTTTGATCCAGCGATCCGTCGAGCGTCCAGCAACACGCCAGCATTTGCGGAGCGGTCGGCAGCGAACTGTTCGTGTTTCCCACCGGCTGATAAATCCCGTTGGAATCCACGAGGGGATCGGTTCCGTTGACGAAGCCGCTGGATGCAGCGGGATCATAATAGACTTGTTTGCCGTTGAGCGCCGACGGGTTGTTGTCGGTCGCCATGTCGATGACGAAGCCGAGTTTTCCGATGGTGTTCGAATAATCGAAATTGCTCAAGGTGCCGCCGCGGTTGTCGACGCCGACCAGCATCTGTGCGTACGGCTTGAGCGTCGGGTCCTTCGTGCGGAAGTTGGTCGTGCCGCCGATAGCGTTGTTCACCTCGGGTGCGGCGGCGCCGGGGCCTTTGATGACTTCCATGCTGCCGAACAGGAACGGGTTCAAGAACGTCGTGACGTTGTCACCGTACTGGCCGACGGAAATCGGGTGGCCGTCGATCAGCGATGCCGTTTCATATGACGTTGCATCGCGGATGTTCGGGACGGTGATGGATCCCGGCGAAGCGGCGTTCGCCGAATTCGACGGAAATGAAATTTGGACGCCGGGAATTTGGCTGAGCACGCGCGTTACTTGCGGCTGCGCCTGATCGATGAACGTGGACGTCGTCACGACGCTCACGGATGCGGGCGTCGTGTTCAGCGCGTGCGCGCCGGTTCGTACGCTCGCAATCGTGCGCAGCGACGAAAACGTCACGACGCCGATTTGAATGGCGAGGGTGGTCGTTTCGCCGCTGAAAAGCGCGACGTCGTTTTGAACGGCGGTGGTATAGCCGGCCTTCGATGCCGACACCACGTAAAAGCCGGCGACCAGCCCGGAAACCGAAAACTTTCCGGCCGAGTCGGTCGTCGTCGTTTTATTGGTGATTCCGCGCAGATCGACGGTGACGCCCGCGATGGGCGCTCCCGATTCGTCCGTGACCGTTCCGGTAACTGCTGCGGTGGGGGTGCCTGTTTGGGCGCTTACCGCGAGCGGTGAAAGCAGCGCGCAACACGCGATAAGGAACAATGCGACCGGTCTGAAAGGTCTCCACATAAGGATCGAGCCTCCATACGGCGAGTTTCTCCTATCGTACCGACAACGGTGACGGGGGTCAATGTGACAGCAAAAAGGCGCGGCATGGTGCCGCGCCTTGCATCGATACGAAAAGTGACTACGGTTTGTAGGTAAAACCTTGGATGAAATCGCCCTTCGGCGTGCCCCACACGGCCCAAAAGCGCCCGGTCTGTGTATCAAATGCTACCGTGTGAACGCCGTGGTTGATCTTCACGTTCCCGATTCCGCGCGGCGCGCCGTTCTTTGCGATCGCATATAAAAACACGCCTCCGCCGCCCGCGCACGCCAGGACTTGGCGCTGCTCGTCGAGCGAACACTGGTCGATGCGCGGAAAGGACGTGGTGCCGAGCCGCTTGCCCGCGAGCGTATAAACGCTCAAGTGACCGCCTCCTCCGGCGATGAGCGCATTACGTGCTTGGTCGAATTGGAGCGGGTGGTTGTTCGTGATGTCCGGCGTCGGAATGGTTCGCGTTACCTTCAGCGTCTTCGGATCGATGACCGCGATCTCGCTGTTGGTCGCGATGTTCTGATACACCACATGGCTCTTGGGATCCACGACGATGTACTCGGGCTTGTGCCCGGGAAGCTTGATCGTCGCGATCTGCTTGAACGTCTTCGTGTCGATCACGAAAATGCGCGTGCCGTCGTCTTCGTCGCCGTAAATGCGGTGCAACTGCGGATCGTACGCGATCGCGTCGACCGGCCCGTCCACGGCGACGCGGTGCACTTCCTTCATGGAAACGGGATTGACTTCGGAGATGGCCTTGTCGTCGCCGTCGCCGGTGTAGACGTTCCCCGTCGCGTTATTCACTGCTACGCCCGCCATCCGGCCGACATGCACTTGCCCGAGCACTTTGCCGGTGTCCGCATTGACGATCAGCAATGAAGCGTTGCCGCCGTGTGCGGCGTAGACGCGCCGCCGTTTTGCATCGACGGTAACGTAGTCGAAGCCGTGGCGCGCCGTCGTCATCACGGGCTGCGGCGGTACGAACGGAACGATTGGCATGGAAATCTCCTTTTGCGCTACGCGCGGACGGTGTCGCCGTCGAAATGCAGCGTCGTTGGTTTTGGCGGTATTTCGGTGTAGGCCATCGGCCGATCCCACCAATCGTGTTTGCGCCAGCGAATCTGCTCGGGCGCCGGATCGGCCGGTAGTTTCAATTCCACTGCCTGCTTGTACGCCCCGAGATAGCGATCGATCATGCGGTCCACGCTGAATTCGGCGACGACCCGCTCGCGGCATTTGCGCCGGTCGAGCGATGACAGCAGCGGCACTTTGTCGATCGCTTCATCGACTGAATCGCACAAGAACCCGGTGACGCCGTCGATCACGATCTCCGGCACGGAGCCCATATTCGCGCCGAGCACCGGCGTGCCGCACGCCATGGCTTCCACCATCGTCAGGCCGAAGCGCTCGGGGCGCGTCGTCATGTGCACGAGCGCGAGCGCATTGCTCAGCAGGTCGTTGCGCGCGCGTCGCCGCGCTTCGCCCAGGAATTGAATCTGCTCGCCGTCGATGTGGGGCTGCACCTGCGTGTGGAAGTACGCGTCGTCTTGCGGAATCGCCGCGATCTTCAATTGTTTGCCGGTGCGTTTGGCGATCTCGATCGCCAAATGCGTGCCTTTCTCCGGGTGAAAGCGTCCGAGAAAAACCAGATACTCGCCTGGTTGCTCGTTGAACGTGAACTCATCGGGATCGATGCCGTTGTACGTGGTTGCCAGATATGAAAGTCCCGGGTCGCGGTCCGAATCGCTGATCGAAACGTAGAAGCTGCGCCACGCGCAAGCGTAATACGCCGCGAGGATCTGCGGCGTCGAGAAGCCGTGAATGGTCGTGAGCATCGGCGGCGCTTTGGTCCCGAGCGCGTACGTCATGGGTTTCCAGTCGAAATTGTTGTGAATCAGGTCGAATTTGCCGGCATTTTCCATGAGACGCCCGATGTGCAGCGCCGAAAACACATCCGCGTTGAGCGCCGGATCTTCGGCGCACCCGACCGGCACGACCGACTCCACGCGTCCGTCGAACCGCGAGTTTCCTGTGGCGAAGAGCGTCACGTCCAGCCCGCGGCGGCGCATGCCTTGCGAGATGTTGAAAGCGATCTGTTCCCAGGGGCCGTATCCGGGCGGCGGCGTGGGCCACGTAATGGGCGCGAGCACGGCAACGCGCAAGCCATGTAGACAACGGTCAATTTCGGCAGGACTCACAACGCGCTGTTACCCAACATCGCGGTCTGCGCCTTTTCTATGGCGCGTAGAGCGCTAGTAACTCGCGCGCGTGTTCGGCGAGTGCCTGATGCAATTCGGGCGGGCCGAGCACGCGCACGTTTTTTCCCCACCCGGCGATCTGTTGTACGGCGTCGCGGAACGACGGAAAGCGCATGCGCAGCGTCTTTCCGCCTTCGCCGGTTGCGATGACCTCGTTGTCGTTGTAGCCCATCACCCATTCGAGCGCCATGTCTGAAACGTGGATCGTGCCCTCGAACCATTCCATCGGACGCAGCGCCGCGTTCGCGTCGCGCCAATGCTGCTCCAGATCGAACGCTTCATCGCGCGTGAACCGCGAGGGCAATTCTTCGGCGTTTGCAATGCGTTCCGCGCGAAACGTGCGGTACTCGCCGTCTTGCTGACGCGCGATCAGATACCACACGCCGGCCTTGGAGACTAATCCGTACGCGTCGATGACGCGCTCGCTGGCCGCTCCGGTGCGATCGCGGTAATGCAAAACGATTTGGCGATCTTCCCACACCGCGCGGCGAAGCGTGGCGAGCATCGCGAGGGGCTGCTCCAGACGGTACCAGCGGTTGTGATCCAGCAGAATGCGCTGACGCGCTTGCTGCGCGGCGCGCCGCTGCAGATCGGGCAGCGCGCCGGAAAGTTTGTCGAGCGCGCGCTGATGCCCGGTTACGCCCAGTTCGGAGAGCGGATCGGCTGCGGCAAGAAAAAGCGCGTTCAGTTCCTCGGTGCTGAACTGGGTGATTGCCTTGCGGTAGCCCTCCGCGAGCGCGATGCCGCCGCTGGAGCCGCGTTCGGCATAGACCGGCACGCCGGACACGGATAAGGCATCGACGTCCCGGTAGATGGTGCGCGCGGAGACTTCGAGCGCCTCGGCGAGCTCGCGGGCGCTCCGCGGACTCCGAGCCTGCAGCAGGAGCAGGAGCGTCACCAGCCGGTCCGACTTCATCCGAACCGGCGCAGGCCCACTTGCAAAATCATCATCACTATTGTGGCCTCAATACCTGACAGTGTATGTCATATTTGACCGCTTATCCTGTGGAGCATCACCACCGTACAGATGGGAGCGTTGGAAAACTCATGGCAACAGCAGCACAGACCACGACCCTGGTCACGGGTATGGACGCCGTGTATTACATCGCCAAAGACTTCGGCCGCGCGCGGACGTTCTACGAAACCGGGCTCGGACTCAAGCCGACGTTCGAAATGCTCGGCGACGGAGGCGGCTCGTTCGTGGAATACGACCTCGGCGACGGAACGACGTTCGGCCTCGCGGTGCTCGGCGATACGCCGTGGCACATGAACGGAAGCATCGAATTCACCACGCCCGACGTCGATGCCGCCGTCAAAAGCGCCGTCGCGGCCGGCGCAACGCTGAACGAGGATCTCGATCTGCCCACCTGCCGCATGGCGTGGCTCACCGACACCGAGGGCAATTCGTTCTGCTTCCACAAGCGGAAATGACAACGGTCGAATCGCTCGAGCGGGACGTACTCGCGTGTGGCGTTCCGCTCGGCGATACGCATGGGCTCGTCAAGCGGTACGAGCGCGCGCTACGAACCGGCTCCGGTGCCGATTGGATCGAGCTGTACGTCGGAACGTTCGTTACGCTGCTGCGTGACGCGCACCGCACGTGCGCTGCCGACAGCGGCGCGGCGAACCGGTTGCTGCGCCTGCTCGAAGACGACCTCGGCATGCAACTGTTCGACGGCGATGCGCGTGCGCGGCTGCACCGCTCGCTCCTACACAAACATGCCGCCTTTCATCACCGCGGCCGGGCGCGCGAGCGCGTTCAGGTCGCGGTCGATGTCGGCACCGAGCAGCAGCAGATCGGCGTGCTGGCCTCGTTCGAGCGTGCCGCGGTGCAATCCGATTAACTCTGCCGCCACGGCCGTTCCGGCGTGCAGCGCCTGCTGCGCCGACATGCCGAGCAGTTTGTGCATGAGCACGATTTCCTCGGCATAGTTCTCGTGGTAGTTGAACGGCGTTCCGGCATCGGAACCGCCCGCGATTTGCACGCCGCCTTCGAACGCGCGACGGATGTTGCGCAGCATGTGTTCGTTAATCTCGCGCGCCTTGCGGACGACGTAGTCGGGCTGACCGCCGCTCTCGGCGTGTTCGAGGATGCACGTCGGCGCCGTGAGCGTCGGCACGAGATAGGCGCCGCGTTCTTTGAAGAGCGCGATCGCTTCGTCGTCGAGCATGTGCCCGTGCTCGATGGAATCCACGCCCGCTCGAAGCGCGTTCTTGATGCCTTGCGTGCCGATCGCGTGCGCCGCCACGCGCATATCGTGACGGTGCGCTTCTTCGCACGCCGCCGTCATTTCTTCGATCGTAAGTTGCGCGATGCCCGGAACGGCGCCTTTGGTCAGTACGCCGCCCGTGGCGATCAGTTTGATGCAATCCGCACCGTCGAAGCGTTGTTCGCGCACGCCCTTGCGCGCGTCCCACGGGCTATCCACCGCGCGGCCTATAGGCCAGCCGTGTCCGCCGGTCATGCATAGCACCTTGCCCGCGGCGCGCATGCGCGGCCCTTCGATCCGCCCGTGCTCGACGGCGTCACGAATCTCGATGGCAATCGCATCGCTGGAGCCGACGTCTCGCACCGTCGTGACGCCCGCACGCAGAGCCTTGCGTGCGTTTTCAACGGCGTGCATGGTGCGTTGAACGGTGTTGTAGTTTTTCGAAACGTTGAGCGGGTCGGGCTGCCCGCTCATCTCCAGATGAACGTGCGCGTTGACCATCCCCGGCGTGATGCACGCCGCTTCGCGCACGATGTCATCGTGAGCCTGCCGAACGGCGCTCGCATCGCGTATCTCCTTGATGCGGCCGTCCTCGACGACGATATCCGCGTTACGCCGCGGCGCGTTCATCGTGCCGTCGTAGAGAACGCCGGCGCGCAGTATCACGAAACGTTTACCGTTGCGCGTTCCATCGCCTGAAACGCTTTGCTGGTGAGATCGTGGCCGAGGATGCCGGCGATAAAACGCGAGGCCGCGCGTACTTTTGTCAAATCGACGCCGGTTTCGATCCCCATGCCGTGCAGCATGTACAGCAGATCTTCGGTGCCCAAATTTCCCGTTGCGCCCGGCGCGTAGGGGCAGCCGCCCAGGCCGCCGCTGCTCGAATCGAAGATCGCAATGCCGTGCTGCAGCGCCGCATAGACGTTCGCGAGCGCCGTGCCGCGTGTATCGTGAAAATGAAAAGCGATCTTCTCGATCGGGATTTCGCGGTTCAGTTTAGGAACGAGGTCGTCGACTTGGCTCGGAACGCCGACGCCGATGGTGTCGCCGATCGAGATCTCGTCGCAGCCCATGTCGAGTAATTTTTTGCTGACCTCGACGACCTTTTCCGGCCGCACTTCGTCGCCGAAAGGCGATCCGAATGCGGTCGATACATAGCCGCGCACCCACAGGTTGTTCGCTTTGGCGTTGCGCACGACGTCGCGGAACGTTTCGATCGATTCGTCGATCGTCATGTTGATGTTGCGCTTGGTGAACGCCTCGGATGCGGCGGTAAATACCGCGATAGCATTGGCGCCTGCGGCTTTCGCGCGTTCCAGTCCTTTGACGTTCGGCGTGAGCACCGGGTAGCGAACGCCCGGGCGTTTGCGAATGCGTGCGAATACGTCCGCTGCATCCGCCAATTGCGGAATCGCTTTTGGGCTGACGAACGAGGTCGCCTCGATGAGCGGCAATCCGGTTTCGGACAGCAAATCGATATAGCGGACCTTGTCGGCCGTCGCAATGACGGCGTGCTCGTTTTGCAGGCCGTCGCGGGCGCCCATCTCGCAGACGGTGACGAACGTGGGCAGACTCATGCCGTCCGACGTTCGCTGCGCAGGTGCAGGTCTGCTCCCAAAAAACGCGTGACCGCGCGCAGCGTGAGCGGCCACACGCGCTCGTTGGCCAGAAAGCCCTTGCTGAGCATGATGAATGGGTCGAAGTGCCCGATGATGTTCATGTGATTGCAATATGGTCCCACGATGAAATGCGCCGGAATCCGGCTCCCGAGCGTCGCTGAATCGCCCCAGACCAGCCCGTCGTTGTCGCCGCCGCGCGCGGGAACGAGGCCGACGATCGAGAGCATGTTCGCGCCCGGCGGTCCAATCCACGGCTCGCCATCCAGCACCCAATCGTGCCAGCCGCGCGGCGTGAGTTCCCAGTGACCGCCGGTGCCGTTCAGCCAGCGGATGAAGTCCGAATAAAGGTCCATGTCGCCGAACGCTTTGTCCGGAGTGCTGAGCATCGTATGAATCTGCGGCAACGCGAACGTCTGGACGCCCCAGTTCGGCGTAGCGATCATGATCGTGTGGCTGATCTCGCTTGCGCGATGCGGATAACGGCGCAGAAATCCACGCACCACCAGGCCGCCCAGCGAATAGCCGATCAAGCCGACGGGAAACTCGTGTCCGGAATTTTGCAGCTGCGTGATGAATTGCGCGAAGCGGTCGATGCGCTCCGTCAGCGTATCGTTGAACTCGCCGAACGTGATCGAGTCTATCCCGTGCTTGTCCAGTCCCGGAACGTCATCCGTGCCGCGGCGCAGAAGGTCGAAGTGTTCCGGCGGCTCGTTGTACCCCGGCACCATGACGACCGTCCGGGGAATCATTGCAACTCGATCAGCACCGTGTCGCCCGGAACGATCTCGCCTTCGCGCACGTGAACCGCGCCGACCGTTCCGCTGCCGGGCGCCTCGATGCGATGTTCCATCTTCATGGCTTCGAGAACGACGAGCAGATCGTGCATGTTGACGGTATCCCCATCGCGCACCGCGATCTTCACGATCTTTCCGGGCATCGGCGCGACGATGCGCCCGTTGCCCGCACCCTGGCCGTGATGTGCGCTCGCATCGGCCGCCGGCGGTGCGCTGAACCGCACGTCGGCGCCGTCACGGCGGTGCTCGCTTAGACGAATCTCACCCGAATAGTCGCCGCGAAGCTGCCACACGTCGGGATCCGCCGTGGCGCTTGCTTCGATGAAGACGTCGCGGTCGTGAATGCGCAGGCGTAGCGGAACGCCGACGCCGCCCAAACGCCACGGCGCGCCGCCGGAGCGCAACAACGCGGCAGCCGCTGCAGCGAGCACCTCTTCGGAAACAGCGTGCTGTTTTGAGAAGATCGACTCGTCCAAACGTTCGGTTAAAAACCGCGTCGTCGTGTCGCCCGCGCGGTACGCTTCGTCGCGCGCGATCCACAGCAGCAGCGGCACGTTCGCGCGTATGCCGCCGATTGCAAAGTCTTGCAGTGCGAGCGTGAGACGTTCGATGGCGGCGCTGCGGTTTTCACCCCAGACGATGAGCTTGGCAAGCATCGGATCGTAGTAGACGGAAACTTCACTTCCGGCTTCGACGCCCGCATCGACGCGAATCCCCGGCCCCTGCGGCGGCGCCCATTGCGTAATCGTGCCGGTCGAAGGCAGCATGTGGTTCGCCGGATCTTCGGCGTAAATGCGCGTTTCGATCGCCCAGCCGCGCGGCCGGACGTCGTCCTGACGAATGGTGAGCGCTTCACCGTTTGCAATGCGCAGTTGCCAGTGCACGAGATCGATGCCGTACGCAAGTTCGGTGACCGGATGCTCGACTTGCAGCCGCGTGTTCATTTCCAGAAAGTAATAGCGGCCGTCTTCGTCGAGCATGAACTCGCACGTGCCTGCGTTCACATAGCCGACGGATTGCGCCCCGCGCACGGCTGCTGCGCCCATTTCCGCGCGCAACTCCGGAGAAAGCGCGACGGACGGCGCTTCCTCGACGATTTTCTGATGGCGCCGCTGAATCGAGCACTCGCGCTCGCCCAAATGAACGATCGTGCCGTGCGTATCGCCCAGCACTTGAAATTCGATGTGCCGCGGGCGCGTCAGATAGCGTTCGAGGAGCACCGCGTCATTGCCGAACGCTGCGAGCGCCTCGCGCTTGGCGGCTTCGAGCGCTTCGTCGAACTGCTCGATCTTCTCGACGACGCGCATACCGCGGCCGCCGCCCCCCGCACTCGCTTTGATCAGCAGCGGAAAACCGGCGCGCTGCGCTTCTTCGCGCAAGCGTTGCGGCGTTTGATCGTCGCCGTCGTATCCCGGCACGACGGGAACGTCGAACTCGCGCACGCGGCGTTTTGCTTCGATCTTGCTGCCCATCGCCGCCATCGACTCCGGCGTCGGTCCGACGAACGTAAGTCCGGCATCGCGAACGGCGCGAGCGAATTCCGCGCGCTCGGAAAGAAATCCGTAGCCGGGATGCACGGCGTCGGCTCGCAGCGTCTTCGCCGCCGCAATGATTGCTTCGACGTTCAAGTACGATTCCGCAGCCGGCGCGGGGCCGACGCATGCGGCGTCGTCCATGAAGCGCAGGTGATACGCGTGCGCATCGGCTTCGGAGTAGATGCCGACGGGAGCGATGCCGAGTTCGCGCGCGCCGCGTGCGACGCGAACCGCGATTTCACCGCGGTTGGCGATGAGCAACCGTTCGATCATGCGATCCAGCCCGCTTTGCGGCGTTCCAAGAACGCGCGCAGACCTTCTTGTCCTTCCGGCGTCGTGCGTTGGGCCGCAATCGCTCGAGCGGTGAGATCGCGGGATTCGTCATATGATGCGTCACGCACGGCGGGCACCAGCGCCTTGGCAGCGGCAACCGCAGCGGGACCCGCGGTTGCAATCTCGTTGGTGACGCGTTCGATGCACACGTCGAGCGTATCGGCGACGACGACTTCATGAACCAGGCCGATGTGCATGGCGCGCTTCGCGTCGAATCGTTCGCCCGTCAAAAAAAGCGCGCGCGCATGCGATACGCCGATTTTGCGCAGAACGAACGGCGAGATGACGGCGGGAATGATGCCGAGTTTGACCTCGGTGAATCCGAAAATCGCATCGGCGCTTGCGATGACGATATCGCACACCGCCGCCAGGCCGGCGCCGCCGCCCAGCGCCGCGCCGTGGATGCGGCCGATAACCGGCTTCGGACAGCGATCGATCGCGCGGAACATGTCCGACATCGCTTGCGCGTCGGCGACGTTCTGCTCGTAGGTCAAATCGAGTGACGCGCGCATCCAATTGATGTCCGCGCCGCCGCAAAAGACCTTGCCTTCGCCGGACAGGACGATTGCACGCACCCGCTCGTCTTGTCCCAGGGCCGTGAATTCGGCCGTGAGGGCGGCGATGAGTTCGGCGTTGAAAGCATTGCGGACGTCGGGTCGGTTCAGGCGCACTTCGGCGACGGGGCCGCTCGTCAGGCGCTGGAGGGCAGGGTTGGCCATGGCGTGGCGGGGTTCGAGCTGTAAACCGCCGTCGCCTCGCAGGCGTTATCAGAAGGATGATGCAGGAACGTAAGACCGTTTACCGTCACTCGGGCGCCACGCGGCTGACGCACTGGCTGTTTTTCCTGGCGTTTCTTGCGCTGGTCAGCAGTGGTCTGCAGGTTTTCAACGCCGCGCCGTACTTGGACGCGTCGGACAAAACCGACCCGCATCATCGCGTGCTTTCGATCGACGCGCCGCGCGATAACGTTGGAACGACGACGATTCTCGGCCGCACGTTTACGACGACCGGATGGCTCGGATGGACCGACGACGGCATGGGCTCGAAGACGACGCGCGCGTTTCCGGGCTGGATCACGATCCCCGCGTACCAAGATTTGGCGGACGGGCGGCGCTGGCATCTGTTCTTCGCGTGGATCATGATCGTCAGCGGCATCGTGTATATGGCATGGGGCTTCACGCGCGGCGGTCTTTCGCAGATCGTGCTGCGCCCGAGCGACGTGC
>DAISWS010000028.1:0-25213 GCA_036826275.1 Vulcanimicrobiaceae bacterium
TGACACGCGCTGCATGGCTGCGCGGCGCCGCGGTGCTCGGCATTGCGATCGCCGGCGGCGCAACCGCGCGCGCGCAACGATCTTCGACGTATGCCGTCACGCACACGGACGCGGAGTGGCGCAGAATGCTCGGCCCGGACCGCTATCATATTCTCCGTGAGAACGGCACGGAACCGGCCGGAAGCAGTCCGCTGCTGAACGAACACCGCGCCGGCACCTACCGTTGCGCGGGATGCGCGCTGCCGCTGTTTTCATCGAAGACGAAATACGACAGCGGAGACGGCTGGCCGAGCTTTTACCGGCCGCTCGATCGCGCACTTGCGACGCGCGCCGACTACGAACTCATCGAACCGCGCACGGAAGCGCACTGCAGCCGATGCGGCGGGCATCTAGGGCACATCTTCGATGACGGGCCGAAGCCGACCGGCCTGCGCTATTGCATCGACGGATTAGCGCTCCGGTTCGTGCCGAGCGGCATGGCGCGCACGACGTCGTCGTTGGCGACGTAGAGCGTATCGCCGAAGATTACCGGCGAGGAAACCGTGAAAAACGATGGATACGATCGGCGCGAGATAACGCGCCCATCGTGCGCGCCGACCTCGTAGAACGTATGTCCGGTGTCGCCGAAGTATAACCGGCCGTTGTGCTCGACTGCGCTCATCTTCACCGCCGCTTCCGTGTGCAGTTTCCACCGCACGCGTCCGGTTCGCGCGTCGAACGCAATGAACTGATCCGTCGCCGGAATGCTTTCATAAAACGCGCCATCCGCGGCAAGACCGGCGACGCCTTCCTCGTTTGAACCGGTGTCCGTGAACGTGCCGTAGCCCGAGTACCAGCGCCAACGGAGCTTTCCGCTTCGCTCGTCCAAAGCGGCGATATCGTTGAACCCGTTCGGCTGCGCGTGCGAAGCGTCGGAATTGGAGCCTTCCACGAACACGATACCGCCTGCAAGCGTTGGAGAGCAGTCGGCGTTTCCATACGGTGCGCCCCAAACGACGCGGCCGCTGCCGGGATCGATCGACAGCAGATGGTCGTGCGTGCCCGAGTGCGATCCGTCACCGACCACGACGAACACGTGGCCGTTGTCGATGGCCGCGGAACTCATGGATGCGATACCGTCCACGCGACGCTCCCAAATCGTGTGTCCGTCACGCACGGCCCAGGCGCGGACGTGGCCGTCGCCGTTTGCGAACACGATGGCGTCCGTGCCATGGATAGACACCAATACCGGACTCGGCATATTTTCGCCGACGGTCGTACGTCGCCAGCGCACGCGCCCGGTTCCCTCATCGAGCGCGACGACGTCATCGCCTAGCGGCCGTCCCCAAATGAGCGTACGGGCGGTTTGCATCAGCACGTGGCTCGTGCCCGTGCCCACGATAACGAGATGGTCCGCGACGATCGGCGTGGTCATGACGGTTCCCGAAACCGGCGCCGACCACAGCACGCGGCCGGTGCGCATATCGAGTGCGCTGACGCGTCTGTCGAACGATTCAACGAAAAGCGCGCCGCGGTCGAACGCGAGACCGCCGTTGATCTTTCCGCCGGCACGCGTCGACCAAGCGACGCGCAGCGCGGAAGCTGCGAACACGGCGTCGTGATCGGCGCGGTATTGGTACATCGGCCACGCGGAAACGGCCGCAAGCGCTGCGGCAACGACCATAGGGCGGTTGTACCCTAGAGCGCGCCTCGATTCGCGCGCGTAATCACGTCGGTCAACGTAAGGATCTCGATTTTCTCGGACTCGCGAATGTACGAGCGGAACTCTTGCGAGAGATAGAACTCGACCAAGCCGGCACTAAAGCCATCGCCGCCGACGACGATATACGCCTTGTCGTACACGGCGGGATTCTCACGCAGGGTGTGCAGCAGTTTGATCACTTCGAAGGGAATTTTCTCTTCCGCGCTGCCGGTCGTTTGCTGCCACTTGAGTGAAATTACAAACTGCGAACCGTTCGGGCGCATGCCCACGAGGTCGGCCTTATGGCGTCCGCCCCCGGGCTTGCTGCCGACGATGACCTGCTTGCGTACGGCGTAGCTGTTGTTGAGCAGCACCGCTTCGACGCTCGCCTCGAGCGTGGAGCCGGTCTTCGTGCCGGTGCTCCCGGGAAAGAGCATGCCCATCAGAGATTCCTCACGGCGATCATTTCTTTGGCGTCGTCACGGTTGCCGTCGCAGCTGATGCGGCGCGGCGCATCGACCACACGAATCGCGAATCCGTGTTTGCGGTATAGGCGCAGAATCCGCGGCGTTGCTTGGTTCGATGCGACAACCGGCCCCGGATGATTGGCCAGCCACGCGGCAAGGCGCCGTTGATCGTCCCACGTGAAGCCTCCCGCCGAGTATGACGTAAACTCGACGTCGTACGGCGGATCGGCATAGACAAAATCGCCGCGCCGGATCTTCATCTTCTCGAAATCGCCTTGCGTAAATTCATAGCCGCCGAGCACGCGTTGGTACGGTTCGAAATCTTCGCGGTACGGCGGCTGCTTGTAGCGCCCGAACGGCACGTTGAAAAAACCGCGCGCGTTGAAGCGGCACAAGCCGTTGTAGCCGGTGCGGTTCAGGTAATAAAACAGCGCTGCGGCTTCTGCGGTATCGCCGCGTCCTTCACGAATCAATTCGTTGAAGCGGGTGCGGTTTTGCGCGTACACGCCGCGATCGTTCGCAAAAAGAATCCCCGTCGCGCGCAGATCGAGCCCCCGCTGCACCCAGCGGTAGAACGAGATCAAATGGGCATTTGCATCGTTGAGCAGCGCGCGCCGCGGCATGAGTCCGAGCGCGACCGCGAGGCCGCCGGCGAACGGCTCGGCAAGACGGCGGTCTTCGTGGCCGCTCCAGAACTGCAGCAAGTCGCGCACGAGCCAGCGTTTCCCGCCCGCCCATTTGAGCGGCGGCGCAAGCACCTGTGGAAAATCGCCACGCTCTAACGCTACGGCCATGCGCTCAGCATTGCCCGAAGCGGTGCCATAGGCCTGTCATTGAAAGCTGCCCGATGACGGTTAGACGCCGCCTCGCTGCTTAGTAGGCAGCAAAGCTAGGGTATATTGCTGCCGCGATGCAGCTCACGGTACATGCGGTCCTCGTGCCGCCCCTCAAGTGCGGAATCGCGTACGCCCACACCGACGCCGGGCGCTGCGTGCAGTTCAGCGGCGAGCGCCATGATATGATCGCGTTATGCGAGGAAGTGAAAGCGTTCAACTACGGGCGGCGCGGGCCGGTATGCGTGAACGCGGGAAACTGGCGTGAGCTCAGTTTCCTCACGCAAGACGACTGCCCGGGCCACGCGTCATCGGCAGCATAAGGGCTCCGTCGAGATCAAGCGCGCATACGAACCGCCGCAGAAAACCGATGGCCGCCGCGTCTTAGAATTGGACGCGTGGTACCGCGACGTCGCGCCGAGTACGGCGCTGCGCAAATGGTTCGGCCACGATCCGGAGCGCTGGCCCGAATTCCGCAAACGCTATCTGGCGGAACTCCGCAGCGCCGACCTACGCGAGCCCCTCGACGAGTTGACGGCTCTGTGTGCGCGCGACGAGGAACACAATCAAGCCGTCGTGCTGCGCGAGTATTTGCGCCGGCGGACGTCGCGGGCGCGATAAAAAAATAAAAATCCCGGTGGAAACACCGGGATTGACTCTGGAGCCGACGATCGGACTTGAACCGATGACCTATAGTTTACGAAACTATTGCTCTACCAACTGAGCTACGTCGGCGCGGCGGACCCGCATAGGTTCGCGGCGCCGGGTACACCCCCTGCATCCCCAGGCCAGGCGGCGGTGACGTTCGCCGCCTAACCGTACAGGGGGATAACCCGTGCCCCCGTGCTCTGCTGGGCCTCGCCGTTGCGCTGCATGATCGCAACCAGATTGCTCCATTGCTGCGGGCGGTAGAAGAAATATCCTTGCGCATGCTCGACCTTGAGCGAGCGCAGGAACTCGTACTGCGATTCCGATTCGATGCCTTCGGCGATGATGCGCAGCCCCAGGGTATTACCGAGCGTCGCAATCGCTTTGACGATGCCTTGGTCGTAAGAATCGATGGCAACGTCGTCGATGAACGATTTGTCGATCTTGATCGCTTTGACCGGCAGCCGCTTGATGTAACTGAGCGAGCTGTATCCGGTTCCGAAATCGTCGACGACGACGTTCACCTGCATGCCGGCGATCCGTTGCAGCGTTTCCAGGGCGAGATCGTTGAGAACGACGTTTTCCGTAACTTCCAGATCGAGCGCTTCCGCAGGCAGTCCGGTCTCTGCAAGAACCGCCGCAAGCGTCGTCGCGAGATCCTGTTCGTAGAAATCGCGCGGCGACAGATTCACGCTGATGCGGAAGTCCGGGGCTCCGTCTCGCCGGATCCGTGCGGCGTTGGCGCACGCTTCGCGCAGCACCCAGCGGCTGATCTCGACGATGACGCCGGTTTCCTCCGCGATCGGAATGAACGTCTGCGGTGAAAGTTCGCCGAGCAGCGGATGCTGCCAGCGCACGAGCGCCTCGGCGGCCACCACCTTGCGCGTCGGAATGTCGACGATGGGCTGATAGAGCAGGCGCAGTTCGCCGCGCGTGAGCGCTTGGCGCAGATCTTGTTCCAGGCCCATGCGCTCGAGCACGTGCGCGTGCATGGTGCCGTCGTAGAACTTGGCGTTGTTGCGGCCGGATTCTTTCGCGCGATACATCGCGGAGTCGGCAAACGCGATGAGTTCGTCGGGCGTCTGCGCATTCTGCGGATAAATGCTGGCGCCCAGGCTCGCCGTGACGAACAGCTCGCGCCCATCCACTTCGTACGGTTCTGAAAACGCCGACAGCACGTCCATCGAAATCGCCGCCACTGTCCGCTTGTGCTTGATACCGTCCACCACGATGACGAATTCGTCTCCGCCCGGGCGGTAGATGGTCGCGCGGTTGTCGATGCGGTCTTGCATGCGCCGCGACACCGCGCGCAGCAGTTCGTCGCCGACGCGGTGGCCCAGCGTGTCGTTGATGTCCTTGAAGCGGTCGAGATCCAAGAAGAGCACGGCCACGGACTCATGATTCTCCAGCGCGTGCTGGAGCAGTACCGGCAGGCGTTCTTCCATCGCCAAGCGGTTCGGAAGCCCGGTCATCGCGTCTTGGCGCGCCATCTGCGCGAAGCGTTCCGCGTTGGAACGCACTTCGGTCACATCGAGCATGACGCCGATGGCGCCGATGACGCTGCCGTCGCGATCCCGCAGCGGTTCAACGTCATTCTGCAGCCAGCGGTCGCGCACGCGCGTCTCGTAGGAAACCGGTTCGCCCGTGAGGACGCGTTGAATCGCCGTGATGCAGGACGCGCGCTGATCGTGGCCGGATACGAGCGCTTCGAACGGTGCGCCGAGGAGTTCTTCTTTGGTCAGTTCCTGTTCGTCCAGTCCGGCACCGGCCACCGACGTAATCTTCATGTCGAGATCCACGGTGAACAGCACGGCTGGAATCTGCGAGAGCAGCAAACGCAAGCGCCGCTCCTGCTCGTTCGAATGCAGTTCGGTCTTCTTGCGCTCCGTGATATCGCGCAGATAGACGAGCACTTCGTCCCGGGCCGGCTGCAAGCGGATTTCTACCCAGCGGTTGCTGGCCGGAAAATATTGCAGACGCTCGATGGGCTCGCCGCGCACGGTGACGCGATGCATTTCCGGCAGCAGCTCCGAAGCCAGCGGATCGAGTATCTCGTCGAGGCGTTTGCCGATGAGTTCGTCCGCGCTGCGGTTGAACAGCGTTTCGGCCCGCTCGTTGGCATGCGTAAACCGGAAATCGCGGTCGACGATGAAAAATCCGTCCGGAATGCTTTCCAGCACGTTGTAGCGCTTCTCGACGAGCGCGCGCATCATATCGACGCGCCGCCTGGACACAAGCAGAATCGTCACGATCGCGACGGTCGCGATCGTGACGACTCCGGCGGTGAAGACGGCGACGATCACAAGACGCCTCGGCGGTGCAGTTCGTCACGCAGTCCAGCGCGCGATCGCACGCCGAATGCGGCATAGATCCCTTCGAGTTGTTTCTCTATCGTGAACGTACTGCGGCTAAAGCGCCTGGAGAGTTCTTCGTTGTCGACGCCTTGGCAGTGTGCGATTGCAATCTGCCGCTGCGTCGGCGTGAGTCCCTCCACGCCCGCATCTTTTCTGGTTGCGACATGGTGCTGCAGGCTCTTGGCCAGCGCGCAGTGCGGGAACTTCCCGGTGTGAACGCGCGCATTCTCGAGCCAGCGTTCGTCCTTGGTCAGTTCGTGCAGCGCTTGCGCGACGACCGAGGCGCGGAAATCGTGGTCCAGCGCGGCGAATATTTCGTACGCTTCTTGCAGCGTGCGGATCGCCAGGGCCGTATTTCCGAGCATCGCTTGCACGCGTCCGGCGGCGTACTTCTGGTGCGCCACGTTGCGCCGCGGATCGTGCGAGGCTTCCAGGTTCGGATTCAGGCTGCTCGGTCCGAGTTCGATGTACGTCGACACGTAACGTTGAGCGTGTCCCAAATCCAGCGGAGCGAAGAGCACGGCGAGCGTGATCAGCGCGGCACGTTCTTCGTCGCGTGTCGTATGCCAATCGAGTCCCCGTGCAATTCCGTGCGCTTCGTGCAGTTCTTCCGCCGCCCACGGCTCGTTGGAATTCAGCCGTGCCACGTACGCGCGATCGACGTGCGCCATGACTTTCCATGCCGGCGAAGGTGCGATCTCCTTGGAGTCCTTGAACAGCCACTGAGCGCGCGCCGAGTCTCCGCGCAAGAACGCATACCACGCGAGTCCGCGCAGACTCAAGAAGCGGTAGACGGCAATGTCCGCTGTCCATTCGACCGTGTCGAACGCCGCTTCGGCTTCCTTCTCGGCTTCGAAGTCGAGTAATTCCCAACCAAGACCGAGTGCGGTTTGCAGCGTGCGCGCCACGTTTTCAAGTCCGCAGCGGTAGCCCTGTTCCTTGTAGAGACGAAGGCATCCGACCAGGTCGGCCATCGTTGAGCGATAGTCTTCCACACCGGCGTGCATCCACGCCCGCAAGTTCAGCGCGAGGAACCGCACCGAGGGATCGCCGCTGCGCATCGCAAGGGCAAGGTCCTCATTTTGCGGATCGTATTCGCGCCGGTTCCAGCTGAGGCGCGCCCGCGCATATGCAAGTTCGTATTCCCGCTCCGCGCTTACGTTGTTGAGTAACTCCTGCGCGCTGCCGAGCATCGCTTCGGCGGCATCGAAGTTGCGCGCTTTCATGTACGCTTGAGCGGATGAGATCAGGTATCCCGCACGCCCGTCGGGTGAGGTGAAGGCGTCTGAGTGCGCCGCAAGCTCCTGCAGGCCGGTAACGGCATCGCGAACAGCGAGCATATTGGCGCGTAGCAACAATCCTTGTTCGGAGTACGGAGCCGGCCATTCGGCACAGCCTGCCAGCAGGTCGAGAGCTTCGGCTCGCCGCGCCCGGCGGTCAGCCTCAGTCGCTCGTTCCAGCAGCTCTGCCGCTTGCGGACCCGTCACCGCATTTATGCTTTGCATGCTATCTGCTCGCTTAGTCCTTAATCGTTCCTGCTGAAGTTGGATCGCCACCGCTAATCGTGACGTCCGGTCCTGCGAATGACTGAACCGATGCGTTGCTTGCGCTCTCGCCGGAGGCCGTTATGACACGCCCCGACGCGGTCGTGTAGGTATTGTAGATGACAAGTTTGTACGTTCCGCCGCGCAGCGTCCCGACGCTGAAATTGCCGCGGCTTCCGGTGAAACTCGTGTTGCCGACTGAACCGTCCGGCGCTACCGCGACGACCGTTGCGTCTGCAACCGGACTGCCGTTGTTGTTCACGACGCGTCCCCTGATGCGGCCGATGTCGTCGACCGGCGCCACGAACAGGCTCGATCTCGCGAGTAGATTGCCGGCAGCATCCAAGTTGAGCGACTCGAAAGCGTTGTAGTCCAGCCGCACCGCGTGACTGTGATCTTGCGGAATGGTGAACGGCTGCGTCACGACGAGATCGACCGTTCCCGGTCCATCGCTCGTCGTCACCGTCGTCGAGCCGGCGCCGATGCTGCTCGCGCTCGCCACGTTTACCAGGAAATTCACCGGCATGTGCGGCGCGCCGTTGAGTTTCGCATCGCTGTCCGCGACGTCGACGACCAGCCGCAACTGTTGATAATCGCTGCGCGCGACCTTCGAGTTTGCCACGATCTCGCCGCTGTTGTCGTCTTGATGCGCCAGCACGTTGACGATGTGCGGCCGCTCGTATGACACCAACACCGTCGTCTCGCCGTTTTCGATGGCGTCGACTTCTTTGATCGCTAGGTTCAGCCGTTCGAGTTTGCGCCCGCCAAGATTGGGAGCCGCATCACCCAGCAGGACTTGAAGCAGGCTGGCAGGTCCGCCGATGACGTCCATCGGCTTCATCAGGCGCGGTTCCGCTTGCGGCGTGGGAGCCGCGGGATTTGCGTGCATGCCGCAGGCGCTCAGGCCGAGTGCGGCAGCCAGCGTGCAAACGTTCGTTGCAGCGCGTTTCATGCTCGTCATGCTGCTTAGTCCGCGATGGTTCCGGCGGATACGGTGCTTCCGGCCGTCACCGTGGCGGACGGCCCGTAGAATCCTTGCGCTCCTGACGTTGCTCCCGACGAGTAGATCTTGTCTCCGGCTGCGTTCGTGTACGAATTATAGATGACGAGTTGATACGTGTCCGGCGAGAGCGTGTGAATGTCGAACGCGCCGTTCGCATCCGTCGTTGCGGAGCTTACGGCGTTGCCGTTCGAAGCAACTGCGACGACGGTCGCGTTCTGTACGCCCGTTCCGGAGGCGTTCGCAACCGTTCCGCTGATCTGGCCGCCCGCGGTCGACGCTGCTATCGTCGGACGCAACAGAATGTACGATCCGTTGTTTGCCAGGGACTCGGTGAGATTGAAATCACCGGCGATTGCCGCGGTGGACGATTGAATCGCGAAAGTCCCATCTACGGTGATGTCTGCCGCATTTGGATACGCCGGATCCGCGGTTGTCGTCGTATTGTATCCGACGCCATACGAACTCTTCGTCGATCCGCCGGTGAATTTTACCGGCAACGACGAAGTTCCATCGGCAAAAATTGCCTGCGTGCTCGGGATATCGATCACGTAGCGCAGTTGCGTGTACGTTTGCATCGGTATGCTCGTCTGCGTCATCCAGGCGGTGCTGCCGTTTTGATACTGCAGCAAGTCCATCTGGTATGGCGTCGACGCACTTCCGAGCACGACGGTTTGTCCGTTGACAATCGCGTCGATCTCGCGCACGCCGATATAGAAGTGGGCCAGCGGCTTGCCGCCGACCACCGGTGCCGCGTCTCCGAGCAAGGTATTCAACGTGCTGAACAATGCCGGACCGCCGATAACGTCGAGCGGCTTTCGCAATGGGGGCGCTTGGAGTGCGGGCCCGGCCGCCGGAACTCGTGGGTCCGGTTGCTGTGGAACGCTCCTGGCGCCTTGGCCGGAACACCCGGCGACCCCAAAAGCGAATACCAAAATACCGGCCTTCATAAGCAAGCTTCGCATGCTGGCCCTCTCCCCTTCATGTCATCCTGACGCGCTAAGTTGTTGCAGCGTTTGTTACGCTGTGGCCATTATACGCCTTAAGAGGGCGTAAAGTAATAAATTTCTTGGGACCTAGGACTCAACTTCAAGAGGGGAACGGTAAGGGTTTTGTAAAGTTACCCTTAGGGAGTCACATAGCCTACGTTAAGTCGGCATCGTGAAATGTGCCGCGTTTGGCCTTCTCGTCCAGCTCCAAGTCGTCCAAGTAGTAATAGACGATTTTCCGATCGTCGAAACCCACTTTTGCGAGCTCGCGTCCGCCGATCGTG
This sequence comes from Vulcanimicrobiaceae bacterium, assembly GCA_036826275.1. Taxonomy (GTDB): domain Bacteria; phylum Vulcanimicrobiota; class Vulcanimicrobiia; order Vulcanimicrobiales; family Vulcanimicrobiaceae; genus DATGJX01. The sequence continues at coordinate 9,801 of DAISWS010000028.1, forward strand.
GCTACCTCATGGATGTGGCCCGTTTTGCCGGCATACTGATAGTTGACGGCCGTGTAATTCGGGTCGTCCGGCTTGGGCCGCGGCGTGGCCTTGACGCCGCGAAGCGGGGTGTTGTGGCGGTGCATAAGAATGATGGAATTCCGTTGGAGGCCACCATGATCATTGAATACCGCGGAAAGCGCCCCCGCGTTCATCCGTCTGCCTTCGTCGCGCCCAGCGCCGTACTCATCGGCGACGTGGAGGTCGGTGAAGAGTCGAGCATCTGGTTTGGGGCGGTGCTGCGCGGCGACAACGGTCCCATCCGGATCGGTGCCCGCACCTCCATTCAGGACAACTGCGTGCTCCACGTGAGCGAACACGGCCAAACCATCGTCGGGGACGACGTCACGGTGGGGCACTGCGCGGTCATGGAGGATTGCCGGATCGACGCTTTCGCGCTGATCGGCAGCAACGCGGTCGTCCTGGGAGGCGCGCGTGTCGGTGAACGCTCGCTCGTCGCGGCGGGAAGCGTGGTCGGCGAGCGCGCGCAGATACCGCCGGGCGTGCTTGCGGCCGGCGCACCGGCGAAGGTGAAAAAACCGCTCGACGGCGAGGCGGCGAAATGGATCGACGGCAGCGCGGCCGAGTACGTCGCGCTTTCGCGCAGTTACATGGAAGACGGAATAGCCTCCCGAATATTGACCGAGTGAACACCGTCAACGATCTCACCATCCGCGCCGCCACGGTCAACGGTTCCGGCAGCCAATCCGCCAACTTGGTGCTGACGAACGCGATCTTCCGGATGGGGATTCCCGTGGCACCCAAAAACGTGTTTCCGTCGAATATCGAAGGCTTGCCCACGTGGTTCGACGTGCGCGTCTGCGCGCAAGGCTATCAGTGCCGCACGCGCGATATCGACGTTCTCGTCGCGCTCAACCCCGCGACGTGGCACGCGGACGTGAAAGACGTACGGCCGGGCGGCGTGATCGTGCACGAGCAGTCGTACGCGGTGACGGGCGACGCGGCTCGCGACGATGTAACGTATTACGCCGTACCGTTCGGCAAACTCGCGAAGGAGCACGTAGCGGACGGCGCCATGCGCAAGTACCTCACCAACATGATCTACGTGGGCGTGCTCGCACATTTGCTCGGCATCGCGCCGGAGACGATCGAAGAGGCCCTGCGCGCGCAGTTTAAACGCAAGCCCAAGGCAGTCGACACGAACATGGAAGCCGTGCGCCTGGGCAGCGACTACGCGGCGAGCAATTTGACGAAAAGCGATCTGTACCGTTTGCAGCCGATGAGCGGCAAGACGGACGGCCTGATGCTCATGGACGGCAACAATGCCGCCGCGCTGGGCTGCGTCATGGGCGGCTGCACCGTTGCAGCCTGGTATCCCATCACGCCGTCATCGTCACTGTGCGAATCGTTCATTGCTTACTGCGATCGTTTTCGCGCCGACAAAGAAACCGGACAGCGTAAGGCCGCCATTATTCAAGCGGAAGACGAACTGGCCGCAATCGGCATGGTGTTCGGCGCTACGTGGGCCGGCGCGCGCGCGATGACGTCTACCTCCGGTCCCGGACTTTCGTTGATGGCCGAGTTCGCCGGTCTGGGCTACTATGCGGAATTGCCGGGCGTCGTCTTCGACGTGCAACGCGCGGGCCCGTCGACCGGTTTGCCGACGCGCACGTTGCAGGGCGACGTCGCATCCGCATACACGCTCTCGCACGGCGATACCAAGCACGTCGTGCTGCTGCCGTCAACGGTCGCCGAAGCATACGCGTTTGCGATGGCCGCATTCGATTTGGCCGACCGCTTTCAGACGCCCGTCTTCGTTCTATCGGATCTCGATCTCGGCATGAACCTCTGGATGACCAGACCGCTCGAATATCCGGAGAAGCCTTTCGATCGCGGCAAGGTGCTCGACGCGCAGCAACTCGAGCAGCTCGGATCGTGGGGGCGCTATAAAGACGTGGATGGCGACGGCATTCCCTACCGCACGTTACCGGGCACGGAGCATCCGCTCGCGGGATACTTCACGCGCGGATCGGGACACGACGAGCGCGCGTTGTATTCGGAGAATCCCGACGTCTTCCAAAATAACCTCGACCGCCTCGCGCGCAAACACGACACGGCGCGCGCATACGTGCCGCAGCCGGTTATCGAAGACAGCGGTCAGCCCGCCGGCATCATCGCATACGGGACGACGCACCACGCCGTCGTCGAATCTCGCGATCAACTGCGCGAGCAAGGCTTCGAGGCCGATTATCTGCGCGTTCGCGCTCTGCCGTTCTCTGCGGATGTTACGGCGTTCGTCGAACGTCACGAGCGCGTGTACGTCGTCGAGCAAAACCGCGACGGTCAAGTATACGGACTGCTCCGCGAGGAACTCCCCGCGCATCTCGTCGAGCGCGTGCGCTCCATTCGTCACTACAACGGCGTGCCGGTGGACGCGTCCGCCGTTACGCAGCCGATTCTGGCGGCCGAAAGCCCGGTACTTGCCTGATGGAAACCAAAGCAAACACCAACGTCCTCGGCCTCACGCGCGACGTCTATAAAGGCTCCGCGAGCACGCTCTGCGCGGGCTGCGGCCACAACTCGATTACCAACAATCTGATCAAGGCGCTGTACGACTACGGCGTCAACCCGTATAAGCTCGCGAAGATGAGCGGCATCGGCTGCTCTTCGAAAACGCCCGCATACTTTGTGGACCGCGCGCACGGATTCAACGGCGTCCACGGCCGCATGCCTTCACTCGCTACCGGCGCGAAAGTTGCCAACCGCGAGCTCATGGTGCTCGGCATCAGCGGCGACGGCGATACCGCCAGCATTGGTCTGGGCCAGTTTTGCCACATGATGCGCCGCAACGTCGATGCGACGTACATCATCGAGGACAATGGCTGTTACGGCTTGACGAAAGGCCAGTTCTCCGCGACTGCCGATCGCGGCTCGGTGCTCAAAAAAGGCCAAGTCAACGAGTTTGAAACGATCGACGTCTGCGGTCTGGCGATAGAACTCGGCGCGACGTTCGTCGCGCGATCGTTCTCCGGCGACGGTAAGCAGCTGATCCCGCTCCTGCAGGCGGCATTTTCGCACCACGGCATCGCGATTCTGGACGTTATCAGCCCCTGCGTCACGTTCAACGATCACGAGGGCTCCACGAAGAGCTACAACTACGTCAAAGAACACCACGCGGTGCTGCACGCCGCCGACTTCATCCTGGGCAGCCAGGAAATCACCGTTGACTACGAGCCCGGCACCGTCCAGGAAATTCAGTTCGACAACGGTGACCGCGTGCTGCTGCGCAAGCTCGAGCGCGACTACGATGCGTCGGACCGCATCGGCGCGCTGCGCGTGATGCACGAAGCGCGCGAACGCGGCGAACTCGTGACCGGCTTGCTGTTCGCCGACACATCGGCTCGCGATCTATGCGAACGCGAGCGGCTTCCGAAGAAACCGCTCGCCCAGATGAACGAAGACGAACTACGCATCAGCCGCGACGACTGGGCCGCGCTCATGTCCGTTTAAGCGCAGCTGATGACGTTTTTGATCCATGCGTCTGCCGCATCGCTCCACGGCTTTTTGAAGTCTTTCGGCCAGTGCGTGGGATCGGACCAAAGCGTATTTAGCCCCTGCTGAATGCCGGCGTCGCCGCCGGTGAATTGCGCGAGCAGTGCGCGCCAGCGCGCTCCGAGCGCCTGTGCGCGTTCGCTTGACGTATCGAGGTTGTTTGCGGCCGCCTCTTCCACGTCCGCGATGAGCGCCGCCCAGTCGCGCTGCCCTTGTTCGATCGTTTCTTTCGGAATCGTTTTCGCCCGCTCGGCGATCTTAGCTTGCGCGTCTTCCGAGTAATAGTTTTTGGTCCAGCTCCAATCGTCTTCCATTTTGAATGCCTCGATGATAGAACAGAGCATCCTCCAGCGGTCCGCCGATTCGTCGGACTCCAGTGTCGCCGCCGCTTGGTCGATCGCCGCGAGCGCGCTCTCGAGTTTGCGCTTTTGCTGCGCGACGATCTCGCGCTGCATGCGCAGCGCCACGACGAGCGGCCACTTCGGCCCCTGTAAGAGCTCCTTGATGTGTTCGAGTCTAAAGCCGACGAAGCGCAGCGCCATGATCTGCTCGAGCCGTTCGAGCTCGGCCTCACCGTAGAGGCGGTAGCCGGACTCGGTGCGCTTAGCGGGGTGCAGCAGCCCGAGGCGGTCGTACAGATGCAGGGTGCGCACCGTGACGCCGGCCTCTTTGGCAAACTGCTTGGCCTGCCGTAATCGTTTTGCCGTGACTTGCATCGGGTTTCCTCAAGGCAGAGGATAGACTATGACGCTACGTCAGAGTCAAGTCCTGCGTCAGCGCGCGCTGTGCGCGTAGATCTCGATGACGTATTGGTCGGGATCGAGGAAAAAGAGCTGGCGGTTTCCGTTATCGCCGGCCGAGCCCGAAATGATCTGGACGTGATGCGAGCGCAGCCGCTGCGCCCATGCGTCGACGTCCGCAGCGCTGTCCACGAGAAAACCGAAATGAAACTTGCTCCGGTCGGCCGGCGGCTTTTCGCTGAGCACCAGAAGAAAATCGGGCCACGCGACGCGCACGTCGTCGGCTTCGCGCTTGGTCGAGAGCCCAAGTACGTCGCGGTAAAACGCTTCGGACGCGTTGAGATCCGTAACGCCGAGACTCAGATGCGAAAGCTTCATGCGCTAGGGTGCCGGAAAGTGCGTGAGATCGCCGTACGGCTTGAACAGCGTGAACTCGCGCTGGAAGCGCAGCTTCACCATTCCGGTCGGACCGTTGCGATGCTTGGCAATGATAAACTCCGTGAGGTCGGGTTCGGGAACTTCGTTGTGATAATAGCCCTCACGGAACAGGAAGGCGACCATGTCCGCCTCTTGCTCGAGCGAACCGGAATCGCGAAGGTCGCTCAGCAGCGGGCGTTTATCGGTGCGCGCCTCGACGCCGCGGTTGAGCTGCGCGAGCGCGACGATGGGCACTTCCAAATCCTTCGCCGTCGTCTTCAACGTGCGGCAGATGTCCGAAAGCTCTTCGTTGCGATTGACGCCTTTGCTCAAAACGCTCGGGTGGACCAGCTGCAAATAATCGATGAAGACGGCGGAAAGCCCCTGGCCGGACTTCATGCGGCGGCAGCGGCTGCGGATTTCCGAAACAGAGAGACCGCCCGAATCGTCCAGATAGATCGGCAACTCGTTGAGCACGCCCATGGCGTCGGAGATCTTCTCCCATTGATGCGGCTTGATGTTTCCGCGCTGCATGTCGTGCATGCTGATCTCGGCTTCCGCGCAAATCAAACGCTGCACGAGTTCGTCGTTCGACATTTCGAGCGAGAAAAACGCGATCGGCGCCGTTTCGGCGCGTGCCGCGGAAACGGCCATGTTCAGCGCAAACGACGTCTTGCCCATGCCGGGGCGCGCCGCCAAAATAATGAAATTGCCGGGCTGAAAGCCGGCCGTCATCTCGTCGACGTCGTGGAAGCCGGAGGTGAGTCCGGTCAGCCCGCCGCGGTTATGGAAGCGCTGATCGATGCTTTCGAAGGCTTTTTTGAGCAGCCGGCCCACCGGGGTGAAATCGCCTTGCATCTGGCGCTGGCCGATGTCGTAGACCATCTGCTCGCTCTGATCGAGCGCGCCGTCTACGTCTTCTTCGTTTTCGTACCCCAGCTGCGTGATGCGCGTACCCGCGTGAATGAGCCGTCGCAGCACGGCTTTTTCGCGCACGATCTTCGCATAATATGCCGCCGACGCCGCCGTCTGCACGGTATCCATCAGCGAGCTCAAATACGAGAGTCCGCCGACGTTCTCGAGCTCGCTGCGGCGCCGCAGTTCTTCGGCGACGGTGATTTTGTCGAGCGGTTCGCCGCGATCGTAGAGATGGTGCAGCGCTTGATAGATCGTCTCGTGCACGTGCGCGTAAAAATCTTCGCTGCGCACGATTTCGCTGACGACGCCCATGATCTCGCGATCGACGAGAATGGAGCCGAGCAACGCCATCTCCGCCTCGAGGTTTTGCGGCGGGATGCGGTCGACGACCGGAAGATTGGTGATGCTCATGAGCGAGCGGAACTACTCCGCCGCCCGCGTGCCGGTCGCCTTGTGGATTTCTTGTGGAGAGATAACGCGCGAAAGGCTTGCTCGACCGACGCAATGGGGATGACGTCGATTCCTGCGAGCGAACGGTCAATTTCGCGCACGTTTTCCTTGGGGACCAGTATGGCGCGCATACCGGCTTGCCGCGCGGCATAGAGCTTCTCGACGATGCCTCCGACCGGACGCACTTTCCCCTGAATGGAGAGCTCGCCCGTAATAGCCACGTCCTGGGGCAACGGCGTCTTGGTGAGCGCGGAGTAGAGCGCGAGAAAAATCGCCAGACCCGCCGACGGCCCATCGATGTTGCCGCCGCCAATCACGTTGATGTGCAGATCGTAGTTGGCGGTATCCAGACCCGTGACGGCGCGTAATACCGCGGCGGCGTTGAACACGCTGTCTTTGGCCATTGCGCCCGCCGCATCGTTGAAACGCACGGTGCCTTTACCCGTCGCACTCGCGCCGAATGCCACCGCTTCTATCTCGATAATGCTGCCAAGATAATGCAGAACGCCTAAGCCGAACGTTTTGCCTATTTCGCGCGTTCCGCGCGCTTTGACGATCGTGTGTTGCACGAGCCGCCCGGCCTGCACGACGTCACGCACGTCTTCTTCGGTAATCGTTACGTGGTTTTCACGCTGGCGGTAGAGCGCGTGGCCGTAGGCGTCCGCCACGATTTGCACCGCTTTGCGGCCTTCAATCGTGTAGGAGGCGATGAGCGGCGCAACGCCGCGCGCGGCCTTTGCCTTGAGGCGCTTGACCGAGCCGTTGACGATGGTGACGATTTGATGCTGCGTGAGGGGTTCGAAATAGACGGCCGCGCAGCGCGAACGGATTGCGGGATCGATGTCCTCGGGTTCGCGCGTCGTCGCGCCGATTAAAATAAAATCGGCCGGCGCGCCTTCTTTGAAGAGGCGTTTGATGTATTCCGGAACGTTCGGCGCGGACTCGTCGTAGTAGGACGATTCGAACGTGACGTTTTTATCTTCGAGTACTTTGAGCAGCTTCGTCTGCAAGAGCGCATCCATTTCGCCGATCTCGTCGATGAACAGGACGCCGCCGTGCGCGCGCGTGACCAGGCCCAGCTTCGGCTCGGGAATCCCGCCTTCGGCAAATTCGCGGCGGCTGCCCTGATAGATGGGGTCGTGCACGCTGCCCAGCAGCGGATTCGTGGTCTCGCGCGGATCCCAGCGCAGCGTCGTGCCGCTCGCTTCCACGAACGGCGCGTCTTTCTTGAAGGGCGTATACGCGCGCGTCTTTGCAACTTCGAGCGCCAAGCGCGCGACCGTCGTTTTACCGACGCCCGGCGGCCCGTAGAGAATCACGTGTTGCGGGTATGGCGAGGAAATTTTCGCAAGCAGGGAGCGGATCGCAGACTCTTGCCCCACGACTTCTTTGAGCGATTGCGGACGTAAGAGCTGCAGTGCGGAAGCCGCAAGTCCGCGCGCGCTCAATTTGTCGAGTTCTTCGAGTTTCTTTTGGGTGGAAGGCGTTTCGGGCCCCGCGTCTTCGCGGAGCGCCTCCATCTTCAGATCTTTCAGGTAGTCCTGATGGCGCTCGATCATCTTCGAGTTGATTTTGCGCTCGATGGAATCTTCGACGCTCTTTTGCGCTATGAGGTCGGCGAGCTGCTCTTCGATCTCCGAAATCACGCGCCGCGAATTGGCGCGTCCGTTGACACGCTCGAGCGTCGGATCTTCGAACACCAGGCGCTGCAGAGCGCACAAACGGTCGGGAAGCGCCGCCGAACGCATCATTTTAAGCGCGTTCATTTTGCCTGCGCGCAGCACGAGTTTATCCGAGCCGATCGTGTTCGCGAAGACGTCGTACAGCGCGGACACGTAACGGCTCATCTCGTCTTCGCTGCTGAATTTGCGGCGAAAGCGCGAGAGATACGGGTTTTCGCCGGTTCCGGCCATGACGGCTTACGCTGCGACGACGCTGACGGTCGTCTTTGCGACGATGTTCTTCCCTAAACGGATCTCGACCGGGTAGATGCCAAGCGCCTTGATTGCGTTTTTCACTTCGACCTTATGTTTGTCGACCGAAACGGCGAACGTCTGCGAAATCGCTTGAGCGATGTCCGCATTCGTGACCGTGCCGAAGAGTTTGCCGTTGCCGCCCGCTTTTGCCCGCACGGCGACCGGTTTACTCTCCAACAGCTTAGCAAGCTCGTGGGTTTCCGCGAGCTGCTGCGCTTCACGCTTTTGCTTGGCTGCTTTCTGCTCGGAAAGCATCGTCAGAGCGCCCTTGTTCGCCTCGACCGCCAGCTTACGCGGCAACAAAAAGTTGCGGGCGTAGCCCTCGGCGACGTCGACGAGGTCGCCCTTCTTCCCGAGCGCCTTTACGTCGCCCTGAAGAATGAGCTTCATGGCCTTACTCCGTGACGAACGGCAGGAATGCGATGACGCGCGCGCGCTTCACGGCGACGGTGAGCAGGCGCTGATGGCGGGCGCAGTTGCCCGAGATGCGGCGCGGCAGAATCTTGCCGCGTTCCGAGACGAACTTCTTGAGGCGCGCTACGTCCTTATAATTGATGTCGTGCGCTTTTTCGGCGCAGAAATTACAGGGTTTGCGCTTCGTGCGCCGCTCTTTGACGGCGCGCTTGGTTTTCGGGGTCGCCATTTTCAGTTGTCCTTTACACTAGGTGGTTGACGGCCGCGTCCTCGATGCCGAACATCGTGGCGCGACCCTAGCGAAGTGATGGACCTGACGCCCATCACTACCCCGGCTCGCGGGGATTTTTCCGGGGAGCGTCCCCGGGAGAAAACAGGTTCGAGTATACAGGGTCCCCGGCCCGCTGGCTACCCCCTTTGGCGGCAGCCGCTGCCGGGCCGCCTTTAGAACAGGTTCCAGAGGTACTGGTTGTAGACTTCGTGGTGGTACTGCACTTCTTGCGGTTTCACGAAGGTGCCGAGCAGACGCGGGCACCGGTCCGCGCTGGCCTGTTTGAGGTCGGCATAGCGGCCCTTCACCTCGGCGCCCAGCAGGCCGGCGGTCCACTTGGATTCACGGAAATTTTCCAGCGCATCGTAGATGTTGTCCGGCAGATAGTGCTCGGCTTGGCGCAGGTTGGTCTCGGCGCTGATCGCGCCGTCCATCCCCGTCTTGAAGACGGACAGCATGACCATGTACGGGTTGGCGTCCGGACCGACGGAGCGCACTTCGACGCGCGAACTGCGCTCGTTCCCGATCGGGATTCTCACCATCGAACCGCGGTCGACGGCCGATGCTTTGATCTGGTTGGGCGCTTCGAAGTGCGGGTCGAGACGCCGGTACGCGTTCACGCTGGCGTTGAGCATCAAGCAGATGTCGTTGCCGGCCGTAAGAATGCGATCCACGAACTTCCATGCGAACTCGCTGAGTTTTTCCTCGCCTTGCGGATCCCAGAAGAGGTTCTTCTCGCCTTTGCTCACGGAGACGTTGGTATGCATGCCGCTACCGTTGACGCCCACGACCGGCTTCGGTAAAAAACTCGCGGTCATGCCGAACTTCGTCGCCACTTGGCGGCAAATCAGCTTATACAACTGAATCTGATCCGCGGCTGCGACGACTTCGCCGTACGAGTAGTTGATCTCAAACTGCGAGGGCGCGACTTCGGGGTGGTCCTTTTCGTTTTGGAAGCCCATCGCGCGCTGAACTTCCGCAACCGAATCGATGAACGTGCGCAGCGGATCGCCGGGAAGCGAATGATAGTATCCGCCGGTATTCACGTATTCGAATTTGCCGGTTTCGTGAAAGCGCCGCTCCGCGTCCAAACCTTGGAAAAGAAAGCCTTCGATTTCATTTGCGGCGTTGAGCGTGTAGCCGTGCCGCTCGAAACACTCGTCCGAAAACGTTTTGAGCAAACCGCGCACGTCGCCGGCGTAGGGCTTACCTTCGCGATCCTCGACCTCGCCGAAAACGAGCACCTTGCCCGGACCGAACACATCGGCCGGCGCCCAATAGAACGATCCCCAGTCTAAGAACAGGCGCAAATCGCTTTCGCGTTGCGCGGTGAATCCGCGAATCGACGATCCGTCGAACGTGAGGTTGTCGTACGACTTGAGCAAAAACTTCTTGTCGTAATCCAGCATCTGCAGGCGGCCTTCAAGGTCGCTGAAGAGCACCGTGACCGCTTTGATGCGCTTCTCGTCGGTCAGGTACTTCAGACGCTGTTCCTGAATCTTGTCGGCCTTCGCGCGGTCTTTGCGCTGCTGTTTGGCCTGCAGATTCATTTCCTCGAGTTCGGCGTACGAGAGTTCAAGGAAGTCGCGCAGTTCAGCCATCGTTCGTCTTCGTCCCCTTTACGTGCGGTGGTATGCCGAACGGTTGCACAAGAGGCGCGGGCCGCCTTTGTGCAAGTGGTAAAAGATCGGCGGCAAAATCCGCCCGGATGGACGAAGCCGGCACCCATCCCGGCCGGCGGTTTATTCCTCGCCGTCGAAATAGTCCAAGTTTTCCGAACGCAGAAAGCGGCGTTCCGGGATGGGAACGGACCACTTGCGGCTATCGGGATGGTAATGCGCTTCGCCGAACGGATTGTCGGCCACGACGTACACGATGAGATCGCTCGCGCCGTCGTTCACCAGCTGGTGCGCTTCGTTCGGTTTGAAAATGAACGCATCGCCCGTCACGACGGGTGTTGTGCCGTGTTCGTGGCGCACTATTCCGCTCCCGGCGATGATGTGATAAAACTCCCACTGCGCGCTGTGCGAGTGATAGATGTACGGCGCTTTGCCCGGCGGCACGCGTAAAATTTCGACGTCGAACGGATGACGCAGCATAACGTCGGTGGCGCGGGGGTCGCGTCCGAGCGCCTCGGAAATTTCCTTGCCGAAGCCGGCAAATTTGCCTTTGGGGGATGTCCAGGCAACCTCTTCGATGTCGTTCACGTTGACTTTTTTCACAACGGTTCGCATACGGAGGAGCGGCCCGGGAACCCTGGAAATCCGCCCGTGCGGAGGTGCGCGATGAGCAGCGTACGTGTCCTCGTGGGAACGCGCAAAGGCGCGTTCATTCTAGCGTCGGACGAAAAGCGCGAGCGGTGGGATGTCAGCGGACCGCATTTTGCCGGCTGGGAGATCTATCACGTCAAAGGATCTCCAATCAATCCGGATCGCATCTACGCATCTCAAACCAGCGGGTGGTTCGGTCAGGTGATGCAGCGATCCGACGACGGCGGAAAAACGTGGACCACCGCCGGAAACGAATTCAAATACGACGGCGTTCCGGGCACGCATCAGTGGTACGACGGGACCCCGCATCCGTGGGAATTCGCGCGCGTGTGGCATTTGGAGCCCTCGCTGACCGAACCGGAAACCGTCTTTGCCGGCGTCGAAGACGCCGCGCTTTTCAAGTCGACCGACGGCGGCACGTCGTGGAGCGAATTATCCGGACTGCGCACGCACAGCACCGGCTCCTCATGGCAACCGGGTGCGGGCGGTATGTGTCTGCACACCATCGTTCAAGATCCTGCGGATTCCAAGCGCTTATTCGTTGCCATCTCCGCGGCCGGAGCGTTTCGCAGCGACGATGGCGGCAGCTCGTGGAAACCGATCAACCGCGGGTTGAAGTCCGAGTTCATTCCGGATCCCGATGCGGAGGTTGGGCACTGCGTGCACCGGATCGCGATGCATCGCTCGCGCCCGAACGTCCTGTTCATGCAAAAACATTGGGACGTGATGCGCACGGACGACGCGGGTGAATCGTGGCACGAGGTCAGCGGCAATCTTCCGACCGACTTCGGTTTCGTGGTGGACGTGCATGCGCACGAGCCGGACACGGTGTACGTCGTTCCCATCAAGAGCGATTCCGAGCATTTTCCGTTGGACGGCAAGTTGCAAGTCTACCGCAGCCGCATCGGCGGCAACGAGTGGGAAGCGCTTACGAACGGACTGCCGCAACGCGACTGTTACGTGAACGTGCTTCGCGATGCGATGGCGGTCGATTCGCTGGAATCCTGCGGCGTGTATTTCGGCACGACCGGCGGCCAGGTGTACTCGTCGGCGAACGGCGGAGATTCATGGAACGCGATCGTGCAAAACTTGCCGGCGGTTCTTTCGGTCGAAGTGCAAACGCTGGCGTGATCCGCGTCGTCCTTCCGCCGCATCTGCGGACATTGGCGAAGATCTCAGGCGAGCTGGAAATTGAATTGCCGGGCGTGGCAACGCAGCGTTCGGTATTGGACGAAATCGAAACGCGGTATCCGATGCTGCGCGGCACGATGCGCGATCAAGCCACACAGAAGCGCCGGCCGTTCATCCGCTTCTTTGCATGCGAACGTGACCTGTCCCACGAATCACCCGATACCGCGCTGCCTGATTCGGTTGCGCGCGGCAGCGAACCGTTTCTCATCGTCGGAGCCATAGCCGGAGGATAATTCATGCGTTTTCTCACCATCATCGCCTCATTGCTGTTGCTCTGTTGCACACCGGCACTTGCTCAAGAGGATACGCTGCTCCAAGCGCAGCTGCAGACGGCGATAACCCCATTCGGCGGCAAGGTTGCGCTTTTCGCCACCGATTTGCGGAGTGGCAAAACCGTCGCCGTGAACGCCGACACGCCGGTCCCGACCGCGTCCGTAATCAAGCTCACGATACTCTACGATGCGCTCAAAGACGTCGAGGAAGGCAAAGCGTCGTTAGCCGACCGCCTCGTGCTCACCAAAGCGAACCAGGTGGAGGGATCCGGCGTACTGCAGTTCTTCGATACGCCGCTCAACCTCACGCTCAAGGACGCGCTTTGGATGATGGTCATCCAGAGCGACAACACCGCCACGAATCTCGCGATAGACCGGTTGGGATTGCAAAATATCGACGACCGTATCCGCTCGCTGGGCCTGAAAAACACCTGGCTGTACAAGAAGGTGTTTATGCCGCCATCGGGCCCGGTGCCAGCCGATCAAAAAACGTTCGGCTTAGGCAAGACGACGGCGCGCGAAATGGCGTCGGTCATGGCGCATTTTGCTACGTGCGATACCATTCGCAAAGATCTGTGCGATCTTGCCGTCCGCATGCTGAAAAATCAAAGCGATCAGGCCGCGATTCCGCGCTACTTGAGCGGCATCACGGTCGGCAATAAGACCGGCGCGCTGGAAGACGTGCGAAACGACGTCGCGATCGTGTATGCGAAAAACGGCCCGATCGTGATCTCCGCATTCACGTACGACATTCCGGACAAGAGCTGGTCGCCGGACAACTCGGCGCAATTGCTCATGGGGCGTCTCGCACGCGCGATCGTCAACGCGTGGCAGTAAGCCGCCGCGCTACTCCAGCCTGAGCGTTCCCTCGGCGACCGGCACGACCGTGCCGCCGACGCGAATCCTCACGCCGCCGTTCGATTCGCCGACGCGCACCTGCAGGACGCTGCGCCGTCCCATCTTAACGCCTTGCTCGCTGAAAAACTCGACCGGGCCGCCCGGAAGCAATCCGTTCGCACGCATGTAGGCGGCAAGCGGCCCGGTTGCGCTCCCGGTAGCGGGATCTTCGGAGATACCGGACTGCGGCGCGAACATACGCGAATGCACGTCGAAATTCGATAACGAGCGCGGGTCTTTACGCGCGAACACGAACGTTCCGACTGCGTTTACCGCACCGATCGCTTCCTGCAAGTGTGCCGTTTGAAGCGCGGCTCGATCGACCGCTTCGGCGCTGTTGAGCGCAACGAACAGGAACGGGCTGCCGGCCGAAACGTATTGCGGCGGCGCCGCCGCGACGTCGTGCGGCGAAACTCCCAGCAGCCGCGCAGCAAACGACGCATCGAGCGTATCCATGAATGTAATCTCCGGGGTGGTCAGCCAAAAGCGGCGGTTGCCGCTGCCGTCGGTGTCGGCTTCGATTGGAACGACGCCGACGTTCTCCTCGATGCCGAAGCGTTCGGGAAGCTCGCGTTGACGCGAAAGAACGAACGCGCTGCCGACCGTGGGATGACCGGCGAACGGCATTTCCCGCCGCGGTGTAAAAATGCGCACCTTGACGAGCGCTTCCGCCGACGTGGGCGCGAAAAAGAACACCGTCTCGGAGAGATTCATTTCGGCGGCGATGCGCTGCATGTCGCGGTCGGAAAGGCCCTGCGCGCTTGGGAATACCGCGAGCGGATTGCCTTCCAAGCGCGACGTGGTAAAAACGTCAACGATCTGATAATCGTAGCGCCGTTCAGTCATCATCATCCCATACGAGCGAAGCAATTTTCCAGCCTGCGGCCGTTCGTACGAAGTGCATTGCTTTTGCGCCGCTGCCGGAATGTGCCTCGCCGTCCTCGATCCAGCTTTTTGCGTAGCGGCTAAAGCGTTGCGCGATGTTCCCGAAGATCTCGGTGCGCCCCGAGATTTCCCACTCGCGAAAATCGGCGACGGAGCCACCGTTCAGCAACTCGCGTCGCGGTTCGATGAAGCCGCGAACGTCGTAGGTAACGGGCCTCGCGCCGGCGTTCTTGACGATAACCGCCTCGGGCAGAAACGCGCCGTAGAGCGAGTCAACGTTCGCTGCGGTGCCGCCGCGATTGGTGAACGCATCGAAAAACGCATCTACCAAAGCTCCTATGTCCCGTTCGTCCTGAGACGTCATGCCCGGCCCTTCAGCGCGGTACGGTCAAACACTTTCGATGTTTTGGCGCTCTAGAGAGTGAAACTATCGCTCAACCAAGGAGAACGCATGCGCCTACAGGTGTCGGCGGAACTCGTGCAAGCCGCCCGGACAGGAAGCGCCGCCGACATCGAGCGGCTCTTGGAAGCCGTCTGGCCCGATGCATACCGCCTGGCTCGCGCCATCATGTCCGATACGCAGGCGGCGGAGGACGCTGCGCAAGAGGCGTGCGTCGTTATGTTTCGAGGCATCAGCGGTCTTCGCGATACCGGTGCCTTTGGGGCGTGGTTTTACCGCATCGTCGTGCGTGAAGCGCTCAAGCAAAAGGTTGCGCGCAGCGCCTCTGCGTTTGAACCGGACGCCGCGTACACGGAGGATACGGCAGCGATCATCGATTTGTGGCGCGCGCTCCAGCAGCTGCCGCAGGGCCAGCGCACGGTGGTCGTGCTGCATTACTTCGAAGGGTTATCGAGCCGCGAGATCGGTTCGATCCTGCACGCGCCGCACCCGACCGTACGCTTCCGCTTAATGAGCGCACGGCGCCGTTTATACCAACTCTTACAAGAACGCGATTCTTCCGCTCAATCGAAAGACGAGGGACTCTATGCACTCTAATTTGCCGGAATTGTGCGCTTTGGCGCGCGAACGGATATCGGTGCCCGCGTTTCCGCGCACCGCAATCCACGCGGCCGCTGTGCAAACGCCGCCGCATCCTCCGCGTAAGCGCGGCGTTATCGCGGCAATCATTGACTGAAGATCGTCACTGACCTGAGCAGGG
>DAISWS010000029.1:0-6526 GCA_036826275.1 Vulcanimicrobiaceae bacterium
GTACATCGCGCAGACCGACACCTACATCGAAAAAGACAGCTCGATCAACGACGAGATCGAGCGCCTGCGCCATTCCGCGACGCAATCGCTGCTGACGCGGCGTGACACGCTCATCGTCGCGTCCGTGTCGTGCATCTACGGCTTGGGATCGCCCTCGGATTACATGGAAATGTCGGTGAAGCTGCGCGTCGGCGAACAGATGGATCGCGACGTGCTCCTGCGCAAACTCGTCGACATGCAATACCGCCGGAACGATCTGAACATGGTGCGGGGAACGTTCCGCGTGCGGGGCGATACGCTCGAATATATGGGCGTCGACGAGGAACTGATCCACCGCATCGAGTTCTTCGGGGACGAAATCGACGCTATCAACGTCGTCAACATCATGACGGGCGAATACGTCGAAAGCAAGGACGAGCTGCTGATTTTTCCGGCCAAGCACTTCATCACGCCGGACGAAAAAATGCGCCGCGCGATCCATTCGATCGAAGCGGAACTGGAAGAGCGCTTGCGGTTGTTCAAGGAGAACGGCAAGCTGCTCGAAGCGCAGCGCTTGGAGATGCGCACGCGGTACGATCTCGACATGCTGCGTGAAGTCGGCTACTGCAACGGCATCGAGAATTACTCGCGCCACCTGACCGGGCGCGAACCCGGATCGACGCCGTGGTGCCTGCTTGACTTCTTTCCGAAAGACTGGATGCTGTTCATCGACGAATCGCACGTGACGCTGCCGCAGGTGCATGCGATGTACGGCGGCGACCGCTCGCGCAAACTTTCGCTCGTGGAGCACGGCTTCCGTTTGCCGAGCGCACTGGACAACCGCCCGCTCACGTATGAAGAGTTCGACGAACACGTCAATCAAGTGGTCTACGTGTCGGCCACGCCGAGCACGTACGAAATCGGCCGCAGCGCGCAAGTCGTGGAGATGATCATCCGTCCAACCGGTTTGGTGGATCCGGAAGTCGACGTGCGGCCCACCCGCAATCAGGTCGACGATCTCATGGAAGAGATCCGTCTGCGCGTCGAGCGCAAAGAACGCGTGCTCGTGACCACGCTGACCAAAAAAATGGCCGAAGATTTGACCGACTTTCTCATCGAAATGAACTTCAAAGTGCGCTATCTGCACAGCGAAGTCGACACGCTCGAACGCGTCGCGATCTTGCGGGATCTTCGCCTCGGCGTTTTCGACGTTCTGGTCGGCATCAACTTACTGCGCGAAGGGCTCGACTTGCCCGAAGTGTCCCTGGTCGGCATTTTGGATGCGGACAAAGAGGGCTATCTTCGCAGTGGGACCTCGCTGATTCAGACGATCGGCCGCGCCGCGCGCCATGTCGAGGGCAAGGTCATCATGTATGCCGATGCGGTTACCGAATCGATGGCCAGGGCGATTGGTGAGACGCGGCGGCGGCGCGAGCTGCAAGTTGCGTACAACGCCGAGCACGGTATCGAACCGCGCAGCGTGCGCAAGGAAGTGCGCGACATCTTGAGCATGGTGGGCGCAACGGAAGAGGCGCAAGCGGACATCCGGCGCGAGAAACTTCCGCGCGACGTGGCGATGCGCATGGCGTCCGAGTTGGAAAAGAAGATGCGCGAGTACGCAGCCAACCTGGAATTCGAAAAAGCGGCGGCGCTGCGCGACGAACTCATCGAGCTGCGCAAGCAAATCGGTGGGAACGAATCGCTGCTGTTCCAGGGCAAAGCGCCGAAGATCTTCGAGCACGCGCTCAAGGAATTGGTCGGCAACTAAACCGAAACGCCACACAGCGTGGCGCACGGACAATTCTCTTCGGAATTCCGAACATTCATCAATAAAAACATCAACTCGATCGAACAGATCGAAGTGCTGTTGATTCTGCGCGCCAATCCGGAGCGGGTGTGGACTGTCGACGAAATCAGCGCAATCATGCGGAGCAGTTCAAACTCGATCCGCTCGCGTTTGCAAGGGCTGGCTGCCAAAAAACTGTCCGCCGCGATATCCGACAAGGAATACCGGTACGCAGCAAGCGGACGCCTGGATGCGATGGTCGAACTGCTCGCTGAGGAGTACGGCCGGCGCCGTTTCAGCGTCATCGAACTGGTATTTTCGCGGCCCGACGCCGCGCGGCAATTCGCGGACGCGTTCCGCCTACGTGACGAGGAGAACGAAGAGTAGTGCTCGCTGCGGAGATCGTCTATAGCCTCTGCACGCTCACCAGTTTGGTGTGCGTGTGGCTGTTGTTGCGCGGCTATCGCCGCAGCGGAACCCGGCTGCTGATGTGGAGCGGCTTGTGCTTCGCCGGTTTGTGCCTGAACAACGCCGTGCTGTTCGTCGACAACATTATTTTGACGCAGGGCGTCGATCTTTCAATCTGGCGGCTTCTTCCCGCGCTGGTCGGCGTCGCGCTGCTCTGCTACGGTCTGGTGGAAGAGGAAGCGTAATGTACCTGTTTTTGAGCGGTGCCCTCATGTTCGGGTTTTTCGTCGCAGCCGTGTTCTTCTGGCGGTTTTGGCGGCGCACCAACGACCGGTTCTTTTTGATCTTCACGGGCGCATGGATACTGCTCGGCGTGGAACGTCTGGTACTCGGCGTTATGAATCAGCCGGAGCAGCTCAATCCCGGCATCTACTTCATCCGGCTGGCTGCCTTTTTGCTCATCATCGCGGCCATCATCGACAAGAATCGCGCACCGGCGCGGCGATAATCATAGGCCTATGGCCACCATTCCCCTGCGCGAACAGCGCCGCGACGATTCGCTCGCTTATTTGAGCGCGACGCTGCCGCCGCAATCCGAGGCGGTAGGCGTTGCATACCGCAGCCGCACCGGTGCGTTGCTGCGCGTTGACGGTGAAACGGCGGGCGCATTCGATCGAGAGCATCACGAGGTCGTGCTGCCGCCGAGCGAACGGGCGCGCGAACTGATCTTCGAGGTCGAACTGGACGCGCTTCCGACGAACGGCCTGCCCTCCGGGCCGGGCATCATCTGGCGCTATTTGAACGCGCGTTCGCACGAGCGCCCGCGCCGCAAGGCAGCGGTAGTGCGGGGTCGCCTCGATGCTGGCACCGGCCCCTCCAACGACCATGGCCTGCTGCTGCTCGGGCACAGCCATCTCGACGTCGCCTGGCTTTGGACGTACGAGCAAACCCGGCGCAAAGCGCAGCGGACGTTTGCAATCGCTTGCAATTTGCTCGATCGCGATCCCGCCTTCGTGTTTATTCAAAGCCAGCCGCAGCTCTACAAGTTCGTCGAAGAAAACGATGCCGGACTATTTCAACGCGTAAACGGCTACATTGCGCAAGGACGTTTCGATCCGGACGTTGCGGCGCTGTGGGTGGAAAGTGATTGCAACGTGCCTTCGGGCGAATCGCTGCTGCGGCAGATGCTGTATGCCCGCGAGTATTGCGAGCGCCGCTTCGGCATAACGCCGGCCATTGCATGGCTTCCCGATACGTTCGGCTTTGCCAACACGTTGCCGCAGCTGCTCGCTCATGCCGGCATCCGGTTCTTCAGCACGACCAAACTCAATTGGAACGACACGACGAAATTTCCGTATCCGCAGTTCGTGTGGCAGGGGCCGGACGGCAGCGGCGTTATCTCGGCGCTCATCCGCTCGTACGACGGGCCCGCGTATCCTTGGCGCGTCAAAACCGCGTACGAACGGCACGAACCGCTTGTGCTCGGATTCGGCGACGGAGGCGGAGGCGTCACGGCGCATATGCTGCAGAGCGCGCCGAAGCTCGGCCGCTGGATTCATCCGCGCGCGTGGTTCGAGCAGCTCGCGGCGGACCGCGCGCAGCTTCCCGTACACGACGACGAATTGTATCTCGAGTATCACCGCGGCGTGTACACGACGCACCATGACGTCAAATTCCACAATGCGCTGCTGGAGCGCGCGCTGGGCGAAGCCGAAGAGTTGCTGTCCTGGTGCGTGGCCGTCCACGCGCCGCGCGCGGCCGTCGGTCAGTTTTCAGAGCGTCTGCACGGCTGCTGGGAAATCGTGCTGCGCAATCAGTTTCACGACGTGCTGCCCGGCACGTCGATTAGTCCGGTCTACGACGAGGTTGCGCGCGAGTATGCCCACGCGGAACAACTCGTTGCTTCGGTGCTCGCATCCGCGGAAACGATGCTGCCGCGCGCGAGGGCGCCGGTTGCGCAGGCGCAGCCCGTAACGCCGCAGGAGCGCGACGGCATCTTCATTTTCGATAACGGCGTGGTGCAAGCGCACGTCACGCCCGCCGGCGCGATCCTCGACCTGCGCGTTGCCGGCGGCCGCAGCGTCTGTTCGCAAGGCAACGTGCTTGCGCTGTACGACGACAAACCCAAGCAGTGGGACGCGTGGAACATCGATGCCGGATACGAACGCCGCATGCACCGCGCGCAACCGAAGTCCTCGCGCGTGGATGCGGGTGCGCTCGTTGCGGACTTTCTGTTCGGGCGCTCGCCGGCAAGCATGCACGTGACGCTTCTGGCGGGCGAACCGTTTGTACGCGTCGATCTGCAGGTTGATTGGCGCGAGCGGCACACGTTGCTGCGCGTAGAGAACTGGCTGCCCGTGCAAACCGATCGCATCACGTACGGCTCCCCGCACGGCAGCATCACGCGTACGGCGCGCCGCGATACGCCGGCGGAGCGCGCAAAGTTTGAAGTACCCGGCCAGCGTTACGCCCTGGCACGCGACGGTGCGCGCAGCGGTACCGCCATCTTCGCGCTCGACACGTACGGCTGGAGCGCGCGCGTGCTGCCGAAAGGCGGCGTGCAGATCGGACACTCGCTGCTGCGCGGCACCAGTTGGCCCGATGAGCGCGCCGACGTCGGCGAGCACCGCTTCTCCTACGCGTTCGTGCCGTTTTCGGGCGTCGGCACGGCGGCACTCGAACGTGCGTGGGTGCGCTTCGCGCACGAACCGCGCGTCCGGCTGTTCGCGTGCGAAGAAGACAACGTGCTCGTCGCCGCGTGCAAGCCCGCGCACGACGGGAACGGGGTCATCGTGCGCGTACGCGAGTGCGACGGCGTTGCGTGCGATGTGTCGCTGCGCTGCGCGGCGCGGATGACGGAAGCGCTTTTTGTGGATGGCCTCGAGCGGCCGCTGGACGAAGCGGCGCAGATTATCGAGGAGACCATTCGCTTCAGCCTGCGGCCGCACGAACTGCGTTCCTTGCGGGTACGGTTCGGGCATGGGTGATATCCGCGGCGTGCTCTTCGATCTCGACGACACGCTGCATGACGACACCTACGCGTACACGACGGCCGTGGAAGAGATCGCCCGGGAGATCGCGGCCGAGCACGGCATCGACGCGCTTGCGCTCAAACGCGCCTACATCGCCGAAGCGGAGGGATTCTGGCACCGGCTCAGCGCCACCGAGCTGACGACGAAACTTTCACACTTCCGGGTCAACATGTGGCACAGCGCGCTGCGAACCGTCGGGATCGACGACGAGCACCTTGCGCAACGCAGCGCGAACAGCTACAACGTCTATCGCAAGAAGCATTACGCACTTTTCCCCGGCGCGATGGATTTGCTGCGCGAGTTGAAAAGCGCCGGAATCAAAATCGGCCTGCTGACCAACGGCATGTCGGAAACGCACCGAGAGAAGATCGCGCTGCTGCAGATCGCCGAAGGGTTCGACGCCCTCTTTTTGTCGGACTAGGTGGGGATGTTCAAACCGGATCCGCTGCTGTTTGCGCATGCGTGCACGACGCTCGGTACGCCGCCTTCGCAGAGTGCGATGGTGGGAGACCGCTACGAACGCGACATCGTCGGCGCGCTCGATGCCGGCCTGTTCGCGATTTGGGTGAACGTGCGCAACGAACGCCTCGCGCCCGATGCTCGTCCGCCGCACGTGATCGTTTCCGGAATCGACGAAGTTGCCTCGCATCTGCTCGGCGAAGCATCGCGGCAATGACGGCCGGTATGGGCGTCGGCGCGACGTTTTCGCACGCCTGGAAGCTGCTGCGCAGCAACTGGATCATCGTCGTGCCGGCGATCGTCGTGGCCGCGGCGGGAGCCGCCGCTTCCATTGCGCTGGCTGATGCCGGCGTACTTTCCTGGGGGTTTTTCGGCGACATGAATGCGCAGGGTCCCGGCGCATTCGTGCAGTTTCTGGAAACGATTGTCGCGGTCGCGCTGCGAATGGTCGCCGCCGTCGTGGCGATTGCGTGTACCGCCGGTATGGCCGCCGCCGCATGGAGTACGGGAACGGCGCGTTTTTCCGACGGGATGCAGGCGTTGCAGCGCAGTGGTCTCCAGGCATTTTTCGCGCTGGTGCTGCTCTCGATTCTGGGCCTGATTGCCGCGGCGCTCGTCATACCGACGTTTACGCTCTCCGTCTGGGCCTATCTCATCTTTCTGATCTACACGATGCCGGCGGTGATCGTGGGCAAACGCGGTGCGACGGATGCCGTCGTCGAGTCCATCACGCTCGCGTGGCGCAGTTTTGCGGTGACGGCAGCGGCCGTACTGTTGATTGCCGTGCTGGCAATCGTGGCCGGCGTGGCCGGCGACCTGCTCGCGCGCCTGGCCTTGGCCGGCAGCGGGCTGAGCTGGGGCG
>DAISWS010000029.1:6536-23578 GCA_036826275.1 Vulcanimicrobiaceae bacterium
TCATGGAAGTCGTCGTGGCCTATGCCGCCGTAGTCGTCGTGGGGGAATATTTGTTCCTACGCCGCTCTGCAGACCAGGCGCCGTCACCCTAGCTTGCGAAACAACCGCCACCAGAGCCCGCATCCTTCGTTTCGGAGGTTTTTATGCAGTCTTCAGCAGACTTGGGCGGCACCTTTTCCCGCGCGTGGCAATTGCTTTCCGGTAATTGGATCATCGCCGTTCCGGCCATCATCATCGGCGTGGCCGGCGGCATCCTCATCGAAATCGTGAGCAAGCTGTTTATCGGCGGCGGACTGGTCACCGGTAACTTCGGCGCCATTATGTTGGGCGGATTGTTGACGGTCGCCATCGCCACGATTCTTCAAATCCTCACCGTCGGCATGACGACCGGCATGGGCGTCACCGCGTGGCGCACCGGTACGGCCGATTTCGCGGACGGCACCGCCGTTTTTTCCAATGGCGGCGCGATGCAGACGCTCCTCCTCTGGATGGCGATCGGCGTGGTGCTCGCGTTCATTCCGATTTTGGGATGGATCGCGGACGTCGTGCTGATGGACGTACGGACCTACGCCGTTCCGGCTGCCGTGGCGACCGGTGAAGGCGCAGGCGCGGCGTTCAGTGAGTCGGTGAACATCGTCACGAAGAACTTTCTGACGACGCTCATCATCATCGCGCTGATTTTCGTTATCGGCATCTGCGGCGGCATCGCCGGCGGCATTCTGAGCTTCGTTCCGTTCCTCGGCAAGATCGTTGCGGAGATCATCCAGCAAGTGATCCTGGCGTACGGCACGCTGGTCATCGTCGGCGAATACTTCAAAATCCGTGGAGCCGTCGGCACGGCATCCGCTCCACCGTCCCCCTAACCCGGAGAGCGGGCGCTCCCTGAAACATTTTCCAGCGCCCCCGTGTTGAATAGGCGGCATGCCCGAACAGATTGCGCCCCCGGCCGGCAACGGTAAAGCCGTCCGGGGGCTTGATTCCATCATCATCAAAGGTGCGCGCGAGCATAACCTCAAGAACGTAGACCTCGTTCTTCCGCGCAACCGCCTCATCGTCATTACCGGGCTATCGGGCAGCGGAAAATCTTCGCTCGCCTTCGATACGATTTACGCCGAAGGCCAGCGCCGGTACGTCGAGTCGCTCTCGTCGTACGCCCGCCAGTTTCTCGGGCAGATGGAAAAGCCGGATGTCGATTACATCGAGGGACTCTCGCCTGCGATTTCCATCGACCAGAAGTCGACCTCGCGCAACCCGCGTTCGACGGTTGGCACCGTCACCGAGATTTACGATTACCTGCGCTTGCTTTTCGCGCGCATCGGCATTCCGCACTGCTACAACTGCGGCCGTGAAATCAGCTCCCAGTCCAGCGAACAGATCGTCGATTCCATCATGGCGCTGCCGGAAGGTTCGCGCATTCAATTGCTCGCGCCGCTCGTTCGCGGCCGCAAAGGCGAATACGCCAAGTTGTTCGAGGAGATCGCCAAAGAGGGCTTCGCACGCGTGCGCGTGGACGGCGAGACCAAAGAACTACGTGAAAAAATCGTCCTGGACAAAAAGCGCAAACACACGATAGAAGTCATCGTCGACCGCTTGGTGATGAAGCCCGACGTGCGCAAGCGTCTGACGGATTCCGTCGAGACGACGCTGCGGCTGTCCACGGGCATCGTGACGGCGCTGCTCGATGACCGCGAGCTCACGTTTAGCGAAGCCTTCGCGTGCGTCTATTGCGGACTTTCGTTCGAGGAGCTCGCGCCGCGTCTGTTCTCGTTCAACTCGCCGTACGGCGCTTGCGCGGGCTGCAGCGGCCTTGGCGAGAAGATCGAGATCGATCCGTGGAAGGTGATTCCCGATCGTTCCAAATCGATCGACGACGGCGCCATCGTGCCGTGGAGCAAATCGATCGGCAGCGGCCGTTTTCCGTCGATGAATCCATATTACTTGCAGCAGCTGGAACGCGTGCTGCGCAAGTTCCGCGTCAGGACGACCACGCCCATCGAAAAGATGTCGGACGAAGTGCTCGACATCATTTTGTACGGCGCCGACCGCGAACAGAACTTTGCATACGAGTCGCGTGCCGGCAAAGTATGGGAATACCGCTCCACCTTCGAAGGCGTCGTCAACAATCTGCAGCGCCGCTATAGCGAGACGTCCAGCGAATACGTCAAAGAAGACATCGAAAAGTTCATGTCGGCCTCGACGTGCCCGCAGTGTAAAGGCGCGCGCCTCAAGCCCGAAGCCCTTGCGGTTCGCATATCCGGTAAAAACATCGACGAACTCACGCGCATGTCGATCGAGCAGTGCGAGCGCTTTTTCGCCGAGCTGCGGCCGAGCGAACGCGAAGAGCAAATCGCGCATCAAGTGCTCAAGGAGATACGCGCGCGCCTCGGATTTCTTACGAACGTCGGCCTGAATTATCTCACGCTCGCGCGTTCTGCAACGACGCTCTCCGGCGGTGAATCGCAGCGGATCCGCCTCGCAACGCAGATCGGCAGCTCGCTCGTGGGCGTGCTGTACATTTTGGACGAGCCGTCTATCGGCTTGCATCAGCGCGACAACGACCGGCTGCTGGCGACGCTTCGCACGCTGCGCGATCTGGGCAATACGCTCATCGTCGTTGAGCACGACGAAGATACCATCCGCTCCGCCGACGTGGTGGTCGACATCGGACCGGGCGCCGGTGCCGAAGGCGGACATATTCTCACGGCCGGAACGCTCGAAGCAGTCATTGCGCACGCGGACTCCGAAACCGGCGCATACATTTCCGGCCGCAAATTCATCCCGATTCCGAAGCGGCGGCGGGATGCGCGCGGCTGGCTGAAAGTCAAGAACGCGAAGGCGAACAATCTGCGCGGCGTGGACGTCGATTTTCCGATCGGCGTGTTCGCGTGCGTTACCGGCGTGAGCGGCAGCGGAAAATCGACGCTCGTGAACCAAGTGCTCGTGCGCGCGCTGAACCAGTATCTGCACGGTCAGCCGCCGGCGGGCACGTACGGGAGCGTCAAAGGCGTCGATCAGCTCGACAAGATGGTCGTCATCGATCAATCGCCTATCGGCCGCACGCCCCGCAGCAATCCCGCAACGTACACCGGGGCGTTCGATCAGATCCGCGAACTGTTCTCGATGGTTCCGGACGCGAAGATGCGCGGCTACACGCCGGGGCGCTTCTCGTTCAACGTGAAGGGCGGCCGCTGCGAATCGTGCCAAGGCGACGGAATCATCAAGATCGAGATGCATTTTTTGCCGGACGTGTACGTTCCGTGCGAGGTCTGCAAAGGCAAACGCTACAATGCGCAGACGCTCGAGGTCAAATACAAGGGCAAGACGATCTCCGACGTGCTGGAAATGCGCGTGGACGAAGCGAGCGCGTTTTTCTCGGCGATCCCGCGCATACACAACAAGCTGAAGACGATCTGCGACGTCGGCTTGGGATACATCAAGATGGGGCAGCCCGCGACGACGCTCTCGGGTGGCGAGGCGCAGCGCGTCAAACTCGCGACGGAGCTCTCGCGCCGCTCGACCGGGCGCACGTTCTACGTGCTCGACGAGCCGACGACCGGATTGCACTTTGCCGACATCCACAAATTGCTCGAAGTATTGCAGCGGCTGGTGCACACCGGAAACACGGTGCTCGTCATCGAGCACAATCTCGACGTCATCAAAACGGCCGACTATCTGATCGATCTCGGCCCGGAAGGCGGCGATCGCGGCGGCACGGTCGTCGGGGTTGGTACGCCGGAACAGCTCGCCAAGAACGAGCGCTCGTATACGGGTGAATATCTCGTACCCGTGCTGCAGGACGAACGCGCAGTGGGACATCGCCGTGCGGGTGCCGACGCCGCAGTCGAGGCGCTCGAACGCGAAAATTTGCGCGTCTTGGACGATCTGGCCAAAGGCGACCGCATTTCGACAGGCGCGGAAGAGGCCGTTCCCGTAGAAGCATAGCTGCATGTTGCAAGAAAAGAATCGCTGCGTCGTAACGCAGCGATTCTATACCGCCTACGCACTCAACCGGGGGACCCGCATAGCGGGGGGCGCGAAGGCTCGGCCGGAGTGCCTTTCCAATTGACGAAATTCTGGGTTGCGATGCTCGTCTGCGCCAATCTCGCGCACTCGCGAGACTTTTACCGGGACGTGCTGGGCCTCAAGCTCAAAACCGATCAAACGCCGAATTGGGTCGAGTTCGAACTTGGCAACGGAGCGATGCTCGTGCTGCATCCGAAAACCGAACTGGTCGCCGTACGCCCCGGCTCGCTGCAACTCGGATTCACGGTCGACAACGTCGATCGCTTCGTCGCCGATTGCGCGGCATTCAAAGTGCCGGTATTTCAAGATCCTTACGATGAATCGTTCGGCCGCATCGCCATCATCGGCGATCCGGACGGCTATCCGATACAGGTGATGAGCCCGTCGCGCAAGCGGCGAGCTGCCGTATGACGGAAAAACAGCCGGCTGCACGTGCGCAAGAACTCCGTGCGCTGCTGGAAGAGGCGAATTACCGCTATCACGTTCTGGACGATCCGCAGATTACCGATGCGGAGTACGACGCGTTCTTACGGGAACTCATCGACATCGAAGAACGCTATCCGGAGCTTCGCCGGCCGGATTCGCCCACGCAGCGCGTCGGCGCGGCGCCATCGGAGAAATTCGCTCCGTACGAGCATCATTCGCCGATGCTCAGTCTGGCGAACGCGTTCAACGAGGATGAATTGCGCGCATTCGACGAGCGCGTTCGCAAGCTCGCCGGCGAGCCGGTGTCCTACGTCGTCGAACTGAAGATCGACGGCCTTGCGACCTCGCTCCGTTATCGCGACGGCGCATTCGAACGCGGCGGCACGCGCGGCGACGGCCGCGCCGGAGAGGACGTGACGCCGAACCTCAAAACGATTAACGCAATTCCGCTCCGGTTGCGGGGCCGCGCCCCCGCGGAGATTGAAGTGCGCGGCGAAGTCTATCTGCGCAAGAGCGATTTTGAGTCGCTCAACGCAAAGCGCGTGGCTGCCGGGCAGCCGGTTTTTGCAAATCCGCGCAACGCCGCATCGGGCGGCGTGCGGCAGCTCGATCCCAAGCTTACGCGCGCGCGCCGGCTCTCGTTCTTCGGCTATTCCATCGGGGCACTGCGCGGCGACGGCGCCGTTGCCGAACCGCGCACACAGTGGGAAGCGCTCGAATACATCAAGTCGCTCGGATTCGCGGTCAACCCCTACGTTCGCACATCGCCGGATATCGGCGGCGTGCTCGCGTTCTGCGAACAGTGGGAAGCGCGCCGCGACGAACTGGACTACGAGATCGACGGTGTCGTCGTCAAGGTGGATAGCCTTGCGGTCCAGGAGCGCCTGGGCGCCGCCGGACGCGAACCGCGCTGGGCCATTGCGTATAAATTCAAAGCGCGTGAAGCGCGCACCAAACTGCTGGACATCGTGATCACCGTGGGACGCACGGGGACGCTCAATCCGAATGCCGTGCTCGAGCCGGTGAAGATCGGCGGCGTCACCGTGCAGAATGCCACACTGCATAACGCCGAGTACATCGCGAGCAACGACATTCGCGTGGGCGACACCGTGGTGGTGGTTCGCGCGGGCGACGTCATTCCGCGCGTCGTCGGCCCCGTCTTGAGCGAACGCAAAGGCAATCCGCGCACGTTCGTCATGCCCGGCACGTGTCCGGTATGCGGCGCGGACGTCGATCATCCCGAGGGCGAGGCGATGTCGCGCTGCACGAATGCCGCGTGTCCAGCGCAAGTGCTCGAACGCGTGCGCCACTTTTGTTCGCGCGGCGCAATGGACATCGAGGGCATCGGCGACGTGATGGCGCAGCAACTGACCGAGCTCGGCCTTGTGCGCGACATTGCGGACATCTATGCGCTCGACGGCAACAAACTCGAGAACGTTCCCCGCACCGGCGAGAAGACGATTTCGAATCTCTTGCGCAACATCGAGGCGTCGAAGTCGCGCGGGCTCGCGCGGCTGCTCACGGGCCTGGGCATTCGCTTTGTCGGGACGCAGACCGCGCAGATACTCGCTGGAGACTTCGGGTCCATCGATGCGATCGCGCAAGCGTCCGTTGCCGAATTGCAGCAAAGCGAGGGCATCGGCCCGGAGGTCGCCTCCAGCGTCGAGCTGTTTTTCCAGCAAAAAGCGAACCGCGGCATGGTCGACCGTTTACGTGCGGCCGGCGTGTCGATGACCGCTCCCAAGCGCGTCAACGCGGCGAACGGAAAACTTACCGGAAAGACCTTCGTGCTCACGGGTACCCTTGCGCATCTCACGCGGGAAGAGGCGAGCGAACTCATCCTTCAAGCAGGCGGCAAAGTGACGGGATCGGTGAGTAAGAAGACCGACTACGTCGTCGCGGGCAGCGAAGCGGGCAGCAAGCTGGTCAAGGCCGAGCAACTCGGCATCAGCATCATCGACGAAGACGAACTGCGAACGATCCTCGCTTCGGGCGGGTAGGACGTGAGAGAGATGCGCTATACGTGCCCGTGCTGCGGCTACAAGGTCTTCAGCGGGCCGCCGGGGACCGAAGACATCTGTCCCGTTTGCGGCTGGCGCGATGATCTGATGCATCTGCGCTTTCCGTTTTTTACCGGGATGCCGAACGGCGCGGCTCTGGCCGACGCACAAACGAATTACGCGATGACGGGCTTTCCGTCCGCGCAGTTCGAGCGCGATCCGCAGTGGCGCGCGATCGATCGTGACGTCGATCGTTTTCCGGACGTTCCGGTCGATTTCGATGCGCTTGCCGAACCCGAAGATCCCACCACGCTCTACTACTGGCTTCCGGTCTATTGGCAACGCCTGCCATAAGCATCGGCGTCGTGTCGGACACGCATATGCCGCGCCATGCGCGCGCGTTGCCCGCCGTTCTACGCCAAGGCCTGGCGGGCGTCGACGTCATCGTGCACTGCGGCGACATGGTGGATGCGATGGCGATACCGCTTTTCGAAGCGATCGCGCCCCTGGAAGCGGTGGCCGGCAACAACGATCCGGGAGAACTGCGCCGCCGTTTCGGCACACGCAAGATTTTCGAATTCGGCGGCGTGCGGATCGGCGTCGTGCACGGTCACGACGGCACCGGCCGCTCGACCCTTGCGCGCGCGCAGAACGCGTTTGCGGGCGAACGCGTGAGCGCCGTTCTGTTCGGCCACTCGCACATTCCCTACAGCAAGCAGCATGACGGCATCTTATGCTTCAACCCCGGATCGCCGACGGACCGGCGCCGCCAGCCGGCGTTCTCGTATGGAATCATCCGAATTGTGGGAACGACGCTCGAACCACGACTCTTCTACTACTCGGATAAATCACCATGATGCACACCACGCAAGCGCAGATTCGCGACCTCGAAGAACAAGTACGGCTCGCCGATGTCGTAACCGATCCCGATCTGCTCGACGAGCTGCTCGTCGACGGATTCAGTTTCACGTCCCACGACGGGACGATTTTCTCGAAAGAGCAAGTGCTGCAGGCACACCGCCCCGCGGGTGTCCGCAAGTTCGAAACGTTCGAGACGAGCGATTTGCAGATCCGCGCGTTTGACGAGGCCGCGGTCGTGACCGTCCGCGCCGACTTTACCACGACGCGAATGCGCGCGTCGTTACTCTTCACGCGGTTCTGGCTGAAGATCGGCGGCCGCTGGCGGATCGTCGGGGGCAGTGCGGTCGAACTAGAACACGCGCATCAAGGGTGACGGGCCCGCGCCGTGTTTCGGCAGCGCCGCGGCAAGTGATTCGTAGACGTCGCGCGCGATAACGCCGCGAGCGCGAACTGAGGCGGCATATTTGCCCGCCCGGCCGTGCCAGTAGGCGCCCGCGCGCGCCGCATCGACCGGCGAGCATCCCTGCGAGAGCAGCGTCGCGATAACGCCTGTGAGCACGTCACCCGTTCCCGCGGTCGCGAGCGCCGGCGTGCCGGTGATATTGACGTGCAGCGTCGCACCATCGTAGATCAGCGTCGACTGGCCTTTGAGCAGCGTCGTTATGCCGGTTCGGTCGACGAATTCGCGCAAGCGGTCGACGCGCTCGCCTTCTTTGACGGTTCCCTTGCCGGAAAGTCGCGCGAACTCGCCCTCATGCGGCGTGAGTACGATGCGCTTGGCGCGCAGCATCTCCAAGTGCTTTGCAAAATGAAACAGCGCGCTTGCGTCCGCAACGATCGGAAGATCGCACGCTTGCACGAACCCGCGCACGATTTCGCCGGTCCGCTCGTCGAGCGCCAGGCCCGGGCCGATCGCGACGGACGAATTGCGCTTTGCGATGTCGAGCAAATCCTCCACGGCTTGCTGCGGCGGACATGCCGGATCCATCGTCACGATGACTTGTTCGATGAGATGCGTGCGCAGCGCGGGTGCCGCCGGCTGCGGCGTTGCGACGGTCACGTAGCCGGCGCCGGCGCGGGCCGCGCCCATCGCACAAAGCACGGCAGCGCCCGGAAACTGTTCCGACCCGGCGATGACGAGCGGCGCGCCGGCGCTGCGTTTATCGGCATGGTCGCCGCGCGAGGGCAGCAATGCAGAAAATGCGGCGTCATCGAGCGCGGCAAACGTTTGCGGTTGTGCGGCGAGCGTTTGCGCCGGCATCCCGATGTCGCCGAGCCACAGTTCGCCGCAGCATGCGCGTGCCGGTGTAAGCAACAAGCCCGGTTTGAGCGCGCCGAGCGCGACGGTTGCGCTCGCGCGCAGCGCCGGCTCGACGATGATGCCGCGTTCGCCGTCGACGCCGGGCGGAATGTCGATCGCTACGCTCGGCACGTCCGATTCATTGACGGCCGTAACGAGGGCGCCGTAGATCTCCGGAAGCGGCAGGCGCGCACCGGTGCCGACCAGTCCGACAATCACGAGGCCGGCGGCGTCAATTGCCTGGCGCGCATCCGCGATGGCTTTGGGGAAGGGACGGCGCTCCACGCCCGCCGCGGCGGCGCGTTCTTCGGCGTCGCGCCGCGCGGGCGAGGCCTCGCGGGCGTCTTGCGCGTAGATGACCCGATCGTAACCGCTCAGCAGCGCGAGCGCGGCAAACGCATCGCCGCCGTTATTGCCGGCTCCGGCGAACGCGACGACGGAGCGCGAGCGCGCGTAACGCGCGGCGGCATCGGCGACGCGCTCGCCTGCCGCGCGCATGAGTTGCACCTCGCCGATCTGCGCGCATGCCCGTGCGTCGGCTTCACGCATTTGTGAAAGCGTGAGCACGCGCACCTATGCGGGCTCCGAACCTTCGAGCACGACGACCGCCGCGGCCATCGACGCGGTGTGCGTTATCGTCAGATGGATTGCCGTTACGCCGCGCCGTTCGAGCAGTTGCGCGGCTTCTCCGTACAGCCGGATCACCGGTTTGCCGCTGCGTTCGTGCGAGACGCCGACGCTGCGCCATGGTATGGCATGCCCGAACGCTTTACGCGCGGCTTCCTTTGCGGCGAAGAATCCGGCGAGGCGCTCGGCGCGGTTGCGTTTGCGCAGCGCGTATGCCAGCTCTTCCTCCGTGTACACCTTGCGCGCGAACCATGCAAGCTGCGTTTCGTCGAACGCGTAGCGCGCGACCTCGGCCAAGTCCATGCCGATCCCGACAAGCATGCGAGGCGCCTTCGCGCTTACGTCGAAAGAAACCGCTCCAGGATGGATAGTCAGCTGCGCATCGTTCCGATCAACGCCATCGATCCGGCGTTCCTGCAGCGGCTCGGACTCTGCTTGGAGGAGCGCTTCCTCTATAATGCCGGCGTGGAGCGCGCGCTTGCGGTTCCACGCAGCGCGGTCAACAGCGCACGGCAGCAGATGTTCGTCTCGACGCTTACGGCCAAGGTGCTGCGACAGTATCCCGACGACGGCGGATTGCTGCTCGCGGTCACCGATTTCGATCTGTACAAAACCTCGCACCGCTTTATTTTCGGCGACGCGGACGAGCAGCGGCGCGTCGCCGTCGTTTCGCTGCACCGTCTGCGCGGCGAATTTTACGGCGAGGATCCGGACGAGAACGTACTCTTTCAGCGAACGCTCAAGGAATGCGTTCACGAGCTCGGTCACGCGGTCGGCCTCAAGCATTGTTATAACGCGCGCTGCGCGATGTACTACTCGAACTCGATTTTCGAAACCGACAACAAGATGCCGCACTTCTGCGAGGTATGCGAAAAGCGCAGCCGGGCGCGGAGCTAGGCCCTGCCTGCCTGGTAAGCAGCGAAACAGTAGCACGTGCGCTAAATAATCCCACCGATTAGCCGTAGATTCGGATATGGGGCCTGCGGTCTACCTGGGGCTCCCTTTGGTGCTATTAAGCCGCTGAGGTGCCTGTGATCCAAGCCCGACTCGTTGCTTGGCGTGCCCGCTTAGGGATACTGCCGCGAATCGCCGTGGCGGCTGCTGCCGCTGCGATTTGCCTGGCCCTGGCCTGGTATGGCGCGCGGTACGCGGGTTTCGAGCTCGTGCTGCTGGCGGCCGTGACCCTGACCGCGGCCCTCGTCGGCGTGCCGCTCGGCCCCATCGTCGCGATACTCGTGGGCGCCGTGGACTTCGAAGTCCGCCGCGAGCAGCATCTGCATGCGGCGCTGGTCAACGGCATACTGCTTGCCGTGTTGGGCGCGGTCCTCAGCCTGCTCTTCGCCGGCGAGATCGTCCCCATCGAACAAGAGACGGAAGAATTTCCGGCGCTTTTCGGCGCCGGTCGGGTGGCGTTGCCGCGGGCGGATGGACTGGCGAACTCGATCTCCGCGCTCGCGTCCGGCATCCGTGAAGTTTCGCAAGGCGACTTCACGAAAAATTTGGCGGCATCGGACGGCGCACTCTCGGAGCTCGCGATTGCGCTGAACAAACTGATCTTCGGCATGCGCGAGTTTCTGGGCAATCTGCACCAGAACGCGCAGCAGCTCGGCATCGCCGGGAGCGAACTGCACACGACCGCATCGACGGCGCTCGCGGTGATCGAAGGCGCCTCGGTGGCGCAAGGTCAGTTAGATGAAGGCATCAACGAGCAGTCGCGCATCGTCGAGCAGGCCACGAACAAAGTCGCGCAACTCACGGAAACGATCAATGCGATCGCGGCGGCCGCCGAAGAACAGACGCGCAGCCTGGACGAGACTTCGCTCGCGGTAACGAACATGGCGACCTCGATCGAGCAAGTGACCGCGCAGGTCGATTCGCTTTCCTCGATATCGAACGAAACGTCGGAAACCGCGCAGCGCGGCGGAACGGCGATCAGCACGATCGTCGACGGCATGGATACGATCCGCTCGACGATTAACGAACTTGCGACCGACATCCGGCAACTCGGAAGCAACTCCGAGCAAATCGGCGACATCGTCAAAGTGATCGACCGCATCGCGGAACAGACGAACCTTCTGGCGCTCAATGCCGCCATCGAAGCGGCGCGCGCCGGAGAACACGGACGCGGATTTGCCGTCGTCGCGACGGAGATCCGCAAACTCGCCGACGGCAGCGTTCAGGCAACCAAAGAAATCGCCGCGCATATCATCTCGACGCAAAGCGTCATCGGCGAAGTGGTCAACGCGATGGAACGCCTCACCGAGCGCGTCGAAGAGGGCGTGACGAGCACCAATTCGGCGTCCGGTGCGCTGCACGAAATCGTCGAGGCGGTCCTGGGCGCGAACCAACAGATCGCCGAGATTTCCTCGGTCGCGCGCGCGATGAGCAGCAACTCGTACCAGGTGATCCGTTCGATCGAAGAGATCACGCGTTCGGTTCAATTGAACGTGGATGCGACCCAGCAAATGTCGACGCACTCCGACGAAGTGAACGCCGCCTTCCGGAATATCGCGGAGATATCGCAGCAGAACGCCTCGTCGGTCGAGGTGCTCACCTACGTGAACAAGGAAGTCACCGACGCCGCGCAGCGCATGCTGGAGTCCGTGACGCAAATGAACGATTTCGCCGGCCGCATCGACAGCCGGCTGGGGCAATTCAAAGTTAATGAGTCCGCTGGAGAGGAAGAATCCGTATGAGCCTGCGCGTCCGGTTGCTCGGCACGATTGTCGGAGCGATCTTGTTATTTTTCATCATCAGCGTCGTTGCGGCGCGTTTGACGCTCCACAAAGACTTGATGGATCTGGGTCAGACCGAAGTCACGAACGGATCGAACGCCTTTTCGGGCTATTGGGATTCGCGTAAAGATCAAATCCGTCTGCTGATCGCACAAGACGCGGTTTCCGACGCGCTGCGCAAGAATCTGCAGTCGCGCGACTCCAAAGCACTGCAGGACCAGCTTTCGAACATTGCGCGCACGTCGGGCCTCTCGTTCTTGACGATCGTCGACAACAACGGCAAGGTTGTCGCGCGTGCCAACGGCGGAACCGGCGGCACCCTGTCGGCAAACAAATACATCCAGCGGGCGCTCACCGGCGAAACCGTGAGCAGCGCGGTGGTCATGCCGTCGTCGGATCTGCAAGGCGAAGGACTGCTCGCGCAAACGCAAGCCGACGTCAAGCAAGGCGATAAAGTCGTCGAACGCGTGAACGACGGACTCGCGCTGATCGCGGCGGCGCCGATGAGCGACGCCAACGAGCGCACGCTGGGCGCCATCTACGGCGGCGTCCTGATGAACCACTTCTACGATCTCGTCGACCAAAGCACGCACGCACTCGGCGGACAAACCGCCGTGCTCGACGGCGACGCGATTATCTCGAGCACGATTAGCGAGCCCGACGGCACGCGCGTCATCGATAGCCGCGTGGATCAATACAACAGCGGCAAAGTCGGGGGCGGCACCGCGTGGGTGGGTGTCGATGCCGAGGGCGGCACGCAATATCTCTCGCGCCTCGACCCGATTACCGACGATCAGAACACCGTCATCGGCGCGCGGTGGTACGGTATTCCGCTCGCGCAGATTACCGGCATCATCAACCACATGATGTGGACGTTCGTGCTTTGGGGCGTGCTCGCGATGGTCATCGCGCTCATCGTCGCCGTGCCGTTCGTGCAGCGTATCTCGCAGGCCATCGGCAAGCGCAGCGGTCAGGTCAGCGCGGCTGCGAAAGAACTCGGCGTGACGATTGTCGGCGGAGAAGTCTCCGGCGACCACGTCGCTGCAACCAAAGCGGCGGTCGAGCGCGCGGGCGACCTGATCGCGAGTCTCTCCGACGGGGGCAGCGGCCAAGTTGCCGAGCTCAAAGCGGTCAACGAGGAGCTCCAAGGCGATATGATCGTCATCGATACGCTCTCGCAAGAAATGAGCAACCGCCTCCAGCAAGCCGTGGCACGCGTCGCGGAATTGAACGACGTCGCCTCCGGTTTGGATCAATTGGTACACGGCGCTTCGAAATAGTGGTGCATCGTGGCTGACGTAATACTGTTCTTCTCGAGTAACGCCGATACAATGATCGCGACCAAAGCGCTCAAAGACGCCGGCGTGACCGCGAAGATGATCCCAAAGCCCGCGAACGTAACCGCGGCATCGAACCTGTGTTTGAGCATCGACGGCGGATCTGAAGGCGTGGCCGTAACCGCACTGAAGACGGCTAACATCGCCTTGGGCGGCGTAGTGAAGTAGGACTACGCTCGCAAAACGCGTGCATCGGCGAGTGTAATCTCCCGTTGCGCGCCGTCGTGATCAACAAGCAGCGCTCCGCCGGTCGACAGGCGGAGCGCTGTTGCTTTGAACGGTTCGGTTTCGGAGTCGAGCACGATGCCGTAGCAGGCACCGGGCACGCCTGCGGCTCGTTCCCATGCATGAACGATCCGTTCCGGCTGCGCGAGCTCGTCGTACCGATCATCCGCCGCCCGTAGAAGTGTTTGCAATACAACCGCGCGATCGATGTCGGCTACCGCATCCGAAACGAACGCAGGCGCCGGCGCGATTGCCGCAATCGCTTGCGGATCAGCGGGGCGCTTCACGTTGATGCCGATGCCGCAACCGGCCCACGCATACGCGCCGGTAACGCGCGAGATGCACAAAATGCCCGCCACTTTCCGGTTTTCCATAAGCACATCGTTCGGCCACTGCAGCGTATTGCGTGCGCCGAGTCGAGCGAGCGCATCACCAACGACGAGCGCGGCCCAGAACGGTACCGCCCACAAATCGGCCGCGGGCAGCGGGTCCGGAAGCCCGATCGTGCACAGCAACGAACTGCCCGGCGGCGCCACCCACGAGCGGCCTTTCCGGCCGGCGCCCTTGCGTTGAAAATCGGCGACTAAAGTCAGGCCGCGCGCACGCTCCTGCCCGAGCATGCGCGTCATGTCGTCGTTCGTGCTGCCCGTAACGGCAATGCGCGAAATGCGCGAGAATCGCGAAGGTGGCATAGTCTGTACATGGTGAGCTTGTCGAGCCACGGGGTGCAGGCCTGCTTGGCCCCCGGCCCGTATTTGACGGCGGTTATGGCAATCCAACGTACGCTGATTCTCTGCAAACCCGATGCCGTGGCGCGCGGACTGGCCGGTGAAATCGTTTCCCGTTTCGAACGCCGCGGCTATGTGATCGTCGCGATGAAACTCATGCAACTCGACGGCGAACGCGCGCGCCGTCATTACGGCGAACACGAAGGCAAGCCGTTCTTCCACGGCTTGGTGGATTTTATTACCAGCGGCCCCATCGTCGCGATGTGCGTCGAAGGCGAAGACGCGATCGCCGGCTGCCGCCAGATCATGGGCGCGACCAATCCGCTCAACGCGGCGCCCGGATCGGTGCGTGCCGATTTTGCGTCGACAATCGGACGCAATCTCGTGCACGGCAGCGACTCGCATGAGAGCGCGGAGCGCGAGCTCGCCATATTCTTTCAGCCGGGCGACTACGTTTCGCGCAAGCACGATCTCGAGCGCTGGATTCTGGAGAAGTAAGCATGTCGCTGGAATCATTGCGCGGCGGAGGCCGGCCGCTCATCGAAGGCGTGCACGCACGCGAGGTGCTCGATTCCCGCGGCAACCCGACCGTTGCGGTCAGCGTTGCGACGAGTTTCGGATCCGTCGAAGAGGCAATGGTTCCATCCGGCGCATCCACGGGCGCGCACGAAGCCGTCGAATTGCGTGACGGCGATTCCAAACGTTACAACGGCAAGGGCGTTCTCAAGGCGGTCGCGGAAGTCAACGACGTGCTTGCGTCGGCGATCGAAGGACTCGATGCGACCGCGCAGGGTGAGATCGACCGGCGGTTGATCGAAATCGACGGCACGCCGAATAAAGCCAAGGCCGGCGCCAACGCGATTCTGGGCGTCTCGCTCGCGACGGCGCGTGCGGCCGCGAGTAGTCTTTCGCTCCCGCTGTTCCGCTATTTGGGCGGCCCGTCCGCAGCGACGCTTCCCGTGCCGATGATGAACGTGATCAACGGCGGCAAACATGCCGAAGGCGCGCTGCAATTCCAGGAATGCATGATCGTTCCGCTCGGCGCGCCGTCTCTACGCGAAGCGGTGCGCTATGGTGCCGAAGTGTTTCACGCGCTGGGTAAATTGCTGCACGAGCAGCACCAGCCGACGACCGTCGGCGACGAGGGCGGCTACGCGCCGCAGCTCGACACGCCGGCGCAGGCGCTGGATCTCATCGTGCAAGCGATCGAACGCGCCGGCTACAAGCCGGGGCAAGACGTCGCGATCGCGCTCGATCCGGCATCGACCGAATTCTTCCAAGACGGCAAATACTACGCGCTCAGTAAAGACCGCGCGTTCACGCGCGATGAAATGGTCGCGTTCTACGCCGACCTCATCGAGAAGTATCCGATCGTTTCTATCGAGGATGGCCTGGCGGAAGACGATTGGGACGGTTGGGCAAAGCTCACGCAGGCGATCGGTTCGAAATGCCAGCTCGTCGGCGACGATCTCTTCGTAACCAATACCGAACGTTTGGCGCGCGGCATTCGCGACGGCATCGCGAACTCGATTTTGATCAAAGTGAACCAGATCGGCACGCTTACCGAAACGCTCGACGCCGTGGAGATGGCGCATAAAGCGGGATACACGGCGGTTATCTCGCACCGGTCCGGCGAGACCGAAGACACGACGATCGGCGACATCGCCGTCGCGACCAGTGCGGGGCAAATCAAGACCGGCTCGCTCTCGCGCAGCGATCGCATCGCAAAATACAACCGCTTGATGGCCATCGAGGAAGAACTCGGCGATGCGGCCATCTATCCCGGTCCAGGGGCTTTTCGCGCGCAGTAAGCGAAAAGCGGCCGCCCGGGGGCCCGTAGCTCAGCGGTAGAGCGGCCGGCTCATAACTGGTTGCGCGTAGGTTCGAATCCTACCGGGCCCACGACTCGTTTGACGCCCTGCGGGCGGTGGAATGACGCAAGCATGCAAGGAACTGTCATTCTCCGCACACTGGGCGTTCTGGTTTTAGCCGGCGCCGTTTCGGGCTGCCATCCGAGTTCGCGCAGCGCCGCCGGGCAAACGCCGCTGCCCTCAAACACCACGCTCGCGCAAGCCAATTCGACCGCGCCGCCGGATCAAGCAATCACCGTCGGCCCGGGCGACAAATATTTCGCGAAGACCAACGGCGCGTTGCACGGCGTGAATTTCGCCATTTGGGCGAATGGACGGCCCGTCGGCGTGATCGACTGGCCCGCCAAAGGTTTGGACATCACGAAGGACTTACGCGGACACGCGAACGTAGTGGTCGTCAAATGGACGCGAATGCAGAAGAACGGGTCCGGAACGTTGACGATCGGCACCGCGAAGAAGACGCTGCTGACGGCTCGCGTGACGCCGTCGTCTCCGAAGAACGGAAGCGTCTCCAAGCAATTCATCGCCCCGCAAGCCTCGATCGGTCGATAGTCGACGCGTACGCGCGCGACGGTTTCGTGAAAATACGCGACGTGTTCGATGCGCAAACGCTGGCGTATTACCGCGAGCAGATCTCTTCGGAAGTCGTGCGCCGGAATACGAATACCGCGCCGTTGCAGGCTCGCGACACGTATCAGAAAGCCTTCTTGCAGATCACGAATTTGTGGCGCACGAACGAGGTTGCGCGCGAGTTCGTGTTCGGCAAGCGGCTCGCATCGATCGCGGCGCAGCTGCTGCAAGTGGAGCGCGTGCGTTTGTATCACGATCAGGCGCTCTACAAAGAGGCGGGCGGGACCGTCGCACGCTGGGCCGCCGAGAGCATGTAGCCGAGCGTCCGCATCGGCGAGA
>DAISWS010000029.1:23588-24114 GCA_036826275.1 Vulcanimicrobiaceae bacterium
AGCCCGGCGGCGGCATCACGCCATGGCACGCGGATCAATTTTACTGGCCGCTTTCCAGCGACAAAACGATTACCGCGTGGGTGCCGCTGCAAGCAACGCCGCTTGAGATGGGACCGCTCGCCTTTGCGGCCGGCAGCCACCGGATGAATTTCGGGCGCGACCTGCAGATCTCGGACGAGAGCGAGCGCAGTCTACGACGCGCGCTGGAAACGGGCCGTTTTACGGAGGTGAACGAACCGTTCGAGCTCGGCGAGGTCAGTTTTCACTCCGGCTGGACGTTCCATCACACGGGCGCGAATACGTCGGACCGCCCGCGCGCGGTGATGACCGTCATCTATATGGCCGACGGCATCCGCCTCATCGAGCCGGCGCGCAAGCAGCACTACCTAGACTGGGAGGCCTTCATGCCGGGCGTCCAGCCGGGGGAAGTGGTTGACAGCCCGCTTAATCCCGTGTTGAATTAGGCTTTGCATGGCGCCATCGTCTATCGGTTAGGACATCGCCCTTTCAAGGCGGAAAGACGGGT
>DAISWS010000030.1:0-23986 GCA_036826275.1 Vulcanimicrobiaceae bacterium
AAAAAAGCCACAAGACGTCGCCGCCGAGCGGGTGGCGCCCGCGTCGCGGAAACGTCTTACCATCTCGAAAATCAGTTGCCATAGCCGCCAGAACAACTTCGCGCCGCGCCGGGATGCAAAGCGGCGCTACCTTGCGAAGTTCGGTGCATGCAGAAAGCCATAAAGGAAGAGCCCCGCTGGCACGCGGCTATCGCCGTCGTAGCGGCTCTCGTGCTGTACGTCACGCTTCCGCCTCGCCTCGTCATCGGGCCGGTGTGGGTGTTGCCGGCCGCGCTTCTGGTCATCCTGGTGCCGCTCATGATCGTTGCGCCGCACCGCCATGAGGAAGCATCGTGGCAGCGATGGCTTTCAATCGCGCACATCGCGGTGCTCAATGCCTTCAACGTGGCAACGATCGTGCTGCTGTTCTTTTGGCAACTTTCCTCGCACCACCAGCGGCACCTGACGGGCGAAGATCTGCTGGTTGCCGCCGTGCAGATTTGGCTCACGAACGTCATCGTCTACGCGCTGTGGTTTTGGGAAGTCGACGGGCACGGGCCGGACGCGCGCAGGCACATGACGTTCGAACAAGAGCCCGGCCGCGCGGATTTCCTCTTTCCGCAGATGTCGCTGCAGCCCGACATCCGTAAGCGCATCGAGTGGAAGCCGATGTTTATCGACTACGTCTTTCTGTCGTTCACGAACGCGACGGCATTCAGTCCGACGGACACGTTCCCGCTCTCACGTTTCGCAAAAGTGCTGATGATGGCCCAAGCGCTCACGTCTCTCGTGACGATCGCGATTATCGCGGGCCGCGCGATCAATATTCTCGGCTCTTAACCTTGGATGACGCCGTGCAGCGCCTGCATGATGTGCACGAATGAATAGGGCTCGACGGCGATGTCGCCGCGGAACGGATAGTCGAGCTCGGCGATAAGCGTGAAGATGATCGCGATAACCGCCGTTTCGGCGATCACCATGAGGTACTGCGCCTTCGGCCGGTCGACGCGGAAATAAAACGAAAAAGCGACCGTTACCGTTCCCGTGAAAAGCATCGTCGCCCACAGAATCATCGGGATTCCTTGCCGGTTTGCGAGAATGCGATCCCGCCGCCTATCCAAGAACTGACCGACGCGATCGATCCCGCGGTCTTGAAGACTGAGATCGGTTGCATTCGAGGGGCGCCACGTATTGACGATGTGCGCAATAGCGTAGGCCGTTTCATGCGCCGCGGCGCTTTCGCCGCCGTGTTTCATGGCAGGCCATTCTTGGTTGACTGCGAGCGCGATGTACTTGTCTATCGTATTCTGCAACTGCGCGCGTACGCCGCTCGGATACGCGTCGGCGAGATGATGCAGATCGGACAGCGCGCTGGCTTCCTGCTGTACCGTCTGCGCGGCGTTATCATATTCTTGCCAGACCCCTACGACCATGAACGACATCATGACGGCGAGCACCGTGCCGATGAGCGTGAGAATCGGACCGGCGACGTCGTTATGCGTAATTTGCTCGTTGCGTGTCATTCGATGGCGCACCAGCGCGAGCAGACCGCACGCCAGTGCGCACGCGCCGATAACGGACGCCGACATAAAGAGCCACGCCGGAATGGCATAGATCCACGTCACGACCGCTCGCTTCGCCACCGCAACCGAACGCTCCGGCAGGGAGTTATGCGCCCGGGGAGAGAACGGTGGGCCTCGCCCAAAGCCTGGGGCAAGCCGCGATAGCGGCGCCGT
Organism: Vulcanimicrobiaceae bacterium; assembly: GCA_036826275.1. Taxonomy (GTDB): domain Bacteria; phylum Vulcanimicrobiota; class Vulcanimicrobiia; order Vulcanimicrobiales; family Vulcanimicrobiaceae; genus DATGJX01. The sequence goes on from DAISWS010000030.1 coordinate 1,716, forward strand.
CCGCAGGCATCGAAGGGCGGGTGTGATGTAATGGTAGCCTGCGACCTTCCCAAGGTTGATGCGCGGGTTCGATTCCCGCCACCCGCTAATTGCGGCGACGTAGCCAAGTGGTAAGGCAGAGCTCTGCAAAAGCTCCATTCGGCAGTTCGAATCTGCCCGTCGCCTTTAAAGCTTTTTCGCGATCGCATTTGCGGCGCCCACGGGGAGCGCAGCGCCTTTCAAGTGAGAGTCTGTGTTTTTGGCGCGGGCGGTATCGGCGGGTTCATTGCCGGCGCTCTCGCGCGTGCCGGTGTGGACGTATGCGTCGTGGCGCGCGGCGCGCATCTGGAAGCGATCCGGCGCGGCGGCCTGCACGTCGTCAGCGAGCTCGGCGACTTCACCGTTCGGCCGGCGGCCTCCGGCGATCTGCGCGATTTCCGTGCCCTCGACTACGTACTGATCGCATTCAAGTCGCAACAGTGGGGCGGCGTGCTTCCACAGTTCGAGCGAGCCGTCAACGAAGGCACGGTGTTCGTGACCCTTCAGAACGGCTTGCCGTTTTGGTATTCGCGGGAACGCGCGCTGCAGAGCGTAGATCCGCAAGGACGCATCCGCGACGCGCTGCCGTACGACCGAATCATCGGCGGCGTCGTGCACGCCTCGGGGCAGATCGAACGCCCCGGCAAGATTCGCCAGAGCGGCGGCATGCTCTATCCGCTCGGCGAGCTCGATGGTGCGTCGACGAAGCGCATCAGACGCTTGTCGGAAGCCTTCGAATCTGCCGGTTTGAAGGCGCCCGTCGAGCCGGTCATACGGCGCAATATCTGGAAGAAGCTCGTCAACAACGTGGCGCTCAATCCGGTCAGCGCACTGACGCGCGCAACGGTCGGCACGATGCGCAGCGATCCGCCCGTGCGGGCCTTGATGCGCGCCATTATAGAGGAAGGGCTCGCAATTGCGCGGGCGTCGGGAGTGGAGCCGGGCGTCGATGCCGCCGAGCGGCTCGCATGGATCGACCGCGTGGCCGACGTCAAGACCTCGATGTTGCAAGATTTGGAAGCGGGACGTCCCCTCGAACTCGAACCTATCGCGGGAGCAGCGCTGGAACTCGCCCGGGATCACGGCGTCGAAGCGCCGCACATAGAAACGGTGTATGGACTTACCAAACTCCTCGAAGCAAACTGCGTGCGCGATTGAATACCGGGCGGCGCGCCCGGATGAATTCTTCGTCCTCGCCGGCTTGCGCGGCGAAATGGCGCGCGAGATGGGTGACGACTTCGACGGCCGCTCTGCCGACTGGCGTGCGAAGTTCGCTGCGTATTTCGGCGGGAAACAAGCCGCCGGCGACGCCCGGATTTTTTTTGCGTACGACGGCACGGCGCCCATCGGCTGCGCGATCGTTTCGATTCCTGACGAATACCGCCGCTCGGTTTTCAACATACGCAATGCGTACGTCAACGCAGTGTACGTGCAGCCGGCGTACCGCCGCCGCGGCATCGCAAAGAATCTCATGCAGCTCGCCGTCGGCTGGGCGCGCGAACGCGGCTGCAGCCGTGTGCGCCTGCGCGCAAGTAACGACGGCCGGTATCTCTACGAGCAGATCGGCTTTCGTACCGGGCGCGAGATGGAACTGGATCTCTAGTGCTCGTCCGCCGCATCGTGCCGTGCTTGGATATCAAGGACGGACGCGTCGTCAAAGGCGTGCGCTTCGCCGAATTACGCGATGCGGGCGACCCGGTCGAGCTCGCGCGCGTCTATGAAGCATCCGGCGCGGACGAGCTGGTCTTCCTGGATATCACCGCAACGGTCGAAGGACGCAAGGCGACGCATGAGGTCGTGCGCGCGGTCGCCAAAGAGTTGACGATTCCGTTTGCGGTCGGCGGCGGAACGGCCGGCGTGGACGACGTGCGCCTGCTGTTGCGTGCCGGCTGCGATAAAGTCTCGCTGAACAGTGCGGCGGTTCGCGCGCCACGCGTTCTGGAAGAATGCGCCGCGCAGTTCGGCAGCCAGTGCGTCGTGCTTGCAATCGACGCGCGCAAAAACGGCCGTGCGAAGTCGTGGGACGTGGTTATCGACGGCGGACGAACGGCGAGCGGACTCGATGCGGTGGAATGGGCGCAGCGGGGCGCGAAGCTCGGAGCCGGCGAGATTTTGCTGACGAGCATGGACCGCGACGGAACGAGGTCAGGGTTCGACATCGAACTCACGCGCGCCGTGCACGATGCCGTCGGAGTGCCGGTCATCGCGTCAGGCGGTGCGGGCACTGCGGAAGACTTCGCGCACGTCTTCGAAGACGCGGGCGCCGACGCCGCACTCGCCGCCTCGCTCTTTCACTTCGGCGAGCTGGCGATTCCCGATTTAAAGGAAGCGCTTCGTTTACGTGGGATTCCGGTACGTCCGTGGACTTGACGACGCTGAAATGGAATGCCGACGGGCTGCTGCCCGTCGTGATCGCCGACCCCCGAAACCGTGCGGTACTCACCCTCGCATACGCGAACCGCGAAGCGCTCGAAAAAACGATTGCGGAGCGTTCGACGTATCTGTGGAGCCGTTCGCGCCAAAAACTCTGGCACAAGGGCGAGGAGTCGGGGCACACGCAAGAGGTCGTCGAGGTGTCCTGCGATTGCGACGCCGACGCGCTGCTCTACCGCGTAATTGCGAACGGCCCCGCCTGCCACACGGGCGCCGGTTCGTGTTTTCACAACGTGCTGTTGCACGCGTCCGCCGACACGAGCAGTTTCGCGAAAGCCGTCGCTCATCTGGAGGACGTGCTCGAACAGCGCAAAAGCGCGGATCCGGGATCGTCATACGTCGCAACGTTGTACGGCGGCGGCGTCGATAGAATCGGCAAGAAGATCGGCGAAGAAGCGACCGAGGTGGTGATCGCGGCGAAGAATGCCTCGCACGACGAACTCGTTTGGGAAGCCGCCGATTTGATCTTCCATTTGCTCGTGCTGCTCAAAGCCGCGAACGTACCCCTCGACGAGGTCGGCGGAGAATTGCTACGGCGCGCCAAGTAGCGGCGCGCAAAGCACTTGCCGCGCGCATCGAAGATCTCGCCGGCGTCGGCGGCGAAACCGCGGAGCGGTTCGCCGAGCTCGGCGTGCGCACGCCGCTCGATCTGCTCAACGATTTCCCGCACCGCTACGAAGACTTGCGCTTTCCGACACCGTCGGCGCAGCTCGGCTCGCGCCAAAATCAACCGGATGGCCCGGCGGAAGAAAACGCGGTCGGGCGCATCGTGTGGGTGCGCGAGCGCCGCGTGCGCCGGCTGGCAATCGTCGAGGCGGAATTGCAGGACGAGACGGGCACCTTTGTTGCAACCTGGTTCGGCCGCTCGTACCTCGTAGGCGCGCTCAAGAAAGGCATGCGCTTGTTCGTGCGCGGGCGCGTGCAGCGGACGCTTGCGGGCGCCAAGATGAACGTGAGCACACATCGCATTCTCGCAGAAGACGAAGAGTATCACGGCGAGCTGGTGCCGGTGTATCCCGCGAGCAAGATGCTGACCTCGCGCAAAATCCACCAGGTGATCGCGCGCAATTTGAAGCAGCTGCTCGCGTTCGCCGGCGAAGAGCCGTTGCCGCAAACCGTCTTGCACGAGCGCGAATTTCCGCCGCTGCAAAGCGCTTATCGCTCGCTTCACGCCCCGCAGACGCCTGAAGAAGCGGACAAGGCACGCGAACGGTTCATCTTTACGGAATTTCTTGCGCTGGCGCTGGCCGCACAGCTCAAACGCCGCGAGCGAGCGTCGGAGCACACGGCGGACAAGCTTCGCGCGGCTCCAACGCTTTTGAGCGAATTCGAACGCGAGCTTCCGTTTCCGCTGACCGGCGCGCAACGCCGCGTCATCACCGAAATTTGGGGCGACATGGCGCAGGATGCGCCGATGAACCGCCTGCTGCAAGGCGACGTCGGAAGCGGAAAGACGCTGGTCGCTGCGGCGGCGATTCTACTCGCCGCGCGCAGCGGCGTGCAGTCCGCGCTCATGGCGCCTACCGAGATTCTGGCTTCCCAGCATGCCGCCAAACTTGCGCCGCTGCTGCTGCCGTTCGGGATCACCGTCGAAGCCGTATTCGGAGGCCAAGGAGCAAAAGCGCGCGCGTCCGCCGTGAATAAACTTGCAAGCGGTCAGGCACTCGTCGCCGTCGGTACCCACGCGTTGCTCACGGAAGGCGTCGATTTCAAACGTCTCGGTCTGGCGGTCATCGACGAGCAGCACCGCTTCGGCGTGCAGCAGCGCGCGCGATTACGCGCGAAAGGCACCGCGCCGCACACGCTCCACATGACCGCGACGCCGATTCCGCGCACGCTCGCGCAGTCGATTTACGCCGACCTGGATGTCTCGACGATCGACGAGCTGCCGCCGGGACGCACGCCGATCGAAACGTATGCGCTGCGCCGCAGCCGTTTGCACTTAGCGTACGAGTTCGTCGAAAAGAACGTTGCGGCGGGACATCAAGCGTACATCGTGGCGCCCGCCATCGACGAATCCGAGCTCGATATCACGAGCGTGCTCAAAGAGGCCGAGCGTCTGCAGAACGACGTCTTTCCGCATTTGAAACTCGGCTTGCTGCACGGACGCATGAGCGGACGCGAAAAGGACGACGTCATGCAGCGTTTCGCCCGCAACGAGCTGCAGGTGCTGGTCGCGACGACGGTGATCGAAGTCGGCGTCGACATCCCGAACGCAAGCGTCATGGTGGTCCTCGATGCGCAGCGCTACGGTCTGGCGCAGCTGCACCAATTGCGAGGCCGTGTCGGCCGTGGGGCCGCGAAATCGTATTGCCTGCTGATTGCACCGGACGAAGCCGGCGAGGTCGAGCGTCTCCACATCCTAACGGAGTCGACGGACGGCTTCAGGATCGCCGAAGAAGACTTGCAACTGCGCGGCGCGGGCGAGTTTGCCGGCACGGCGCAGTCGGGCCGTACCGAGTTCCGTTTCGGCGACATCGTTCGCGACTTCTCATTGTACAAGGAAGCAAGTGCCGCCGCCGCGCGAATCATTGCGGGCGATTCGCGCCTAGCTGAACCCGCTCACGCGGGTCTGCGAGCGCTCATCGAAGGCGAACCGAGCGCCAGGGCAATGTTGCTTTCGTCTTAACCGGTTAACCGGCGAAGTCTTCGACCACGAGCAGACGTCCGTCGCGCGCGCGCATGACGGCGATTCCGATGCGCGTGAAATGCGAAGAAAGAATGTTCGCGCGGTGCGGCGGGCTGTTGAAGAGCGCGCGGTCCGCCTGCGCCGCGTCCTGCGCGAGCGCGATGTTTTCGCCAGCGTACGCAAACGTGCAGTCGTGGGCGCGCATGCGGTCCCACGGCGTAATGCCCTGCGGTGAAACGTGATCGAAGTAGTGATGCCGCTCCATGTCCTCGACGTGGTCGACGGCAGCCGCGTTCAACGCCGAGTCGATCTGCACGGCAGGGAGGCCGTTCGCGCGGCGTTCTTGGTTGAGCGAAACGTAAAGCGACGATGCGGCGAAGGCGAGCGCATGAAGCATATCACCTACAGTATCGGCCGATCGTGCGTTTACGCTGAGCCGCCTGCTTTTTCCCCAACCCAAGGGTGTCAGATTCCGTCCCTTGAACCCCGGCGCCATGAAGAACGTCATACGTATCGTCTGCGCGGCCGCGCTGGCGATGGGGGTGGGCATACTCGCGCAACTGCCCGCGGCGGCGCAGCCGCTTCAAGTCACGCGCGCTACACTCAAGAACGGGCTGAAGGTCGTGGTGGTACACGATCCGCTCGCGCCGGTGGTGAGCACGGTCCTGAACTACCGTGCCGGCTCGAACGAGCAGCAGGTGCCCGGCGAAGCGCACGCGCTGGAACACATGATGTTCCGCGGGACGCCGGACATTTCGTCTGCGCAGTTGTTCGAGATTGGCCAGCTGCTGGGCGGCTATTACGATGCCGACACGCAGGCCGAGATCACGCAATACTTCTTCGATGTGCCGGTGCAGTATTTGGATGTGGCGTTGCGCGTCGAAGCGGATCGCGCCAAGCAGCTGACGCTCTCGCAGTCCGGATGGCTGGCGGAGAGCGGCGCAATCAAGCAAGAAGTGACGCAAGACGACAGCAATCCGGTTCAAAAGATTTTCATCCGGACGATCCTGCCCTCGATTTTCAAAGGCACGCCGTATGCCAAGGATGGTCTAGGCACGCTGTACTCATTCAACCATCAGGTCAATGCCGCGCTGCTGCGCAAGTTCTATAACACGTGGTACAAGCCGAACAACGCGGTTTACGTTATCACCGGCAACGTGGACGGGCCGTCGACGATAAGGGCCGTCGATAGATATTTCGGCGGCATTGCGTCCGCGAAATTGCCCGCGCGGGGAAAAGTCGTCCTGCAGCCGATGAAGGCGGCGACGTACCGCGTCAACAGCGATCAGCCGTATTCGCTCATCGCGATTGCGTTTCGTCTGCCAGGCTGGAAAGACAAGGACTATGCGGCGGCGCAGATTCTCGAGTCGGTGCTGAACAACCAGCGCGGCGATCTGTACGGCCTCGTCGCTTCGGGCAAGTCGCTCTACGCGGGCTTTCAAGATATCGAATCGCACCCGTACGCGACGGCCAGCGCGGCGCTCACCGTCGTCCCCGTGACGACGAAAGCGGAGACCGCCGATGCGGACGTTCGCGCGGTCCTGGAGAATTACCGCAAAAACGGCTTGCCCGCGGATTTGGTGGAGGTTGCCAAACAGCGTGCCATCGCGGACGCCCAGTTCCGCGGCAATTCCATTCAGGGCCTAGCTATGGAGTGGAGCGATGCCGTAGCAGCGCACGGAGAAACATCGCCCGATCAGCTCCTCGATGCGATGAAACGCGTCACCGTAGCGGACGTCAATCGCGTCCTGCGTCAATACATCGATCCCAGCAAAGCGATCGTAGCGTACGCGGTGCCCAAGAACTTGGGCAAGGTGAGCGCGGGCGCGCCGGGACCCGCAAAAGAGAACAACACCATTACACCGGATAAACCGCAGCCGCTTCCCGCCTGGGCCCAAGTGGCATTCGCGCACGTGAAAGTGCCCGCGCAAACCGTGCACCCCGTGACGATGAAGCTCGCCAACGGGATGAATCTCATCGTTGTGCCGGAGCACATCACCAAAACGGTCGAAGTACACGGTCAGATCGACGTCAACGAGGCGGTCGAGGCGCCGGCTGGAAAACAGGGCGTTGCAGACATCGTCGCCGGGCTCTTTCCATTCGGCACGACGACGTACAACCGCATACAGTTGCGCCAAGAACTCGACAAGATCGCCGCGGAGGCGCAAGCGGGAACCGATTTTTCGCTGCAGGTGCTCAGCGATAAGTTCGACCGCGGCGTGCAATTGCTCGCCGACGAAGAACTGCATCCCGCATTTCCGGATCAGGCGTACCAGATCGTCAAGCAGCAGGCCGTGGGATCGCTAACGGGCGAGATGACCTCGCCCGATCACTTGACGGAAGTTGCGCTCAACAAGGCGCTCTTCCCGGCGGACGATCCGCTGCAGAAATTCGCGACGCCGCAAACCGCCGGCGCGGTGACGATGGATGACGTGAAATCGTTCTATGCGACCGCGTACCGTCCGGACATGACGAACGTGGTCGTTATCGGCGACGTGACGCCCGCTCAGGCAAAAGCGACGTTCGAAAAATACTTCGGCGGTTGGACCGCTCGGGGCGCTAAACCGGACGTCGCGCTCCCGCAGGTGCCGAAGAACGAGGCGGCAAGCGTCGTCGTTCCCGACCCGGCGCGCGTGCAGTCGGACGTCGAGCTCGCGCAAGTGCTCGACCTTCGGCGCGCGGATCCGGATTGGGCATCGCTCGAAGTCGCGAACAATCTGTTCGGTGGCGGCGGCTTCGGATCGCTGCTGATGGACGATCTGCGCGTGAAGCACGGATACGTCTACGGCGCCGACTCGCAATTGCAGTCGAACAAAAATCGCGCGACGTTTACGATCGGCTATGCCTGCGACCCGGACAAGATCGTTCCGGCACAGCAGCTGGCACTGGCCGATCTGCGCTCGCTGCAAAGCGGAAACGTTTCGCCCGACCGGCTGCAGCGCAGCAAGGCGATGCTGATGAGCGACGTGCCCCTGCGATCGGCGAGCTTCGACGGTGTGGCCTCGCAGTTGCTGCGCTTTGCAGGACTGGGCTTGCCGCTGGATCAGGCCACGATCGACGCGCAGCGCGAACTGGCGGCGACGCCGGCGACCGTCAAAGGCGCGCTCGTGAAGTGGATCGCGCCCGGCCGCTTCGTACGCGTCATCAAAGGACCCGGCCCGAAGTAGCCGATGATCTCGGCCAACCCACGGCGCATCAACGCCGTGGGTTTCGACTTCGACCACACGCTCGGGATTGACAACAAGCTCGAGCGTGTGGCGTTCTTGCGCCTGCTCGACGCTGCTTGCAAAAACGGCGGCCGCTGCATCGGAACGCTCGCTCAAGAGATCGAGCGCATCGACGAACTACTCATTAAACAGCGCGCCGGTGCGTTTTCAATCGAAGAAGCCGTTCTGCGGTTCATGGAAGAACGCGGCGTGCGCGATGCGCAGCCGTTCGTCGACGGCTACAAACGTATGGCGGTCGACATGGCGGACGCGTTCGTCATTCCGCAGCCCGGCGTGCGCGAAATGCTCGCCGATTTGCGCCGCCGCGCGATTCCCGTCGCAATTCTCACGAACGGCTGGTCGCCGCTGCAGCAGAAGAAGGCGGAACGCGTCGAATTCGACGGACCCGTTCTGGTAAGCGCGGACCTGGGATGTCAGAAACCCGGACCGCGGGCGTTCGCGGCACTCGCGCGAGCGCTCGGCGTGGTGCCGGACGAGATTGCGTTCGTCGGCGATACGCCGGCAAGCGATGTCGCCGGCTCGATGCGTGCCGGCATGCACGGCATTTGGTTCGATGCGCAGGGCCTTGCGTATCCAGAGGACCTGCCGTCCCCGAGCGCCGTTATCCACAGCCTCGCGGAACTGACGGCTCTGGTGTAGAACAGCGGGCCCGTGCCGAAAATCACCGGCGGGAACCTGGGCAGCCGCAAGCTGAAATCACCCAAGGGCATGAACGTGCGCCCAACGCCGGGGCGTGTCAAAGAATCGCTCTTTTCCATCCTGCAGCCGCGGATCGATGGTTCGCGCTTCCTCGATCTCTTCGCGGGCACGGGAGCGATCGGTTTCGAAGCCGCGTCGCGCGGCGCCCAGCGCGTGGTCTGCGTCGAGGGCCACCGGGAAACAGCGGAAGCGATACGCGAGTCCGCGCAGCAGTTCGGCGTGGCAGATCGCGTTGAGGTTATCGCGGCACCGGTCGACCGGGCCTTGTACCGCTTGGACGAACAGTTCGATCTCGTGTATGCCGACCCGCCGTACGCCGACGAGCTTCCGCTGCAGATGTTTCGCCTGCTGATCGAGCGCAAGCTGCTCGCGGACGACGCCCTCGTGATCTTCGAGCACGGCGCCCGGACGATTCTGCCCGAGATACCGGGGTACCGCGGCGTGCGCGAAGAAGTGTACGGCGATGTCGCTCTGGCATTCTTCACACCCAGCAGGCGCGCGTGAATAACGGGCGTCCTGGCCGAGTGCCTCGCGCCGTCTATCCCGGCTCGTTCGACCCTCCCACGAACGGCCATCTCGACGTCATCGAACGTGCGTCGAAGTACTTCAGCGAACTCATCGTTGCCGTCGTCGTCAATCCGCAAAAACGCGAACCGATGTTCACGCTCGAAGAGCGTGAGGAAATGATTCGTGACTGCGTGCAGCATTTGCCCAACGTGCGCGTTGAGCATTTTCGCGGGTTGCTCGCCGACTACGTGAAAGCGAAGGAAGCCCACGTCATCATCAAAGGCCTGCGCGTCGTCTCCGATTTCGAATCCGAGATGTCGACGGCGCTCATGAACCGGGCGCTCTCGGACGTCGATACGATGTTTCTGATGTCCGATCAGAAATACTCGTTCGTCAGTTCGAGCATCGTCAAGGAAGTATTCTTCCTCGGCGGTGACGTCGGAGCGCTTGTTCCGGATCCGGTCATGCGCGTCATGGCCACCAAACGAGAGACCTTGCGAAAATAAGCACGCGCACTTAAAACGGGAGGAACTCATGTCGGTTTACCGCGTTCTGGAAAAACTGGAGGGCTACGTGCACGAAGGCACGTGGCTGCCCGCTGGCTACCGCGTTCTGAGCGAAGAGCGCCTCATCGAATTCATCGAGAAGATCCGCTCCTCGCTGCCCGAAGAGGTGGGCCGCGCAAAACTCATCGCCAAGGATCAGGACCGTATGATCCGCGCCGCACAGGAAAAGGCGCAGGCGATCGTGACCGAGGCGACCTCGAAACACGAGGAACTGGTCGACGACCACGAGATCGTGTCCCGCGCGCGCACGACGGCCGAAGTGATTTTACGCGAAGCCGAGGAACGCGCGCGCAAAGTGCGCGAGGGCGCGGATCACTATGCCATGCAGCTTCTGGGCGAACTCGAAGGCCGGCTGTCCGGCGCGCTCGGGCAAGTGCGCAAGGGCCGCGAAGCGCTGGCGCCGCGTCCGCCGCAGCAGCAACAACAACAGGCACCGCTTGCCGAAGCTGCCGCGAAAAGCAAACGAGCGGCTTTCGACGCCCAAGCCTCTGATGAAACAGCCGCTATGGAGTCCGTAGAACTGGTACAATAGCGATGTGAAACTCACGCTGGCCCGGCATCGCTTTTTCCTGTACGTTGCGGCCGCCGTGCTGGCGGCCGTGGCTTCGTTCACGCGCACGCCGTACTCGCTCATGCTTCCGGGCAGAGCGGTGGACTTGCGTCACGTCGTCAGCGTTGCGGGGCGCGCCACGCCGGCGACGCCGTTCTTTTTGACGGATGTGCGGTTCGCCTCGCACGTCACGCCGCTTCAACTGCTCGCGGGTATGCTGCCCGGCGCGTCGATATTCCGTACGCGTGAAATCGTACCCGGCAATATGACTGCGGTCGAGTATGAAGGCGTCGAACGGGAGGCGATGAGCGAGAGCCAATCCATTGCAGCCGTCGTCGCCGAACGCGCCGCCGGATTGAAGGTGCCGTATCCGCGTTCGCGCGTTTTGGTCGTCTATTTTTCCGCGAGCTCGCATGCATCCAAATCATTGCGTCCGCTCGATATGCTGGTCGCGCTCAACGGCCACCCGATCGCATCGAACGTCGACGTTATTCACGCGCTTGCGAACGTGCGCGCCGGAAGCAACGTTCGCATGGCGATCAACCGCCGGGGCAACGATATTACCGTCAACGTCCCAACGATCCGGTACGGCTCGCGCACGGCGCTCGGCGCATATCTCACCACGATCTATCAACGGCCGCACATTCCGGTCGCCGTCTCGTTTCATTTGCCCCAGGTTTCCGGAAGTTCCGGCGGCCTGATGTTCGCGCTCGATATCTACCGGCGGCTGCGTCCGTCGGCGTTGCACGGGCGGCAGCCGGTCGCCGGCACGGGCACGATTGCCTACGATGGAAGCGTCGGCCCGATCGAGGGCGCGTCACAAAAAGTGATCGCTGCGCGTCGTGCGGGTGCGAGAATCTTTTTGGTGCCGCGCGACGACTATAGCCAGATTGCCGCCACGCACGGCATTCGCGTGATTCCGGTGTCCACGTTCCATCAAGCGCTGCGCGCGCTAGGAGGGTGACATGCTCCATCTGCTGCTTGCGGGAATCGTCATGATCTCCGGATCGCAAACGACGTCCACGACCACGAGTCATGGGCGGGTCGATCCGGTGCGCGGCGGCGCGATTTTGAAGTTGGGCGTACAGATAACGCATGCGACGCCGCGTTCGCCCGTCACGCCGCTCGATCTGCGCAAGAACGTGAACGGCATGCCGGTCATCACGTTCGTACGCGTGGAGCGCCCGCGCGTGAATGCCGGCTGTCAGTCCTGGATGTTCTGGCCTTAAACGGGCGGCGCTTGAACGTTCTGCGCGAACGCCTCGAGGCGCGCGCGATCGATCGCTTTGACGCGGCCGCGATCGAGCTCTACGGCTCCCGCATTCTTCAAGCGCAGTAACGCACGCGCGGCCATATCGCGCACGGTACCGGCGGCTGCGGCGATTTGCGCCTGCGAGAGATTCTCTACGCCGGGAAGTCCGCGCGTCATGCCGACCGATGCGCGCGCGTAGCCCAACAAGAACTTGGCAACGCGCTGCAACACATGGGCGAACGCGAGATCCGCGATCGTATCGATCGAACGGCGGCGGCCTTGCGATGCGGCGGCCAAAAATCCAAGCGCCAGTTCGGAATCGTTGCGGCACGCGTGCAGCACGGCTTCACTCGGCAGCGTCACGATCGTCGTATCGGTCAGCGCTTCCGCGCGCGTCGTCGCGCCGCCCTGATCGAACGCGCCGGAATCGTTGAGCATATCGTGCGTCAAACGCTCGCCCAGGGTGTGCGTCTTGCCGTCCGGCGAGAGCAGCGTGAGAATCACTTTCCCGTGCTTGACGATGCCCAGATACGGCCACATCTCGCCTTCGTCGAAAATCGTTTCGCCCGCTTTGAATTGGCGCTCGCTCATCTGCCCGGCCAATTCGCGCGTCGTGTTCGCTTTGGCGGTCGCGAACGGCGGTACGTGCTGCAAAAATGCCTCGCCTTCGGCGTTCTCGTCGATGCGCTCCAGCCGTACCGTCCAGCGGTTCGAACCCAGATTGCGGGCATCCCAGGAAAACTTGCCCGGCCGCAGCTGCGTGAGCTCGTTGCGGAGCGCGCGCGGGTCGGTCTCCTCGTTGATTTCGAGGACCGCTCCGACGGTCAGTTTGTCGAAGGCTTCGAGAATTTGCTCCGTTTTTGTCGCAGGGAGAAGCGAGCGGGCATCAAGCGTAATGGCCGCAGGGCGGTTCATAGGCATCGCGCCGTTGGTTCAGCGGGCCCGCGGAATAGTCCCGCAGAGGGAAACCGTGCATAGCCCGGCGATAGTTGTAGACCCATGACCATGCCCATTTCTGAGAACGATATTGTCGTCGTCGCAGGCGCCCGCACGCCGTTCGGCAACTTCGGCGGCGCCCTGGCCGGCCTCACCGCCACCGATCTGGCCGTCCATGCCGCCCAGGCGGCCATCGACCGCAGCGGCGTTCCGAAGGAGCGCATCGACGACGTCGTCTTCGGAAATGTGATGCAAACGAGCGCCGACGCCATCTACTTGGCGCGCCACGCGGGTCTGCGTGCCGGCATCCCCATCGGCGTGCCTGCGCTTACGCTGAACCGCTTGTGCGGCAGCGGCCTGCAGGCAATTTTGACGGCGGCGAACTCGCTGCTGCTCGGGCAGACGACGTACGCGTTGGCCGGCGGCACCGAATCGATGAGCCAAGCACCGCACGTCGTGCGCGGCGCGCGCAACGGCTTCCCGCTCGGCGCGCAAGTGAAGTTCGAAGACACGCTGTGGGAGGCGCTCACCGACTCCTACAACGGCATGCCGATGGCGATCACGGCTGAAAATCTTGCCGAACGTTATCAGATTTCACGCGAAGCATGCGATGAGTTCGCGCTCAAATCGCAGGACGGCGCGCTTGCGGCGGCGGGCAACGGATTCTTCGGCGAAGAGATCGCACCCGTGGAGATCAAAGATCGCAAGGGCAACGTCACGGTCGTCGATCGCGACGAAGGACCGCGCGCCGGGCTTTCGGTGGAGAAGCTCGCAAAGCTGCCGCCGCGCTTTCGCAAAGACGGCGTCGTGACGCCGGGCAACGCCAGCGGCATTACGGATGGTGCCGCTGCGGTCGTGCTCACGACCGTAAAGCAGGCAAAAGCGGACGGTCTACATTGGATGGGCCGTTTGATCGGATCGAGCGTCGTCGGCGTCGATCCGGACGTTATGGGCATCGGTCCGGCCGTTGCAATCCCCAAAGCGCTGCACAACGCCGGCATCGCGGCGAGCGATCTCGCCGTCATCGAGATCAACGAAGCGTTCGCACCGCAAGTGCTTGCGTGTCTGAAAGAACTCGGGCAAGGCACCGGCAAAGTGAATCCGCACGGCGGCGCGATCGCGCTCGGTCATCCGCTCGGCGCATCCGGCGCGCGAATCGCGTACACGGCCATTCATGAATTGCGACGCACCGGGGGCGGATTTGCCATAGCTTCGGCATGCATCGGCGGCGGCCAAGGCATCGCGGCGGTATTTACCGCGGAGTAAGATGAAGCGCGCCCTGGACGTCTTAGCCGTTCTCGTCATAGCGTACGCCGGCTACCGCATTTTTCTCGCGCCGCGGTATCTGAACGTTGCGAGCGCGCATCCCGAACCGCACGTCACGTATCAAACGCTTTCGGGAAAACCGTTCGTGCTCACCGCGCACCGCGGCCGCGTCGTGTTTCTCGACTTCTGGGCGTCCTGGTGCGAGCCGTGCAAACTCTCGCTGCCGTTGGTGGAGAGCTTTGCGCGCTCCCATCCGGAAGTCGACGTCGTTCCCGTGGATGTCGGCGAGCCGCGTACGGTGGTCGAGCAATTCGCGCGTTCCCACGGCATGCGGCACGTCGCGCTCGATCCGCAAACACTCTCGCAGGGTTTCTTTCAAATCAACGGTTTTCCGACGATGGTCGTCATCGATCCGCAAGGTCGCATACGCGCGACGTGGGCGGGCTTCAACCCCGCGATCCAAATGAACATGGCGCACGCCGAGGAGACGCTGCGTTCGTCTTGAACCGCGCGCGGATGTCCTTGGAAGCCCGCATCGCGGCGATGCCCAAAGCCGAAATTCACGTGCACTTGGAAGGCGCGACCACCGCGGAGACGTACTTCGAAATCGCGCAGCGCAACGGCATCGAGCTGCCGGCTCAGAACCTGCCGCAATGGCAACGGTTCTTTCACTTCGAAAGTTTCGCCCATTTCATCGACGTCTACGTCACGTCCACCAAACTGCTGCGCCGCGCGGAAGATTACGAATTACTGTTGCGCCGTTTCGGCGCGCAGCAGGCGGCGCTCAACGTGCAGTACACGGAAGCGTTCGTCAGTTGTTCGCTGGTGCCGGCCGGTGCGGCCGCCGATGGCTTTTTGAGCGCGCTTCGGCGCGGTGTCGAGGCGGTCGAACGCGAGCATGGCGTGCGGATCGCCCTCATCGGAGATATTTCGCGCGAACTTCCGGACAGCCGCCACCGCGTCGCCGATCTGGTGATCGACGGATACAAGCGCGGGGCGTTCATCGGCTTGGGATTGGGAGGACCGGAGATCGGCTTTCCTCCCGAATTGTTTGAAGACGCATTCGCACGAGCCAGAGAAGCGGGCCTGCGCGTCGTCGCTCACGCCGGAGAAACCGGCGGACCGAAGAGCATTCGCGGCGCGCTCGATGCACTGCGCGCCGAGCGCATCGGCCACGGCGTGCAGAGTTTGAACGACGAGGAGTTGCTTGCGCGGCTGCGCCGTGAGGGAACGCCGCTCGAAGTCTGCCCGCAGAGCAACTACCGCCTCGGCGTGGTAAAGCGCGGCGAACCGCATCCGATTCGCGCACTCGTGAACGCAGGCGTGCGGTGCACGGTCAACTCCGACGATCCGGGGATGTTCGAGACCGACATCAATCGCGAGTATCTTACGCTGGCCGGGCAACGCTTCGCCGAAGACGAGCTGCGGCAGCTCGCGATCGCCACGCTCGAATCGACGTTCCTTTCCGACGCGGATAAGCGCGCCTTGCGCACGCAATGGCTTGCAGCTAGTACCAGCCACTGATCTCCGCTTGAAAGCCTTTTCCCGGCACAACGGTAAACGGCGGCAGCACGAAATGCAGCACGTTATCGAACAGCGTGCCGTGATACGGTCCTACTGCTTTGCCGCCGCTGAAAATCGAAACGTCGTAGCGCAGCGTGTCGTCGAGCACGAAGGGAAACCAGATATCGGCCGTCGTTCCGGCTGTAAACGTCACCGGCTGCGTTCCGCCGATGTCGAAGTCGAAGTAGCCGACGTCGGTCGAGCCGCCCCAATCCTTCGGCGGCGGCGGGTTGGGTAAGAATTCCGCGTGGGTCGGCGCGCGCGCGTACAGAAACGTGGTAGCGACCTTACTCAGCGCGTCGTTCGGGGCGAGATGCAGTGAGACGCCGTACCCGCCGGTCTGCGCGCACGGAACGCTGCATGCGTGATCGGCTACGGGTACTACCGGTTTTTCTTGCGCGGTCGCAGCGCGAATGTCCGCATTGTGCGCTCGCGCCGGTGCCAGTAGAGCGTCCGTGAAACCGGCGCTCTTCAACTGCGTCACGCTCGCAGGCGCTCCGGCGGCTTGATACGCATCCCACCAGCGGTTCTCGCGCCGCAGCAGACCGATGACGCCGTGATCGCGCGCGTTGTCCCACGACGCGATCGCTTCATTTCCCGACACGACGACGTCGACGACCGCGGTGTTTTTGGGCTCCAACCCGAGTCCGCGTTCGCGGTGGGCAAGCAGGCGTACCGCATCCGAACGGACTTGCCGCACATCGCGAGGCGGTCCGGAATCGTCCGCGCGTGCCGCGACGCAAAGCCATGGAAGTACGAGCAGTGCCAGTGCGATGCTTTTGCGCATGTCCGTGCAACGTTTCGCCGCCGTGCCGGGTGACCACTAGCGGAGGAAGCGCATCGCGCGAAACGATACTTGTCGTCATGGCGCCCGCGCGAGCAGTCCGAATTACCCGCCCCGCTTGGCTTGGCTTGGCCGCCCTCGCCGTGCTCATCATCGCCGGCGTGTCGTTTTATACCGTCACGAAGATCAGCCGCAGTAACGCGTATGAATTCGGCGTGCATTTCCCAACGGCGGCCGGTATCGGGCCGGGCGGGCAGGTGTTCCTCAGCGGCGTGAGCATCGGGACCGTTACGGCGGTCGATATATTGCCGGACACGAGCGTGGACGTGATCATCAATGTCGTGAACGGCACGGACATTCCGAGGACGGCTAAGTTTTCGGTACAGACCTCGCTGACCGGATCGCCCGGGGTGGCGATTACCGTTCCAAAAGCTCGCGCCGTTGCAAACGCGGTGCCGGCGGCACTGCCGCCGGATCAGGTTTGGCCGAAACGCGTCTTGCCCGTCGCCGAACAACCATACGGATCGCCCCCGCTTTCATTGGAAATATTCATGCGTAGTGCGCGTACGCTCGGCGATCGCGCGAACAGCGTTCTTTCAGAGGCGCGTCCGTACGGCAAACAACTCGCATATCATCTGCAGAACGCGCGCGCGAACGGCGCAGCCACCGCGGCGGAGATGCGCGGCACCGCGCCTGCGTTGTTGTCCACCGTGCAGTCGACCATCGCACGTGCAAAGAGAAACGTGCAATCCGCGCAAGTCGCACTGCGCGAGCGCGACCAGCCGAAAATCGACGAGCTCGCGCGTTCGTTCACGGGCACAGTGGCCGATATGCGGCGGACTGCAGCCGCATTACAGCAGCTCAAACGGGATCCGCGCTTGCGCGTGAACGTCCAAGCCGCTTCCGCGCAGATCAAGACGGTAACGGCTAATCTCGCGGCGCTCTCCCGCGACATGCAGATGATTGCGGGCAACCCCCAGACCAAGGCTCAGCTGCACGATGCGGCTGCGCGGTTCCGCGACATTTTGCACCACCTCTAAGAGGCCCCAAGTCCTACGGCAAGCGGGCTGCAAGCCGCTCGAACGCCGTTCTCGGGCCGCCTATGCTTGAGGCGTGCTCCGAATCCAATCGCTGACGAAGAGCTACCCTCGGGGCTGGCTGAGCAAGACGCGCGTGCCGGTTCTCACCGGCGTTTCCTTCGACGTGCGCCCCGGCGAAATCGTCGGCGTGGTAGGAGGCAACGGCGCAGGGAAGAGTACGCTGCTGCATGCCGTCGCCGGCTTGCTTAGCGTCGACTCGGGTACCATCTCGCTCGACGGCCGCATTCTCAGCGAGGCGCGCGCGCGCCTGGCAGTGAGTTTGTGCTCGAGCGCAGACCGCAGTTTCTATTACCGCCTGACGCTTCGAGCGAACTTGCAGTTTTTCGGTGCGCTACTGGGCTTGCGCGGCCGGGCGCTCGAGCGCCGCATCGCCGATGCGCTCGCCGTTGCGGATCTTGCGGATGTGGCCGATGTGCTGTATGGCAGCTGTTCGACCGGAACGCGTCAGCGTCTGACCTTTGCACGCGCGCTGCTTTCGGACGCGCGCTTGTTGCTGCTCGACGAACCCACGCGCGCCGTGGATCCGCTTCATGCGGAGCAGTTGCACCGCTTCATTCGCGTCACGTTGTGCGAATCGTTCGGCAAGACGATTCTCGTTGCGACGAACGTGCTTGAAGAAGCGTGGAATTTGTGCGACCGCGTCGTGCTGCTTGCCGGCGGGCGCGTCGTCGCCGCCGACACGCCGCAGGCCTTGAACGAGCGCTTCGGTAAAGCGGAGCGGCGCGCACAGGTGCCTACGGCGCGCGCCCTTTTCCTCGAGGAGCATGCGGGATGAAGGTGAGCGCGTTCCTCGCACGCGACCTATTGCTGACGCTCTCGTATCCATCGACGATTGGCGCGCCGCTCGCGAGCGCCGTCGTGACGGTCTTCGGATTCGCGTTCATTTCGCGAATCGTTTCCTCTCACGCCCCGCTGGACGCCGGCGGGCGGCATATCGATTACTTCACGTACGTCGTCGTGAACTTGGCGTTCATGCTGCTGCTCAATACTGCGCTGCGCGCCGTACCGGCCGCACTTCGCCGCGACCAGGTAGCCGGAACGCTTGAGCCGATGTTTGCTTCGCCGACGAGCATTACGGCGATGGTCGTTGGTTCGGCCGCGTGGCCGCTTCTCTTCGCGTGCATACAGGCCGCGTTGTATTTCGCGAGCGGCGCCGTGCTCGGACTGCACTATCAGGATATGAACGTTGCGCTGCTGGCGGTGATGCTGCTGCTCTCGTGCGCGTGCACGGGAGCGTTGAGCGTTTTCGGCGCGGCCGCCGTCATCGCGTTCAAACAACAGCCGCCGTTCTCACTGATGGCCGGAACTGCTGCCACGCTGCTCGCCGGCGTGCTCTTTCCGGTTTCGCTGCTTCCGCAACCGTTGCGCGTGCTATCGTGGCTTCTGCCGCTCACGCACGCGCTGCGCGCGTTGCGCGCAGCGGTTGCCGGCGCTTCGGCAAGCGCCGTTTCGGGTGACATGTATTGGCTTGCCGGCGCGACGCTGGTGCTGGCTCCGGCGGCGCTGTTATCGATGAAGTGGGCGCTGCAGCGCGCAAGACGCGATGGCACGCTCGGCGGTTACTAAGAGGAGAAAACCATGATCATGCCCGTACGATCTGCAACCCTCGAAATCCATGAGTCCGGAGACGACGTGCTCGTGCACGATCTGAACCGCAAAAAGATTCACGTGCTGAACGCAACCGCCGGCAAAGTGCTTCGCGCTTGTGACGGCAGGACGAGCGCGGAAACCGTGATGCGTTCGCTCGATCCCGGACACGGCGAGGAAGTCGCGCGGGACCTCGTCAACGTGCTGGCCGAATTTACGCGCCTCGGGTTGATCAGCGGGACATAAAGCGAACGTAGACCGCGATCGCGCAGGTCGCAGCCAGATGCACGGCCGCGCGCGCCATGCCCGGCGGCGGAGCCGCCAACATCGCGCGTATGCGGCGCGAGCGCGGCGCGCCGATCCACGCGTCGGCGCAAGCCGTACGCGCACGCAGCGGGCGTGGGAGCTCCTCGCGCAACTTCATCCATTCGGCGAAACGCGCGGAATCGTCGTCGCCGCTCCAGGGAATGCCCGCCATTTCACACGCGAACACGACGGCGCCGATCAAATGACTGCGATATGCAGGCTCACGTTCGAGCAGGCCGCGCAGCGCGCGGCGTTCGGACTCGTCCATTCGCAACAACTGCTGCGCCAGCAAAAGCATTTCTCGAAGCGCGGGCCGCTGCAGCGTATGTACGGCCAAATGTAAGGCGGTCGCGACCGGGTCGAGGATCGTCACCGGCATGCCGCCCGCGTCGAGCGTGCGCAGATGCGAGGCCAGCGCCGCATAATCTTTCGGAACGGAGAGCGGCGTTTTGGAGAGCGCGTGATGCACTTCAACCGGTAAGGCACCTGCCTTAACGAGCGGCGCCGCGTGATGGTGATTGGGATAAAACGAATCCTTTGCGGGCTGAACGTATCCGGCACGCATCAACGCTTCGCACAAGCGCTCCACCTGCTCAGGCGGAACGAGCACGTCGATGTCGCTGCTGGGATACAACTCTGCTTCCGGCAGGTGCAAAAGAGCGCGTTGCGCGCCTTTGAGCGGCACCGCCGCAATGGCGTTTTCGTGTGCGATACGCAGCACGTCGAGCGTTTGGCGCCGCAGGTGCGCGACGCTCAAAGCCGCCGCCCAGCGATCGCGCTGCAAATACGCGCGAAGCGCCACGCTTTCGCGGCCTTCAGCAGGCTGTAATGCCGCACACAACGCCGCCGCGCACCGGTGCCGCCTTGCCAGCCCGGCCATCGCGATGACGGGACGCGTTTGCACGGCAGCGGTTAGAGCGCTTGTATCGCCCCGCAGCGCAGCGCTCATCATCTCGATCAGCGTTGCATAACAACGCGGCCGCACGTTCGGCAGCGTGAGCGAGCAGATGGCGCGCAGCCGGTGAAATCGCGCGCGTGCAAGTCCGCGCAAACGGAACGCGATTCCGTCGACGCGTTCGCCGTTTGCGTCGTAAACCGCGCGCACGGTTCCGGCAACATCGGCGGCGTCGATGCGTTCGACGTAACCGGCGTGCGCGTCCCCGCCGCAGATGACGGTGTTATCGCGCACGGCGAGGACCCGATGGGCCAGAACACTGGAGCCGAAACGGAACACCGCGATGGCGCCGACTCGCGGCGGCCCCTTAACGATCTCGAGCGTCATGCCTTCGCGCAGATCCGGACGCATGCTGTTTCCACGCAACGTTACGCGCGCGCTGCCGGTGCTCGCGGCCACGCGAAGTACTGCTGCGCGCGTCCGCGCGTTCAATTGTGCGCCGGCTTTCATGCGTTTTCCAAAACGGCTCCCACCGCTCGAGCGCTTTCTGCGGGCGTGCCGAGCGTGAGCGCGTAGCACGTGCAGTGCCGGAGCGCGCTCAGCGCGCCGCCGAGACGATCGAAGCCGTCCCCCCGCATGTCGAACCAGCGGGAAAGTGCCGGCAGCGCCTGCGCGACGCCGATGCGTTCCATGCGCGCGCGCTCCGCATGTCCGGAAAGAACCACTATCGTGGTCAAGCGCGCCGGCGCCGCAACGACGCCGCGGCCAAAGCAGCGCAGGGGATCCACCAACTTGCCGCGGGCAAGCGCAACGGCCAGCGTGTCGTTGTCGTCGTCGCGCAGCAGCAGCGAGCGGCCTTGCTCCCGCACTTCGCACGTGCGGATAAACGGGTGCAACAGTCCGTCGCGAAGTAAGCCACGCTCGTCCGAGAGTACTTTAAGGCCGTTGCGCGCGCAAGCGAGCAATGTCGTCGTTTTTCCGGCGCAGGAATTTCCCGTAATGATCGCGGCGCGTCCGTCGAGCGCCACCGCCGCCGCGTGCATCGATCGCAACGCCGGGTCCCAATGCACGACGGCGGACATCAGTGCTGCATCCGTGAGAAATGCCAGCGCATCGGCCGGCAGCGCGCCTTGCGTCCACTCCCAACCGCCGTCGTGCTGGCAGCTCAACGCGTAGCCGCCGCTCGCTGTCGTTACGGAATACGTGAAGTACGGTTGCGCGGCGCTCACGTGATACGCGTATTTGCGCTGCATGTACTCGAGCAGCGCAGAATCGTCGCTCGACAGTTCCGTGACGATCCCGGCGAAGGAAAAGCGCGCGCTGTAGGGCGTTTCCGATGCGGCACGGGGCGTTTGCATCCGCCGAAGGTCGCTTGCGGTGATTACGCGCATTTCAGCGTCTCCAGTACGGTGCGTGCGCCGGCCTGCGGCTCAGCCAGGTGCAAGCGGTAGCCGCGTACATCTGCAAGCGCTCGCCGCATCCGCGCGAGTGATTCCAGCGTTTTCGGCTTGCGGTATGCGCGCTGCACGACCGCATGCAGCGTATCGCGGGGTGAAAGGGCCTCGACGTGGGTCGTCTGCGCGCGTTCGACGACAAAGACGGCGGCCAAACGCTTCGGTTCGCCATCCGGGCGAACGTTCAAAAGATGCGCAGCGGGGAGCGCAAACCAGAGCCGCCCCGCCGGAAAACGTTCGTAATGCGGACACGAGCGAATCGCTTCGCGCAACGCCGGATCGAGCAGCGGTAGCGCCGGTTCGCGGAGTGCCGGCAAGCGCGGGAATGCGTTCAGCGTACCGTCCTGAGCGAGCAGAAAGCTTTCGTCTCCCAAAAATCGCGCGCCGAGCCGATGCAAGTGCAAGAGCAGCGTGGTCTTGCCGACGGTCGAATCGCCCAACAACCCGAAGGCCTGGTTCTCCGCGGCGGCGCAGCCGCCGTATATTGCAAAGCGGTGGG
>DAISWS010000031.1:0-23339 GCA_036826275.1 Vulcanimicrobiaceae bacterium
GTACTTTCCACCGGGCTGCACGATAAGCGGTTCGCCGATTTGATAGCGGTCTGAGACGCGTGCGCAGCCGAGCTGCACGAGCTGCCCGTTCACCAGAAAACTGCTGCGAACCGCACCGCCCATCGGCCGTTCATACAAATAAAGCGTCTGCGATTGATCGAGCGGGTTGTCGATTTGAAACTGCAGCGTGCGAAGTACGCCGTACTCGCCGTAGTCATGGCCGGTCGCAACCGGATCGTTCGGCACCTGCGCGGGGGAGGGGCTCTGAGCGCCGTATTGCACGCTTGCGTCAGGACCGGGCGCGGTGAACGCGATCGCTTCGTCGGCGTAGCCAGCCAGTGAAAACGCGCCCGTGCGGTGATGGCCGTCGTCCGGCAGTTGCGGCAGCGTGAGATCGGTTGCCAGATCTGCCGCGGACAAAACCGCGCCTTGCGGCAAAGGCGGCAGCGCAAGCACCGTAACCGTTACCGGCGCGCCGCTTAACACGCGTATGCCGACGCTTCCAGCCGCGCCATCTAAACGTTTCATTCCGAAGTAGTCCGCGACGTACGGATTCTGCGCATCGACATCCGCCACGATGCCTTCACCAACCGGCTTCTGCGTCAAAAAGTCGCGTGAAACGGCATGTCCGACGCTCATGACGTCGATGTTCGGCCCGGCGGACGCATCGATGAGTTGCACCGTCGATGCGGCGTTCGAACTGAGCACGACGGCGAGATCGTGGTCGTCCGCTGTGTTCTCATGGTAGTAATACAAACGTGCGGGCTCGGCTGGATTCACGACCGCGCGAAAGAGTACACCGGTGCCGGCAATCTTCTCGGGATCGTCATCGTAATACAGCAGCGGCGGCGCGAAGGGATCGGCAGCGACGTTCTCCAGCGTGATCGTCGGTGTCGCATCGACATCGAGATACTGGTCGCCCCCGGCGAAATGTACTGGTACCGGAAGGGCGGCGCTCGCGCCCGGCCCTAGCGAGGGCGGCAGCGTAAAGGTTGCCACCTGCATCGTCGCACCGGGTTGCAGGGATGCCGAACGTGAGAGCAGATTTTGCACCTGCTTGGACAGCCATTGCGCGTCCGGCTGCGTGCCCGTCACGCGCAACGTCAGTGCAGCGGGAATGCTTCCCGCATCGAGCGCGACGCGCACCGGAATCTGCAGCGATGCGCCGGTCGAGTCGTTTACGGTAAGCATCGCGCGATCGGTTTGCGTTGACGCGGTAATCGTCACCATTCGTGTATTCTGGTCGACGCTGGCGGTAACGACCGGCGTATCGACGCTCACCGTGTACGGCCCCGTTCCGTTCAAAATCGTCACGGTCGTACTCGCTGACGGATGTAACTTCACTTGCGGCGCGCTTGCGGCAAGGGGCGGCGGCGTTGCGGCCGGCGTGGGCGACGGCGACGTTGACGGCGAGGGCGTCAGTTGGATGACCGAAGCGAAAACGAGTGATGCGAACACCTCGCTTCCTTACGCCCGCGGATGCTTGCGAGCCTGTGCCAAGCGCATTAGAGTAAGAAGTGTGATAGCCGGTTCTCCCGCGCACGACGAAGCTGGTGCGCTTTTGGAACAACTCGTTTCGCTGTACAACGCGGGCATTCGGGCGCGCGAATTTTCCGGATTCCTCGCCCTGCTGACGGATGACGCCGTACTGGATTTCGAAGGCGTACCGGAACGCGGCGCGCTGGACGGTAAAGCCGCTATTGCGCAACGTCTGCACGACGATCCGCCGGATGATGAAATCCGCATCAGGCGCTGGAAGCTGAGCGGCGCGTGCATCGTCGCGGAGTTCGCCTGGGCCGGTATTCCTGAAGGCGGCGGTTGTCTGTTCGTCGAGCCGCAGGACGGCTCGATCGCGCGGCTCACCATTGCGCTCGGCGGCCCGCGCCGCGCGTTTCGGTAACCGCAGGGCCGGGCATCTACTCGTCATGAGCATGTGGCACGTCTGGGGCGATTACGTGCAGACACGCCCCGCGCGCATTGGAAATGCGCAACTCGTCACCGGCGAAGACAAGGCGGCCGAGCAAACGGCCAAAGCGCACGGTTTCGACTTCGACTTCCGCCTGCGCAACGGATTCATGCCGTGGGCGGCGACGTTCAGTTGCGAGAAGGACGAGGATCAGGAGTTCGAGTTCGCTTCGTATCCGATCGTGCGCGGCTGGCAGCGCGTCGGATCAGCGTAGCAACGCGTTCGCCTGCTGCTCCACGTCCTTCGCTCGCGCCTCGAGCGTATTGAGTACCTGATACATCGATGCGGTCGGTTCCGCGTCAGCCGATGCCGCCGCTTCGCCCAAGTAACTTATTTTGCCGTACACCTGTTGCGGATACCGCAGCGCGTCTTCCCCTTGCGTTACCTCGGGCTCGTAGATCTTGTGTAAGAGCGCGTCGACTGCCGCGCCTTTTGCGGGCGTTTTTGCCTTCAGCGCATCGAGACGATCGATCGTTTTCGAGAGCGTGTCCAGATCGCCGCGAACGCGCTGCAGAAATGCGAGCTGCGCCCGCAATGCCGCCATACTCGCGTGCGAGCGCGGATCCATCTTGACCTCGACCTGACCGGCGGCGACGCGCGTGCCGTCGCTTACGCGGACGGTGTAACGTCCGGGCAGAACCAGTGGACCGCTGAAGCCGCCTGCGCCCCACGGAACATAGTGCTTCACCGGATGCATCGCCTCGTATTGAAGGTCCCACCATACGCGGTTGATTCCGGCCACCGGTTTATCGACTGCGAGCGTCCGAATAACGCGCCCGGCATCGAGAATTTGCACGGTCACGTGCCGGCCTGCCGGCGGCGCGTCCTTCAAATAGAAATTGACGTCGGCTCCGTACTGCGGATTCTCCCCCGAGCCCGGCGCGGAACTAAACGCCCCGATTTGATAACGGTACGCCGGACGCAGCGTAAACAGGTGCAGCGGTTCCGTAACGACGGTGTCGGTCAATTGCTGCAGCGGATGCAGATCGTCCAAAATCCAAAGCGCTCGGCCATGCGTAGCGACGACCAGATCGTCGAAGCGCTTCTGCACCGTAAAGTCGTACACCGGAACCGTCGGGAGATTATTTTGCAGCGAGATCCAATGCGCGCCGTCGTCATACGAGAGCCACAACGCCGTTTCGGTTCCGGCGTACAGCATGCCGCGCCGCACCGGATCCGCCTTAATCATGCGCGCATAGCTGTCTTGCGGCAGCGTACCGGCAATCGGCGTCCACGTGCGGCCGTAATCGTGCGTCTTATACAGATGCGGCGCGCGTCCGCCGGATTTGTGGTAATCCGCGACCATGTATGCGCTCGCCGCATCGAACGGCGAGGGATCCACATAGTCGATGCGTGCCCACGCGCCCGGCGTGTCGTTTTTCATCGCGGCCGGCGTGACGTTCGACCAGTGCTTGCCGCCGTCACGCGTCACCCATACCAAGCCGTCGTCGGTTCCAACCCACAGCTCGCCGCCGCGCACCGGTGATTCCGCGATGGTAAACACGGTGTCGTAGTACTCGACGCTCGTGTTGTCGCGCGTAAGACCGCCCGAAAACTGCTGAAAGCGTTTGTCGTTCCGCGTGAGGTCCGGGCTTATCGCACGCCAGTGCACGCCGCCGTCATCGGTTGCGAAGACTTTGTTGCCGCCCATGTAGAGGCGGTGCGGATGTTCCGGCGACATCGCGAGCGGCGAGGTCCATTGAAAGCGGTACTTGAGATCCGCGGCCGGCCAGCCCATCGCATCTTCCGGCCACACGTCGATTTCGCGCGCTTGCTGCGAGCGCCGATCGTACTGCGTGAGGGCGCCTTGATAGCCGTCACCGTAAATCAGATTCGGGTTGAGCTGGTCGAATACGATCCAGCCGCTTTCGCCGCCGCCCGCGCTGAAAAAGTCGCTCGGATCGATGCCGCCGAATGCAAGACTGTTGCTCGGTCCGCACGCGCTTCCGGAATCCTGCGTCTCTGAGCAGACGGTGTACGGCGTACGGTCATCCGTATCGACGTGATAGGCCTGCGCGATTTTGATTGGCGCGTTCAGCCACGTTTTGGATCCGTCATTCGAAACTTCCGCGCCGCCGTCATTACCCGCCGCCATGCGTAACGGGTTTTGCGGATCGATCCAGATCGAATGGTAATCGCCGCCGCGCGTGCCGCGCAGCACCTTCGCGGTCGCGCCGCCGTCGTTGGACTGCCACATCTGAACCGAGGCGAAAAACAGATGATTTTGATCCTTCGGATCGACGGCAAACGACGTAAAATAAAACGGACGCTGATCGATGCCGTGGCTCTTATTGACGAGCTTCCAATTCTTGCCGTGGTCGTCGCTGCGCCACAGCGTGCCGTCGTTCGATTCGATCAGCGCATACACGCGGGCGGGATTACTGGGCGCGAAGGCAACCGCGATTCGTCCCATCAGCCCGGCGGGCAAGCCGTTGCCGCTCAAGCGCGTCCAGCGATCGCCTCCGTCTGAAGATTCGTACAAGCCGTCGTTCTTACCGCCGCTGTTGAGATGGTACGGCGTTCGCCAGCCTTCCCACATGCCCGCGAGCAGATGTTTCGGGTTTGACGGATCGATTGCGATGCTCGATCCGCCGGTTCGATCGTCCGTGTACAGCACTCGCTGCCACGTCTTGCCGCCATCCGTGGTGCGATAGATGCCGCGTGTATCGCTCGCTTTATAGACGTCGCCCAGCACGGCGGCGTACGCGCGATCCGGATCGGTTGCATCCACCGCTATGCGCGCAATCGCCCCGCTCGCATCCAACCCGACGTGCTGCCACGTCTTACCGGCATCGGCCGACTTCCACATGCCCTCGCCGAACGCCACGTCGTTGCGCAAATTCGGCTCTCCGGTTCCCACGTATACGACGTTGGAATCGGATGGCGCGACGGCTATAGCGCCGATGGAACTCACCGGTTCCTTATCGAAAACCGGCTCCCAACTCACGCCGCCGTCCGCCGATTTGAATACGCCGCCTAAACCGCCCGCATAATACGTGCGCGGGTCGCCGGCAACGCCCGTAACGGCATCGATCCGCCCCGAAAGCGGGCCGATGTTGCGGAAGTGCAAATTCGAGAACAGCGCCGGTGAGAGCGCGAGCAGCAAGACGGTCAGCAGATGCATGAAAGCGCACTTCCACGCCGCGCGCCGGAGCGCTCCCGGTCACGCCTTTGGCACAAACAGTGCGTTCAAATCGGCGTGGGAAATGCGATCCGCTGTAAACTCGAACGTTCCGTCCGCGAGCGTCTTCGCTGCTGCGCTTCGGAAATGAGAAAGCGCATGCGCAATCGCGGCGCCGCCGACACTCACGCGCGCCACGCCGAGTTCGGCTAAGCGGCGCACGGGCGGTGTCGAGGCATTTGCCAGCACGTTCAGCGGGCCGTGAATCTCTTTCGCAAGAGCTTCGATCGTACGCTCGTCGCTCACGCCCGGAACAAATATGCACGCCGCGCCGGCTTGCAAAAAGCGTTTGCCGCGTTCGATTGCCTCGTTCAAACGCCACGCATCGTCTGGACCGATGCGATCCAGAAACACGTCCGTGCGCGCATTGATAAGGAGCGGAACGCCGAGTTGCTGCCCCGTTTCGGCCATTGCCGCGATTCGCGCGCACATGTGGCCGATATCGTCGACGCCGCCGGTGACCGCGTCCTCGAAGTTCAGTCCCACAGCCCCCGCGTCGATCACGCCGCGGGCGGTTTGCGCCGCATCCTGAACCTCCAACCCGTACGCACCTTCGGCATCGGCGGTGACCGGAACGCGTACCGCCGACGTCACGCGCTCGACGCCTGCAAGCATTCGTTCACGCGAAATATGCTGGCCGTCGGCAAAGCCTTCGGCCCAGGCTATTGCCGCGCTGCTGGTAGCTATTGCCGGAACGCCGAGCTTTTCGAGGATTCGCGCGCTTACCGCGTCCCACGCGTTGAAGAACACGACCGGATCGCCTGGGCGGTGAAGCGCCCGTAAAGTGCGCGCCTTTTCCGCAAGCGTCTCTATTTGCATTCGGTGGTGTACTGCAAAATCGTTTTGGCAGCCTGCGATTCAAGCGCTTCTTCATCGATTTGATCGGCTGTGATGCTGTTGAAGAGATGCGCGAACGGCGTCCTGGCGGCAAGGCCTACGTCGCGAACCGGAACCGCTGCGTGCGTGGCGTTTGGCGTGGAGCTGGAGGCCGGTGACGCATCGCCGCTTTTGATCGGCGGAAGGACAACCGGAGCGCCCATGTCCGCGCCTTGCTCGCCTGAGAAATTTGGCGGCGCCTGCGCCTCCGTGCGCGTTGCGGGCGCCAGCGGGTTGAGCTTCCGCGCGAGCTCGTTCGAGCCGTAACTCTCGTACATACCGCTAAACACGTTGAGCGCGATACGCTGGCGTTCCTCAACCGCACGCAACGCGTCGCGCATCGCCGCGAGCCGCTTGTCGTCGCCGGTTTTCGGCTCCGCCGGAATGCGCTCGAGATCGTCGAGTGCCGCATCGGTCAGTCGCAAGTTCGTCACCATTGCGCCGACCACGCGGTCGATCTCAACCATATCAACGTCGAGCACGCCGCCGGGATTGGCGCGATACGTGCGATCCTGAGCCATCCGCAAAAGCATTGCCTTTCCATCGGCAATCGCGCTTTTGTTGGCGATAAGCGCCGCCACCGCATGGCCGACGTTTTCATGCAACGTGGTACAAAACGGGCTCGAACGCACGTGGGATATCGTCTTCAGGGGAGCCGGCGAGGGACCCGCGGCGCCCAGCACGGCTCCAAATACAAAAACACCCAGCATGTTCGTTTATACGAACAAGCCGGGCGCTTTGTTACGCTGCTGGCTCAATCAGGTCGCGGCGTGTTCGGGCTCGCGCTGCGGCGGCGGCTCGATGCCCGGAATCTTGCTGAAGCGCAATTTTTCCGGATTGGCGGGATCGACTTCGCCCAGGATGCGGTCGCCGGCGCCAAACGTGCCGCGCAGCATCTCTTCCGCGAGCTCGTCTTCCACTTCGCGCTGAATCGCCCGGCGCAGCGGACGCGCTCCGTATTGAGGATCCCAGCCTTTTTTGGCCAGCAGCGCCTTGGCCTCTTCGCTGACTTCGAGATGCATTTCTTGCGCTTTGACTTCGCGCATGACTTTCTCGAGTTCCAGCCCGACGATCTCTTCGATCTGCACGCGCGTGAGTTGATGGAAGACCACGATCTCGTCCAAGCGGTTGACGAACTCGGGACGGAAGGTGTGTTTGACCTCTTCCATCACCTTGTTCTTCATGCGCTCGTACGCGCGCGCTTCATCTTCGTTTTCCGACTTGCTCGTACGGAAACCGATGTCCGTCGTCGTCTGCATGCCGGTGGCACCGACGTTCGAGGTCATGATGATGACGGTGTTTTTGAAGTCGACCTGACGGCCTTGCGAATCGGTCAAGCGGCCGTCGTCGAGCACCTGCAGCAGCAAATTGAACACGTCCGGATGCGCTTTTTCGACTTCGTCCAGGAGCACCACCGAATACGGACGGCGACGCACCGCTTCGGTGAGCTGTCCGCCTTCTTCATAACCAACGTATCCCGGAGGTGCGCCGACCAGACGCGATACGGCGTACTTCTCCATGTACTCCGACATGTCGATGCGGATCATCGACTCCATGTCGTCGAACAAAAACTCCGCGACGCTGCGCGCGACTTCGGTTTTACCGACGCCGGTCGGGCCGAGGAACATGAACGAGCCGATGGGCCGGCTCGGATTCTTCAGGCCGGCGCGCGAGCGGCGAATGGCACGCACGATGACGTTGATCGCTTCATCCTGGCCGACGACGCGCTTGTGCAGCGATTCGGCCATATTGAGCAGTTTCTCGGTCTCGGCTTGCGCGAGTTTGCTGACCGGAATCTTCGTCCACGACGAAACGATGTACGCGACGTCTTCCTCAGTGACTTTGATGATCTTGTCACTCTGCGCGCGCTTCTCTTGCCATTCTTGCTCGAGCCGGGATTTCTCGAGGCGGATTTTCTCTTCTTGATCGCGCATCGCGGCGGCTTTGTCAAACTCTTGCGCTTTGACGACGGCTTCTTTTTCCGCGATGATCTTGCGAAGTTTCGAATCTACCTCGCGGATCTCGGGCGGCGGCAGCGTTGCTTGCAGACGCACGCGCGATGCGGCTTCGTCGATCAGGTCGACCGCTTTGTCTGGCAGGAAGCGATCGGTGATGTACCGGTCGCCGAGCTTCGCGGCGGCAGCCAAGGCTTGGTCCGTGATTTGCACTTTGTGGTGCGCCTCATAGCGGTCGCGCAGGCCTTTGAGAATTTCGATCGTTTCCTCGACCGACGGCTCGCCGACCATAACCGGCTGGAAACGCCGCTCGAGTGCCGAGTCTTTCTCGATGTGCTTGCGAAATTCGTTGAGCGTGGTCGCGCCGATGCATTGCAGTTCGCCGCGCGCAAGCGCCGGCTTGATGATGTTGCTCGCGTCGATGGCGCCCTCGGCGGCGCCCGCACCGACCAGCGTATGCAACTCGTCGATAAAGAGAATGATCTCGCCGGCTGCGCCGCGGATCTCGTCCATGACGCGCTTCATGCGCTCTTCGAATTCGCCGCGGTATTTCGTGCCGGCGACCAAACCCGCGAGGTCCAGCGTAATCACGCGCTTGTCGCGGAGCGGTTCGGGCACATCGCCCTTGATGACGCGTTGCGCCAAGCCTTCCGCGATCGCCGTTTTACCGACGCCGGGTTCACCGATGAGCGCCGGATTGTTCTTCGTGCGGCGTGAGAGAATTTGAATGACGCGCTCGATTTCGCCGGCGCGGCCGATGACGGGATCCAACTTGTTTTCGCGTGCGAGCTGCGTCAGATCGCGGCCGTACGCATCGAGCGTCGGCGTCTTGCTCTTGCCCTTGGGAGCGGGCGGCTGGCCTTCGGCACCCAGCAGCGAGGTGGTTTGCACGCGAACTTTCGCCGGGTCGACGCCCAGGTTGGTGAGCACGCGCGCGGCCACGCCTTCGCCTTCGCGAATCAGGCCGAGCAGCAGGTGCTCCGTACCGATGTAATTATGATTGAGTTGACGCGCTTCTTCGAACGCCAGCTCGATGACGCGTTTGGCGCGCGGTGTGAAGACCATCTCTTGCTGAACCGTCTGTCCACCGCGGCCGACGATCGCTTCGACTTCCTGACGCACCTTTGCCAGGTTGACGCCGAGCGTCTCCAGCACTTTGGCCGCAAGGCTTTCGCCTTCGGAAATAATGCCGAGCAGAATATGCTCGGTCCCGATGTAATTGTTACCGAGACGCTGCGCCTCTTCTTGCGCCAGAACGATGCTTCGGCGTGCTCGCTCGGTGAACGGTTCCCACATTGACATGGTCTTTTCTCTGTACTCCTCTGGTCCGATCCGCGCCCTTACGAGATGCTACCCGACTATACCCGTTTAGGTTGCTTAATCGTGAGAACGTATAACCCCGCCGCTTCGTGTTAAGGTTACGCTTGCGTTGCTGACGCTCAAAAACTGAAGCGGACGCCCACAAACCCTGCCGTCGCCCCGGCATCCTGCGTTTGTTTGTACAACCGCACTTCTATGGAAGTTAGCGGTGCGATCGACTTTCCCGCAAACACCGTAAAGACGGTGCCGGACGACCCATTGCTCGAGAGCGTGCCCACGCCGGCCCCCGCCCCGACATACGCGCCTCCATATCCCCCGCCGGTAAAGCCTCGAATCTCTGCGGTCGCCGCGTAACCGCCCTTGCCGGTAACGGGCACCAGCAGCGAACCCTGCAGTTCGAGCGGCACGGCCGGTATCGACGCCCCGGTGCTGAGGATGACCGCCCCGCCGGTTGCGGACGGGCTGCTGCTGACGTAACCGCCGCCCGCAATTGAGATGGAAGCGAGCGCCTGCACGGGCCCCAGTGCCAGAGCAAAGACGACCGCTGCTATCAGTACACGCATGGACGAGGGGGTTGGCGACGAAGCCAACTACATCATGCCGACCGTAGAACAAGTGCGCGATGCGCTCAAAGAAGTCAAAGATCCCGAAATCAATCTGCCGATTCTCGACCTGGGCTTGGTATACGACGTTACCGCCGAAGGCGAGAACGGCGAACACGTCACCGTCGTCATGACGCTCACCTCGCCGATGTGTCCCGTCGGACCGATGTTCAAGCAAAACGTCGAGGACGCCGTGCGCGCGGTCGAGGGCGTGAAATCCGTGACCGTCGACGTCACCTTCACGCCGCCGTGGGATCCGCGCGAAATGGCGACCGACGACGTCAAGATGATGCTCGGAATTTGGTAGCGCGCTAGCGTTCTTTGACCAGCGCCGACGCCGGTGCGATCGCGAGCGCCGACGTTGCGTGCACCAGGAGCCGGTCCCTGGCATCCCGGATCTCGCCCGTGGCCGTCGCAAGCGTGCTTCCCACGTTCAAAATCTCGCCACGCGCCGTGAGCAGCTGCGCGGAAAGATGCGCCGGCCGGAAAAACCGCATCTGCAGATCGATCGTCGTGCATGCCATGCCTTTGGACAGCTTCGTTACCAGCGCGCAGGTGAGTGCCGAATCGATTAACGTGGCGAGCACGCCCCCGTGCACGGTGCTCGCGAGATTCAGCATGAATCCTTGTGGCCGCATCGAGAACTCGATCCATCCGTCGCCCATGCTGCCCTCGCTGATGTCGAGCACCTGCAAAATCGGCGGTAGCGGTATTTCGCGGCGCCCCATTTGTTCGAGGAACTCGCGCCCGTCGAGCTCCATCCACTTCGCGGATATGAAGCCGGGATCAGACCATTCGACCTGTAATGTAGGCATGGAGCCATGATACATCAGGAGTCGCTCGTTGAGTACGGCACGAGACGCTGGATCATCGTCGTCGGCGTCATGGCGGCAACGCTGCTTCAAGTACTCGACGCGACGATCGTGAACGTCGCACTTCCGACGATTCAAGGCAACCTCGGCGCAAACTTCGACGAGGGCGCGTGGATCGTCACGGGCTACATCATCGCCGCGGTCATCGTCATTCCGCTCACGCCATGGCTGCAGCAGACGTTCGGGCGAAAACAGTATTACGTTGCCGCCATCGCCGGTTTCACCATTACGTCCGCGTTGTGCGGCATCTCCACCTCCCTGCACGAACTGGTCTTCTTCCGCATTTTACAAGGCTTGTGCGGCGGCGGATTGATTTCTACCGGGCAAGCGATACTGCGCGATACCTTTCCCGCCAAGGAACTGGGCAAGAGCCAAGCGTTGATTTCGCTCGGCGCAATCGTCGGCCCCAGCATCGGTCCGACGCTCGGCGGCGTGTTGACCGACGCGTTTTCCTGGAATTGGATCTTTTACATCAACATCGTGCCGGGCATATTGGCGGCGCTCGCGATTGCCTCGACCCTGCGCAATCCGCACTACCATCAAAAACGGCAAGGTTTCGACGGCATCGGCCTCGCGCTTTTGGCGGCAGGGCTCGGCTCGTTGCAATATGTCCTCGATGAAGGCGAACGCAACGACTGGCTCGCCGATCACGCAATCCTCATGCTCACCGCGCTCGCGATCGTGTGCCTGACGATCTTCGCCCTTTGGGAGATTTACGGCACGAAGAATCCCATCGTCGATTTGCGCATTCTGAAGAACCGCACCGTCGCCGCCGGCACGGCGCTCGCGTTGACGATTGGGTTCAGCTTGTTCGGCGGCGTGATTCTCTCGCCGCAATTCCAGCAGCAACTCTTGAATTTCACCGCGACGCTGAGCGGCGAATCGATTCTTCTTCGCGCGCTCGCCATTGCCGCGTTCACGCCCATCACGTTGATCGCGCTCAACCGCTTTCACGTCGCACCGCGCGTCCTGCTCGGCATCGGGTTTATCGTGGTGGCAATCGCCAATGCCATGCAGGCGCAGGTAACGACGACGGACTCGACGTTCTGGACGTTCGGCTGGCCCCTGGTCGTGGGGGGTGCCGGTTTCGGCATGCTCTTCTTGCCGCTCTCCGTGGCGGTGCTCACCAGCGTGCACGGCGCGGATACGCAAAAGGCAACGTCGCTCATCAGCTTGTGCCAGCAGCTCGGCGGTTCGATGTCCACCGCGATGCTCGTGACGCTTCTGGATCGCCGCAGCGCGCTGCACCAATCGAATCTGGCTTCGGAAATGACGCTGCGCAACCCGGCCATGCAAGCCGCCTTGCAGCATCATGCCCCGATTGCATCGATCTACGGCGTGCTCATGCAGCAATCGGCGGCGATGGCCTTCGCGGACGCGTTTCTATTTCTCGCGGCCATTACGCTGCTGCTTACGCCGCTGGTGCTGTTTCTGCGCACGCCGAAAATGCGGAGCTTTACGCCGGCGCAAATGGCAACCGCCGAGTAGGCTACTTTAAGAACCGCACGTTGAGGACAGCTTGGCGATTCAGATCTCCAACGCCGCCAAACGGGACGATGGTGCCAATCTCGAATCCCGTGCCGTTTTTGCGCCGGATCGTCACATCGAACGATGCGCTGTATTCCGGGCGCCCGACGCCGAACGCCTGATCGAAGTCGTGCGCATACGTCAGTGAAGAAACTAGGTTGAACCAATGGCTCGCGCGCCACGTGAATCCGCCGCTATAGGTGCGAGCGGTTCCCGGAAACGGCGGCGCTTCGTGCGAAAACTGCATCGCCGCGTCGAACTGCAAACGATCGTTGACCGGCATCGTGCCGCGCACGCCCGCGTTGCTTGCCAGCGTCGCGCGGCCGTAACTGTACAGCGACTCGCCGAGATCGAACGAACCGGAGAACGACGAGCGTCCGGCGTGCACGCTTGCCGTGTCGAAGTGCAAACCGGGCGTCACGCGAAAATCTTGCGCGACGTTCCAATCGCCCGGATGCACGTCGTGGCCGGCATCGAACTGCAACCGCGTCGTGCCCAGGCGCCACACGGGGCGTTCGACGCCGGTGAAGAGCAAGTCGTCGCTGCGCTGACCGTTGTTCTGTGCGACGGAAAGCGACGCGAATCCGTAGCGCGAGGACGACGTGATCGCGTAGCGCAGCGAACGCTGCGCGAAAAGCGAAGAGCCGGCGAACGACTGCGACAGGGTGTCGTTGATCTTCTGGTAGGCGAGTACGTCGAAGCGGCCGCCGTCCACGTCGAGAGTCTGCGCGAACACGGCATACCCGCGATCGCTTGCGGCGAAATGTTCTTCCATGCCCGTGCCCGGCCCGCCGTTGTATTTATCGTACCGCACGCGCGCAAAGCTGTAGCCGTCCGAGCCGCTTGAAAGCAGAAGCGGCCATTCGAGCGCGGCTGACGGAACGGGCGAATACCCGAAGTCTTTGGCGCGCGGGGAGGGAATCGCGAATGTATAAGAGGCCGCAGGCACGAGCAGGGTTCCGGAGCGGACCTGCGCATTGCTGAACGTGATCGACACGCCGGGATCGATCTCTGCTTCAGTTCCCACGGCGAGCGCTTCAGCGGTGCTGAATTGCGGAACGGTTGCGCCCGGCGAAAGAGCGCCGGTCTTGCGCGCGAAGTCGTACACGTAGCCGGTTCCGGTGAGCGTGCCGCTGCTTTGCTTCACGCTGACGCTGCCGGCGAACGTCATGCGATTCGCGCGGAAATCATACAGCGCGTCGGTCGCTGCGATGTCGTCCCCGCCGATGCGCACCGAGACGCCGCCGCCGGCAACGAGCAAACGGCGGTCCGGATACAGACCGATCCGTTGCGCGGTTAGAACGGCGCTCGCCGTTTGCGCGGACGCCGGCGCCGGAAGCAATAAAAGAACGGCCGCAAAGACCGTCAGGAGCCGCCGCATCACCCGATTCTTCCGCTACTCCCGCAGCAAGACCTCGCTGCCTTCGATTTCATTGTAAAACGTTTTGGCGCCGGCCGCATACGCCTGATAGTATTGCCCGCGCACCGTTACGAGCTGGCCGTCATGAATGGCCGAGTGCGTTTCCATGTAGACGCGAACGCAGCCACCGTCGCAAAGAGAGAACGTCTCTTGCACGTAACCGCCGCGCGAGGTCCATTGATCCAGTTTCGAGACGCGCCCGGTAACGCTGACCTGGCGCCCGTTGTATCGCGCTTGATTCCGAACGATGCTCGTAATCGCCGGAACATCGCGTACGTAATCGCTGCAGTCGCCAGCGAGCGGAATCAACAAACACAGCAGTGCGGGAGTCATGGAGTGGTCAGCCTTCCTGCAGCTCGCGTCAAAAGGCGCTTTTGCGCGTACAACTGAGCATCTGCAACGCTGAGCGCGGCGTCAACGTCCGGTTGAAGCGGCGCCACGCCCCACGACATTGCAAGTGCCATCGGCGCGTGCCCCGGTAATTCGAGCGGCGCCGGCGGGCGCATGTGCGTCAGACGCTCGCGCGCGGCATCCGGCGGCATTCCGAACAGCAGAAGCACGAACTCGTCGCCTCCCCACCGGAAGACGTAGTCGGATTGCCGGACGACTTCTTGCAGACGCATCGCCACGTTCAAAAGCGCGCGGTCTCCCGCATGGTGGCCGAACGTGTCGTTGATGCGCTTGAGCCCGTTGAGGTCGATGATCGCGATGCTGCCGCCCAATTGCCCCTTTTCCGTGAATTCGTTGATGAGCATGTAAAACGCGTAGCGGTTGTAGAGGCCGGTCAGGGGATCGAGCTTGGCGGCTACTTCCAAACCTTCGAGCGCCTGATTCAGCGCCACGTTTGCGTCTTCGAGCTCGATGCGCACTTCATCGAGAAGCGCGATGAGCTCGCCCAGAGCGAGAAGGAATCCGAGAACGAGGCCGCCGGCGGCTTCGATCAACCAATAGAGCTCGGTGAATGCTTGACCGCGCGGCGCAAGAAGCGCGGCGAAAAACACCGTTCGTCCGGTCAGGATAGCCAGAACGATTTGCAACGCACACGCGGTTTTCAGCCCCGACATGCGCGCCGTCCGCGCTATTGGGAATAGCACGAACGCTTGAATGAGCAGTGAAGCCGCGAGCGCGATCTCGGGGGCAACGAGATCCTCGGCCATGTCGCCGCGCCACTGGACGAGGAGCGCGGCCGCGGCCGCAAGAGCGAGCA
Organism: Vulcanimicrobiaceae bacterium; assembly: GCA_036826275.1. GTDB lineage: Bacteria > Vulcanimicrobiota > Vulcanimicrobiia > Vulcanimicrobiales > Vulcanimicrobiaceae > DATGJX01. Next base: position 14,927 of record DAISWS010000031.1, read on the forward strand.
CCACGGCGGCCGCGACCGTTATGGGGCGGTTACGAAAACTGTAGGCGCCCATGACGCCCGCCACGGCACAGGCGATCGCGGCGCACGTTGCGAGCATGGCGAGGAGCGATTCGAGCCGTGGGGCGTACTGCGAGCCGGCCAACAGGCCGAAGGTCAGCGCGAGAAACGTCCAGCCCCAGAACCAGCCCAGGCCGCGGCGGCGCTGCGTCCCGTGCAGCACCAATAGGAACACCGCCGCCACAATGGCAAACGCGGCGGCGCTTATGGCGAGCGCGACTTGAAGAAGCTGTTCCGTGTTAAGCTGGACCACTAATCCTCCTATTACAAGGTATCGGCACGCACCCGTCCATACGCCAAACGGCCCACGTGAGAGGCGAGAACTAGCGCGGCGTTCAAGCCCCGCACTCCATGAGGACCCACGAGGAGAAGTACGCCGACCTCCTGCGCAAGCGGGAACAGGCGCTTGCGCCGGCCGGCCCGGAAGCCGTCGAGAAGCAGCACCAGCGCGGCAAGCGCACCGCGCGCGAGCGCGTCGACGCGCTCGTCGATCCCGGATCGTTTTTGGAACTCGATCAATTCGCGGTGCACCGTACGACCGCGTTCGGTTTGGGCGAAAAAGAGTTCCTCGGCGACGGCGTCGTCACGGGACGCGCCACGATCGACGGACGGCAAGTCTTTCTCTTCTCGCAGGATTTCACGGTGCTCGGCGGATCGCTCGGAGAAGTCTTCGCCGAAAAGATCTGCAAGGTCATGGATCTTGCGGTGCGCACCGGTTCGCCGATGATCGGCATCAACGACTCCGGCGGCGCCCGCATTCAAGAAGGCGTGGTCAGCCTTGGCGGATATGCGGAAATTTTTTGGCGCAACGTGCAAGCCAGCGGCGTGATTCCGCAGATCAGTTTGGTCGCCGGTCCATGCGCAGGGGGAGCCGTCTACTCACCGGCGATCACCGACTTCGTCATCATGACCGAGCAGATCGCGCAGATGTTCATAACCGGCCCGGAAATCATTAAAACCGTGACCGGTGAGGACGTCACGTTCGAACAGCTCGGGGGCGCGACGACGCATGCCACGAAAAGCGGCGTCGCGCATTTGACGGCTTCGGATGAAGACGATATGGTCGAAATGACGAAAACGCTGCTATCGTACGTTCCGCAGAACAATCTCGACGATCCGCCGCGGTACGCGTGCGAGGACGATCCGCAGCGCGACGTGCTGGAACTCGACGATATCGTTCCGGATTCACCGAACAAGCCGTACGACATGCACGGCGTTATCCTGCCGGTGCTGGACAACGGCGACTTCTTCGAAATACAGCCGTTGTACGCGCAAAACATCGTCACCGGATTCGGACGCGTAAACGGACAGACCGTCGGGGTGGTTGCCAATCAGCCGAACGTACTCGCGGGCGTGCTCGACATCAAAAGTTCCATCAAAGCGGCGCGGTTCGTCCGTTTTTGCGATGCCTTCAACATTCCACTCGTCACGTTCGTCGACGTGCCGGGCTTCCTGCCGGGAACCGATCAGGAGTATGGCGGCATCATCACGCACGGCGCAAAGCTGCTCTACGCCTTCGCGGAGGCGACCGTGCCGAAGATTACGATCATCACGCGCAAGGCCTACGGCGGCGCGTACGACGTCATGTCGAGCAAGCACATCCGCGCCGACGTAAACGTCGCATGGCCGACGGCGGAGATCGCCGTCATGGGCGCGGAAGGCGCCGTCAAAACGATCTTCCGGCGTGAGATCGCCGCGTCCGACGACAAGGATGCGAAGATGCAAGAACTGATCGACATGTACACCGAGCGCTTCGCCAATCCGTTCATCGCAGCGCAGCGCGGATACGTCGACGACATCATCGAGGCGCACGCGACGCGCCGCCTCATTTCCACCTCTTTGGAAATGCTTGCGAACAAACGCGTGGAACGCCCGAAACGCAAACACGGCAACATTCCCTTGTAAAGGAACGCATGAATACGCGCAAAGACTTCTTGCTCACCACGGGTCTGCTGGCGCTGGCGCCCGCCGCAGCCAATGCCGCGCGCAAAACGCCCGCCAAGGCCGCGCCCCGTCCGGAGCTGACGTTCACCTTCGACCGCGCGCGGTTCGAGCAGATTCTCGGCAAGCCCGCTCGCCATAAGCAGTGCTTCGGCGCAACGGCAATCGCCGGCGGCGGCGTGATGTTCTCGATGAAAAATTCGATCGGCGCATACGAAGATTACCTCAAAGAGCCCGCCGGCTCGATGCAAGCCGTTGCCGTGCTATATCACGGAGCGTCCATTTCGCTGGCGATGAGCGACTCCGTGTGGAACGGCCTGTTCACGCCGCTGTTTCGGAACAAGCCGTTTTTGGACCAACTGCCGCTGCCGCAGCGCGATGACATTACGCAACTGGCGCTGGGCAAAGGCAATCCGTTTTTACGGTCGATGACGAACGATCCGGACGACGTGAGCGTCGAACGGCTCGTGTCCAAGGGCTCTGCGTTCTTCGTCTGCCACAACGCAATCGCCGGTTTTGCCCGCGTGATTGCGGATGTCGTCAAAGAACATCCGCAAAAGGTTCATGCGGCGATGATGGCGGGAATCGTGCCCGGCGCGCTCGCGGTGCCGGCGGGCGTCATGGCGATCAACGCCTGCCAAGAAGCCAAGTTCACCTACATTCAATCGAGCCTGTAGGGCCGCCGTAACCGCATGAGGTACACTACACCGCTGTGAAATTGTTAGAAGGAAAGAAAGCGCTGATCACCGGCGTTGCCAATCAGTGGTCCATTGCCACGGGAATCGCCCGGCAAATGCACGAGCACGGCGCGCAAATCGCTTTTACGTATCAGGGCGAGCGCGTCAAGGAATCCGTCGAAAAAATCGCCTCGGAATTGGGCGGCGGCCCGGTCCTCGAATGCGAGGTTTCCTCCGACGACTCGCTGCACGCGATGGCGCAGGATCTGCGCGAATTCGGCAACCTCGACGTGGTCGTTCATTGCATCGCTTTCGCCGACAAGAAAGACTTGGCCGGAACCGTCTACGACACCACGCGCGACGGCTTCAAACTTTCGCTGGACGTTTCGGCGTTCTCGCTGCTGGCGCTCGTAAACGCACTTCGCGATCAATTAAACGACAACGGTTCGATCATGGCGCTGACCTATTACGGCTCGACGACGATCGTTCCGAACTACAACCTTATGGGGATCGCCAAGGCGGCACTGGAATCGTGCGTGCGGTATCTAGCGTTCGATCTGGGCGCACGCGGCATTCGCGTGAACGCGATCTCGGCCGGTCCGATTAAAACCGCCAGCATGCGCCAAGTGTCGGGTGCGGTAAAGATGCTGGACGTCGTGCCGTTGGTCGCGCCGCTCAAACGGAACATCACGCAAGATGACGTCGGCAATACAGCCGTCTACCTCGCGTCGGCATTATCAGGCGCCGTCACTGCGGACATTCATTTCGTCGACAGCGGTTTTCACGTGATGGGTATGCTACCGCCGGAGATGGCGCAGAAGTGACGGGCGACGAACTGGCCGCCGTAATCGCCGCGCTGCAAGCGGCAACGAGCGAACAAACCATGCCGGAGCCGGCTTCGTCGGCATGGAAGCGCGCAGCGCGCGCGGAGTCCGTTGGCAGCGATGTTCCGTAAGATCCTCATCGCGAATCGCGGTGAAATTGCGATGCGCATCATCCGTACCGCGCGTGAAATGGGCATCGCGACGGTTGCGGTATATTCCGAGATCGATCGGGGCGCGCTGCACGTGCGCATGGCGGACGAAGCATACCTGCTCGGACCCGCGGCGCCCTCGCAGAGCTATCTCAACATCGAGAAACTGCTCGATGTAGCACGTCAGTCCGGCGCGCAAGCGATCCATCCCGGCTACGGTTTCCTTGCTGAGAATGCGGGATTTGCGCGCGCCGTTATCGAGGCCGGTTTGACGTGGATCGGTCCACACCCGGATGCGATCGATGCGATGGGCGACAAAGTGCGGGCGCGGCAAGCAATGGTCAAGGCCGGCGTGCCAGTCGTTCCGGGCGGCACCGAAGCGATCGCCGATGAAGCTGCGGCACGCGAGGCGGCCAAACGGTACGGGCTTCCGCTGGCACTCAAAGCATCGGGCGGCGGCGGCGGAAAAGGCTTGAAGGTTGCGCGCACGCTCGAAGAGTTGCCGTCGGCGCTCGCAAATGCGCAGCGCGAAGCCGAAGCGTATTTCAAAAACGGCACGATCTATGCCGAGCGCTACTTGGAGAATCCAAAACACGTCGAACTGCAAGTGTTGGCGGACAAGCACGGTACGGTGCTGCATGTCGGCGAGCGCGACTGTTCGCTGCAGCGCCGTCACCAAAAGCTGTGGGAAGAAGCGCCGCCGTCCATCTCCGCGCGCGTCCGCAACGGCATGCGCGAGGCCGGCATTCGTGCGGCCAAAGCCATTGGCTACGACAGCGTCGGCACGATCGAATGTCTGGTAAGCGGCGGCGACTTCTTCTTCCTCGAGATGAATACGCGCATCCAGGTCGAGCATACGGTCAGCGAAATGATCAGCGGTTTGGATCTCATCCGCGAGCAGATCCGCGTTGCGGCCGGCGAGAAACTCGGGTACGGCCAAGATGCCATCGTCTTTCGCGGTCATGCGATCGAAGGGCGCGTCAACGCGGAGGATCCGGCGCACAATTTCCGTCCGGCACCGGGCACCGTGACCGCGTACCGCGAACCGGCGGGACCCGGCGTGCGGATCGATTCGGCAGCGTACCCGGGATTTACCATCACGCCGGATTACGATTCGATGATCGCCAAACTGATCGTGTGGGCACCCACGCGCGAACAAGCCGTTGCGCGCCTGCGCCGCGCCATCCGCGAATACGAGATCGGCGGCGTCCCGACCACGCTGCCGCTCTTGGACGCGCTATGCGATCACCGCCCGGTGCTCGATGCAACGTACGGAACTGCAACGCTTGAAACGTTCGCCGCCGAGCATTACGCGCAAAACGGGGGTGGCGTTTTGGGTCGTGGCGAGATGTCGAACCAGGCCGAACGCGCCGAGGCGTCTGCTTCACCGGCCACGATTCGCGTCGAGGTAAACGATAAACTCTACCGCGTGCGCCTCATCGATCAGCCGGTAGGAACGGTGAGATCGTCAGGCGTTACAAAGGCTGCGCCGCGCAGCAGGCACAAAAAGCGCGACGCCGGCGCGAGCGGCAACGACGTCGTTTCACCGATGCACGGCGTCGTGGTGGAAATTTCCGTCAAAACGGGCGACGCGGTACAACGAGGCCAGGTCGTTGCGGTCGTCGAGGCGATGAAGATGATGAACGAAATCCGCGCCCACAAATCGGGAACCGCCGGTACCGTGCACGTGGCTGCGGGCGATACCGTCGAAGCGAATTCCGCTCTCGTTACGATCGGCTAAACGTCGATGCGCACGTTCTCGAACGAGACGTGCACGTCGGCGATAAACCGCTTGCCTTGCTCTTTGTCCGCGCGCACGAACGTCGCCGGATAAATGTGCACCTGCAGCAGATACTCGCCGCTCTGCGGCACCTTCACGTTCGAGCCGTAGTGATTCTCTTGCGGATGCCAAACGAACGGAAGATGATTTGAAGCCGCCTGTCCGCCCTTGCCGTCGATCAGCGTCGCAACGATGTGCAGCCCGGGAATGAACCGCCCGTCTCGCGCGTCGTGCACGAGCAGATCGAGATGCACGTTTTCATCCGACGGCTCTTTCCACTCGAGCTTGCCCGCGCTAAACTCATAAAGCCCTTTTGCCGGCTCTATCCGGTAGCTGATGTCGTAATCGCCGGACGTCATCTTCTCGGTCCCATCGTGCGCCGGTTTCCCGGATTTGGCCTCCAACTCCGTGTTTTGCATGTGGACCACATTCCCACGGCTGGGCGAGCCGCCGCTGGGCAGCGCTTGTCTGTCTATGCACCCGAAATCATGGGAATCGAAGGAATCGTTCCGGTTGTCGCGCGACGAGGTCACCGCGCGCGGGCAACGTGTTGGATTTACGATACGCCGCCAGATTGACGAGGACGGCAGAGCCGGTGCGCAAAGTCGGAGCCATGCTCATCGCCGCGATCCAGTACGGCGTGTAATTTTTGTAGTTTCCGCGATGTGCTATCACCGGAGAGCATCCGGCAAGCGCGATGCTCAAAAACGCCGGCGTCAAGAGCCGCGCGCGCATCACGTACCGCTGTGATAGCTGAGTGCCATGCCACTACCGTTTGGCACGGATGAACGCCCTCATGCGTCGAACGGTTACGCCCAATGGTCCGCACTGAAAACGCCAGCGGTATTCCTCTCGAGCCGTTCTACGATGCCGTCGAGGGCCGCCCCCACGAGCCCGGTGAGCCGGGCACGTTCCCCTATACGCGCGGCGTGCGCAAGGACATGTACCGCGGGCGCCTCTGGACGATGCGGCAGTATGCCGGATTTGCCACCGCGGCCGAGTCGAACGCGCGCTACCGCTATCTGCTCGAACGCGGAACCACCGGACTTTCCGTCGCGTTCGATTTGCCGACGCAACTCGGTTACGATTCGGATGCGCCGCAAGCGCGCGGCGAAGTCGGCAAAGTGGGCGTTGCAATCGACAACGTGGCGGACATGGAGATGCTTTTCGAAGGCATTCCGCTCGACGAAGTAACCGTTTCGATGACGATCAACGCGCCGGCGTCGATAATCTTGTCGATGCTGCTCGCGGTTGCGCGCCGCCGCGGCATTGCGTTCGATAAACTCGGCGGCACGACTCAGAACGACGTCCTCAAAGAATACGTGGCGCGCGGGACGTACATCTATCCGCCCAAGCCGTCGATGCGTCTGGTTACCGACGTCATGTCGTATTGCGCGCGCGAGGTGCCGCAGTGGAATACGATCTCGATTTCCGGCTATCATATCCGCGAGGCGGGATCGACCGCCCTCGAAGAGATCGCCTTTACGCTTTGCAACGGCAAAGCGTACCTGCAAGCGGCTCGAGATGCGGGAATCGATCTCGACACGATCGCACCTCGCCTTTCGTTCTTTTGGAACGCGCACAACGACTTGCTGGAGGAGGTGGCGAAGTTTCGAGCGGCGCGTTACTTGTGGGCGCACATCACCAAGGACGAGTTCGGCTGCCGGGATCCGCGTTCGCAGATGCTGCGTTTCCACACGCAAACGGCGGGTTCGACGCTCACCGCGCAGGAGCCGGAGAACAACGTGATTCGCGTCACGCTGCAAGCGCTCGCAGCGGTGCTCGGCGGAACGCAATCACTGCACACGAACGGCAAAGACGAAGCACTCGCGCTCCCGACGGCGGAAGCGGCGAAGATCGCGCTCCGCACGCAGCAAATCATCGGCTACGAAAGCGGCGTGACCGACGTGGTGGATCCGCTCGCGGGTTCGTACTACGTGGAAAGCCTGACGAACGAGCTCATCGAACGCGCGCAGGCGCTCATCCGTGAAGTAGACGAGCTCGGCGGCAGCATCGCGGCCATCGAATCGGGCTGGATGCAGTCGCGCATCGCCGACTCGGCATACCGGGCGCAGCAGGCAATCGAAAGCGGCGAGCAGGTCGTCGTCGGCGTCAACGCATTCGTCGAAGCGGGGAGCGAACGAGTGACGATTCCCCTGCAGCGGGTGGACGACGCCGTCGAACACGAACAAGCCGGACGTCTGGGCGCGTTCCGTTCGGCGCGCGACGCCGCACTCGTGAGGGAGCGGCTCGAAGCGGTACGGCGTGCTGCCCGTGGCAACGACAACCTCATGCCGCTTTTCGTCGATGCCGTCGACGCCGGGGCCACGCTGGGCGAGGTAAGCAATGTCCTTCGCGACGTTTTCGGCGTCTATCGTGCACCCGAGGTCGTCGCGTAGTGCGGATCGATCACGTCGCCATCGTCGTCAAGAATTTGGAACGAACGATCGATCTCTACGTCAACACCCTCGGCTTCACGCAAGTGTACCGGGAAACGGTTGCCGATCAAGGGATCGAAGCCGTCGGATTGCAAGCCGGCGAGTCTATAGTCGAATTGCTGCGGCCGCTCGACGAACATTCCGCGATCGCCAAATACCGCGGCGATGCGGAAACGAAGCTCCACCACACGGCATACCGCGTGGCCGATTTGGACGCGGAACTGACGCGTCTGAAAGCTGCGGGCATCCGCCTCATCGACGAACGTCCGCGCAAAGGCGCGCATGGGAATCTCATCGCATTTTTACATCCGAAGAGCACCGCGGGCGTGTTGATAGAACTTTGTCAGCCGGAACGTGATTAGCGCGTAGCGAAAACGCCGTTCATGCCTCGCAAGCGCTCGCGCCGCCGCCGTTCTAATCCGGCGCCGCTTCTTCTGATTGCGCTCATCCTCGCCGTTGCCGTCGGTTGGGCGATTTTTCCGCGCGGTCATCGCCGGAGCGCGCCGCATCATACCGTTGCCATCGTGACCGCGTCAGCCTCGCCGCA
>DAISWS010000032.1:0-8096 GCA_036826275.1 Vulcanimicrobiaceae bacterium
GGCGCGGCCCGCCAACGGCTACGAACCGGTCATGCATCATCTCGCACGTGCGCTGGGAGATCGCATCCGGTATAACGCACCGGTCCGCGAGGTCGAATGGTCGCACGACGGCGTGGTCGTCGACGGCATCCGTGCGAAGCATGCCGTGATTACCGTTCCGATTGGCGTCCTTCGCGCGCGCAGCATCCGGTTTACGCCGGACTTGGCGGATGGCACGCAACGGGCGATCGACGCCGTCGCGATGGGCCCGGTGGTGAAAGTCGTTTTGGAGTTCAAAAGCGTCTTTTGGGACCAGGCGTTTTTCGAAGCGCCGGGCGGATGCGGGTTCCGTACGGTGTGGTCACGCATGCCGCAACCTGCGCCGGTGCTCGTTGCATGGGCCGGCGGCGATGCGGCGGCGCGTCTTATTGCGTCAGGCGCCGATCCCGTCGGCACGGCACTGGACACGTGCGCGCGGATCTTTCCGGGCACGGGCGTGCATTCGCAGCTCGTTCGCGCGTACTTCCACGACTGGCAAGCCGATCCGTACGCGTGCGGCGCGTACAGCTACTTGCGGGTGAACGGCGGCGATGCGCGCGAGGAATTGACGCAGCCCGTTCAGCAGCGGCTGTTCTTTGCCGGCGAGGCGGCGTGCCCGCAAGATGCCGGAACGGTCGCGGGTGCGCTCGAAAGCGGCTACCGCGCAGCCCGGCAGGTTATGGCGTCAGGCGGAGAAAACCGTCCGCGCCGATAAGATAAGGCGGAATGCTCACGGACCTGCTCACCTGGTTTTCCGGACGTCCTGAGAACCGGCGGCGTTATCCACGCCGTGCCGGTGGGTTTCGCGCGTGGTTCGCAACGCCGGCCGGCTGGACCGCGCTGGTTCCCGTGGATATCTCGGCCAGCGGCATGGGACTCGTCTCACCCGCCAAGTTCGAGAAAGACGAATTGAATTTCCGCATCACGATCGACGAGCGTCCGGTCATGCTGCGCGCCAAGCAGGTGTGGTGCCTACCGGGCACGCTTCAAGGCAAGGCCGTCTGGCGTTACGGCGTGCAATATACCGGCATCGGTGCCGACGATTGGGATGCGCTCGTGCGCTTTTGCAGCGGCGAAGACGTGAATGTCGGAAACAAAGCGCAGCAAGAACTGAACTTGGTTCGCATGCAGGCGGACGACGTCGCGCGTCTCATTCCACAGCGTCTCCAAGAGCGGTTGCTCGTGATGCTGGTGCAGCGCCGGAAACTCGCGCCGCTCGAAAAAGACAAGATTCCGCTCGTTCAGTACTTTTACGGCGGCCAGATCAAGCGGAATAACAAACTCATGCACCGCTTGGAGATTCATTCCCGGTTGAACGACGCGTCCGGCGAGCAGCTGGAGTTCGACACGCATTTTCTGTTTGACGACAGCGGCAGAGAAGTAGAAATCCTCGAGTGAAAAAGACGGAAGAGGAGTGGCTCGCGGAGCTCGGTCCGGAGCGCTATCACGTTTTGCGCCAAGCCGGTACGGAACGGCCGTTCACGGGCAGCTTGCTCGAGGAGCGCGGTGAAGGAACGTTCGTCTGCGGCGCGTGCGGGGCAAAGCTGTTCGATTCGTCCGCCAAATTCGATTCGCACTGCGGATGGCCGAGTTTCACGCATCCGGACCAGCAAGAGCACGTCACGTTATTGCCGGACTACAGTCACGGCATGAACCGCACCGAAGTGCGTTGCAAAGCCTGTAATTCGCATCTGGGACACGTGTTCGAGGACGGCCCGCAGCCGCCCGGCACGCGTTATTGCATCAACTCGCTCTCGCTCAACTTCATCCCATCGAAACCGTAACCGCGGCCGGCCGCCGCATCGAAGCTTACTACGTCGACGGGTCGCGCGAACTTCCGGTCATCGTGCTGCTGCATGAGGGTCTGGGAGCGGCCGGGATGTGGAAGAGTGTGCCCGAAGACCTCGCCCGTCTTACCGGTGCTCCGGTGCTCGCATATTCGCGGTACGGAAACGGCTTCTCGCAGATCCTCGATGAACCGCGCGCCGTTTCATACATGCATGACGAGGCGCTCGAAGCGTTGCCCGACGTGCTCGGCGCGTTCGACGTCCGGGATGCGGTTCTCGTCGGGCAGAGCGACGGCGCGTCGATTTCGCTCATCTACGCGGGCGAGATCGGCACGAGCGTGCGCGGCGTGGTCGCGCAAGCGCCGCACGTGTTCGTCGAAGACGTTTCCGTGCGGAGTATCGCGCAGGCCAAGACCGCGTACGAGGCGACGAAACTGCGTGAGGCGCTCTGGCGGTATCACGCCGACGTCGACAAGACGTTCTACGGCTGGAACGACATCTGGCTGCATCCGGCCTTTCGCTCCTGGAATATTCAGCAAAGCGTCCGCAATATACGCGTGCCGTTGCTGCTCGTGCAAGGCATCGACGATGAATACGGCACGATGGCGCAACTCGATGCGATAGCGGCGGACGCGCGCCGGGCGCGCGTCGACACGTTGCATTTGGCAAATTGCGGCCATGCACCGCACCGTGACCGCCCGGACATGGTGCTGCCCGCAATCGCGGCGTTCGTTAAAAGCGTATCGTCATGATCGCCGTGTCGTCGGGCGAGCGAAGTTTCCCGAGCACGGCTTCGTAAATGTCCGCGGCGCCCATGCCGTTACGCGCCGCCATCGAGCACGCTTCTACCAATCGCTGTTCGTCTTCGTCGACGTTGCGCCGCGCTTCGGTCAAACCGTCGGTATAAAGCACCAGCAGCGTCCCGCGATCGACCGTCAACTCGTGCGTATGTAACTGCGGCTGCGAGTCCACGCCGAGCGCCATGCCGCCGTGCGGCAAAAACCGCGCGCCGTTCGCGTCGGCATAGATCGACGGCGGATGGCCTGCGCTGCAATACGTCACGCGATCGCCGCGGATGTAGCCGGCGATCGCCGACGCAATGATCGATCGTTGCAGGCAAAGTACGCGGTTCACTTTTGCGAGCGCTTGCGCCGGATCGTCCGTGTCGATGCTGGCACCCAAGATCGCTTGCCGGATGTTCGCCATCGTGACCGCCGCTTCCAGACCGTGCCCGGCGACATCGCCGATCGAGAACAAGATCGTTCCGTCGGGGAACTCGAACGCATCATACCAATCGCCGCCCACGCGCGCCGTATCTTCCGCCGGAACGTACACTGCGTCGAATTTGACGTGATCGCGCTGGGGCAATTCTCGGCGGATGAAAGCGTCCTGCAACCGGTCGACCACTTCTTTGGTGCGTTCGATCTCACGCCGCTGCGCGTCGATGTCCGTCATGGATCCGAACCAGCGTACGACGTGTCCGCTCTCGTCGCGAGCCGGCAAACCGCGCGCTAAAAACCACTGATACGACCCCGAGTGATGGCGCAAGCGGTATTCTATTTCGTATGGCGCGCCCGTCAGCAAACTGAACTTCCAGCGTTCGTTGGCGCGTTCGAAGTCGTCGGGATGCACGTAATCGCGCATGCGCCACGTTCGTGCGCCTTCCGCATCGATGCCGAAGTATTTACACCAGCGGTCGTTGACGAATTCAATCTCGCCCGTTCCCGCTTTGCTCACCCAGACGAGTTGCGGAAGAAGCTCCGCTAATGCTTGGAACGAGTCGTTTGCGGGCGCAGTCGAGTTATCCACTGCTTGCCCCTATACCCAAAAAGCTTACTGACGCACGGTCAGTATCAGACGTATCCCCGCGGGCTCTACGGTCAATAGGTTGGTGGGCAGCGGGCCAAATCGTCCCGGGGCGATCACCCCGTTGTACGGCTCGCCGCCGTTGAATACTTGAAATTTGCCCGCTGCCGCGTTGAAGAGATTCGTACCTGCGATCGTCAGATCGACATGTGGTACTACGTCGCGGCCGATGGCCGCATCGACGAATACGAGCGGAGGTTGATTCAGCGGATTGTTGTTGCCGCGATACACGCCGGCCGCTGCGGCATGCCAGCCGTTGTGCGTCCAATCCGCTTCCAGCGAGGCTTGCTGCTGCGGAATACCGGGGAACTGCTCGCCGTTGACGATGTACGCGCCTGACGTTGAATTGGATATCGTGACCGGCATGTTTTTCGGGTACGCGAGGTTCAATCCGTACATCGCGGTGACGAACACGTGGAGCTTTGGAAAACGCTGCACGAAATGCAGCTCGGCACCTTCGTAGACGGCATTGCCGATGTTGATCGGATACGAATAGCTCGTCGCCGGACACGTATCGCCCGGATAATAGCTTTCGATCGGGTCACGCAAATTCGTGCGGTAGAGCGACGCGTCGAGCGTAGCGTTTGCGCCGAATTGACGCGACACGCCCAATTCGTATTCGGTCGCGTGTTCCGGCTGTTCGCCCGGATTACCCTGGCCGGCAATGACGCAGTTGTTGTCCGGCGGCGGCAATTGGCTGTCGGCAAAGACGTAGCGTTCGACGAGCAGCGGCGCGCGAAAACCGGTTCCTATGGAGAATCGCACCGACGTTTGCGGATCGGTGTCGTAGATCGCGCTGAAACGGCCATCGAGATTTGAACCGAACGTGGAGTAGTTCGAGACGTACAGCCCTGCCCCGAAATGCACTTTTTGCATGGGGCGCCATGCGCCGCGCGCGAAATACGATGCGATGTTTTGCGAGAGCTGCGGCAGCGTGCCGGGCGCCGTGAACGTTTCCTGCCGCAGATAACCGCCGAAGGCAAAGCTGGAATTCGCGAAGGTGCGTCCCCATTGCAGCGATTCGTTTGTGCGCATATCGGCGTGGGAGAGATCGTACAGCGGGTTCGCGATGCCGCTGCCGGAGACGTCGACGTTATCATCGGAGCGGGAAACGTTCGCGACGATTTCGCCCGCGCCCAGAACCGTGCGTGCATGCACGTCGTAGGCGCGGATCGCCTGCCCGAACATCTGCGGCCCCGGACCGACGATCTGCCCGGTCGCGGCGTCGACGCCGGCGACGCCGGCGCTCTGATCGCGTACGTCTCCCAGCGCGAATACGCGGGCGCCGGCATCGGCGTTTTGCGAGAACGCGTACGTGAGATTCGCGAGTATGGAGCGCTGTGAAATCGACGATCCCAGATGCTCCGGTCCGCAAATGGAATAGTCGAACGCGCAGACGACGTCGTCTTCGTTTACGTAGCCGCGTTCCTGCTGATCGTCCGCTGCGAACGCGTAGCCGAGTTTGCCTTGGGTTCCGGTCGCGTTGAGCCAGGCTTCGCTTTGGCCGAACGAGCCGACGGAAGCGGAGTACGTCGCATGCGGAGCGCGCGTGGGGCGCAGCGAGATGAGATTGACCGCACCCCCGATGGTGCTACTGCCCTCGAGATCTTGCGGGCCCAAACCTTCGGACACGTCGATCGATGAGAATGCCGCCACGGGGAGCTGCGAGACGTCCACATCGCCGGTGTTCGCATCGTTGAGCACTTGCCCGTCGAGCGTAAGCAGCGTCTCGGACGGATCGGGTCCGCGCAGCGATACCGTCGCCAGACCGGCCGAGCCGCCGTTGTGCGGATACTGCAGATCCAGCGATGGAACGTCCAGCAGACCTTCGCTTACGCGGTCGATTCCCGTGCGCTCCATATCCGCGCGCGTCAGCGTCACGGATGAGACGGCACCGCTAATGCGCGCGAGACGCCCGTTCACCGTCACACTGCCGATCGTGCGCAACTGCGGCGAGTCGGCCGGTTCGAGCGCAATGTCGAGTGTGACGTCCGCGTTCACGGCGACCGGCGAGACGGTGAGCGGCGCATATCCGCGCCGCACCGCGTCAACGCGGTATGTCCCGGGACCGGTTTGGATCGAAAAATGTCCGGCAGCATCGCTCGCTGTTTGCGCCGATTGCGGTCCGGTGAGAGTGATGCGCGCATCGGAAATGGGCGCACCGCCCGGGGCGTGCACGAACCCGGACACCAGGCAGCAAACGGCAAATAGCGCAGCAAACATAGCGATTTACGTTACTGAATAACGCTTGGTAGTTACTGAGAGCGGCCTTCGAAGCCTACAACGCGGGTTGCTGTTGACAGCGCTCGGTCGACGGCCCTTCGGCTGGAAAGATCGTAAAAGCCGTTCCCTTTTTCACTTCGATGTTCCGGCCATGGTGCAGGAAATTGAAAATTCCGATTGCTGCGCCCAAGCCCGGAATGGCGCCAAGATACCCGGGCATGTTGCCGCTGCTGCCGTTGCGCTGCAGATCGCTCGTATTGTGGTCCAGCACGACGCCGGCGTGCGTACCGTTCGGCATGACCAGATACCGCGGCTCGAGGACCAGCGTGCCGGGCCGTCCCCCGCCCCCTGCCGGCGAGGCGACGGCGACAACGCCATAGCCGATGGTGCGCGCCGGAATGACGATTTTGTTCCCGGAGGTGACCGCGTTGATCGTTTCAAAGCGGAAGAAGTCCCCGGGCTTTGCGTTTCCCGAATCTACGTCGTCGAGCATCTGCACCGCGACGACGGTGCATTCATCCAATCCGGGTATTGCTGAGGTTGCACGGGCGGCAAGCGGAATCGCGCCCGAGAGCGCCCAAAAGCAGGCCGCCAGGAAGGCGGCGGTTTGAGAAAACGTGCCCATTACCGCTTTCATACCCGCCCGTCAGCCCTGCGTCCCTTTTTGCCGAAGATAAGAGCATAGCCATGGCGGAAGCGAGCTCTGCGAACGTTCCGCTGCTGCGGACCGATCTCGCGCACCTGCTCGAGCGCATAACCGATGGGTTCTTCGCGCTGGATTCTTCGTGGCGCATCGTGTACATCAACTCGGAAGCGCGCAATCTGCTGCGCGCCGGAAGTGCGGACGTCGCGGGCAAGTATTGGCTCGACGCGTTCCCCCGCGCGCGCGGCACGGCGTTCGAGCGCGAGTACACGCGCGCGATGCGCGAGCAGGTCCCGGCGCAATTCATAGAGTTCTCGTCGACCAGCCAGCGCTGGCTCGAAGTAAAGGCATATCCGGCGGCGGACGGCATCTCCGTCTATTTCCGCGACGTTACGGCGCGCGTGAAAGCAGAGCGCGAACTGGAGACGCGTTCGACCCAATTGCAGGCGGTGATTGCGTTCGGCCGATTGGCGCTTTCCGGCGCGGCGATCGAACAGCTCTGGAACGACGCGATGGAAATGCTGCAGGTTTACATCGACGTGCCGCTGGTCGAGCTGCATGTATACGATGCAGAAAGACACGTGTTGCGCTTGGCGGTGAGCGAGGGCTGGAATCCGCGTCAGCCGCGCGATGCGGCCGGTCTCTCTTCTCAGTGCGGCGAAGCGCTGCGCAAGGGCCAGCCGGTTGTGGCAAGTGACGTACGCATCGACCCGCGCTTTAGCGATAAACGCGGCTTTGCCGAGCTCGGCGTGCGCGCGGGCATGTGCGTGCTGATGGGCACCCGCGAGGATCCGCTCGGCGTGATCTCGGCGTATACCACCACGCCGCGGGTGTTCGCGACCAACGACGTTCGTTTCGTGGAGTCGATAGCCACGATTATCGGTGAGGCGACCCGGACCAACGAACAAAAGCGGCGCGTCATCGAAGTGCTCGAAAGTATCACGGACGCATTCGCGTCGCTCGACCGCGATCTGAACATCACCTACGTGAACGGGCGCATGATCGAGCTGTATGGTCTTTCGCGCGATGAAATCATCGGCAAACATCTGCGCGGGTTCATGCCCAAGGGCACGAAGGACGAGAACATCGCGTATTTTGAAGAAGCGCTGGGAACCGGACGCACGGTCACGTACGAATCGTTCAACGAGTTCAAGCAAAGCTGGTTTGAAGTACGCATCTATCCCGCCGTCGACGGCCTTTCGGTGTATTTGCGCGACATCACCGCAAGAAAACTCGGCGAGATGCGTTTGAAAGAGTTGAACGAGGAACTCGAGCGCCGGGTGAGCGAGCGTACCACTCAACTCGAGCTTGCGAACAAAGAGCTCGAATCGTTTGCGTACTCCGTCTCGCACGATCTGCGCGCGCCGCTGCGTGCCATCGACGGTTTTAGTCAGGCTTTGGAAGAGGATTACGGCTCGGCGCTGGACGCACCGGCGATGAGCCATTTGGCCCGCGTGCGGACGGCCGCAAAGCGCATGGGCGATCTCATCGATGCGCTGCTCAAACTGGCTCGCGTTGCGCGCCAGCCCATTGTGCCGGCGGCGCTCGATCTTTCGGCG
>DAISWS010000032.1:8106-23168 GCA_036826275.1 Vulcanimicrobiaceae bacterium
TCGTCACGGACTTGCGAAGTATCGAGCCTGACAGATATATGCGTTTTGCCATTACACCGGGAATGCACGCAATGGGTGAGGCCCTCTTGGTGCGCGCTATCTTGGAGAACCTTATCGGCAACGCGTGGAAATTCACACGCCGGGCACCGCAGCCGCTCATCGAGTTCGGACGGGATGGACGCGAATTTTTCATACGGGACAACGGCGCGGGATTCGACATGGCCTACGCGAACAAACTCTTTGGAGCTTTTCAGCGGCTGCACACCGCTGACGAATACGAGGGTACGGGTATTGGCCTCGCAACCGTAGCGCGAATCGTGCATCGCCACGGGGTAAGATTCGCGCGCAGGGCGCCGTGGGTGCCGGAGCCACATTCTGGTTTTCACTGCCACCGGTCGAGGACGCATCACCATGAAGCCGTACATCCTCCTCGTCGAAGACAGCGCGGACGACGTCGAACTCACCAAGCGCGCGTTCAGCAAAAATCACATCGTGAATGAAGTCGTCGTTTTAAACGACGGCGCTCAGGCGTGCAAGTACCTGTTCGAGGATAATTGCGAAGGACGCGGCTTGCCGCAGTTCATCTTGCTGGATCTCAAATTGCCGAAGCTCTCCGGCTTGGAAGTGCTCGAACGCATCAAAAGCGATCCCGTGACGTCCGTCATTCCCACCGTGATTTTGACGTCGAGCAAACAAGAAGAAGATCGTCTTGCCGGCTACCGGCTCGGCGTGAACAGTTACGTGCGCAAACCCGTCGACTTCAACGAATTCGTCGAAGCGGTACGGCAAGTTGGCTTGTACTGGCTGGTGCTGAACGAGCCGCCGCCGAGCAATGCGATGGTCTAACGTGAGCGATCGCCTGCGGGTCTTGTGCATCGACGATTCACCGGATGACGCCGAACTGAACGTCATGGCGCTGCAGCGCCACGGATACGTGATCGAGCACGAGCGCGCCGATACGCCCGAAGATGCGCAGCGTTTGCTGGTCGAGCGGCAGTGGGATCTCGTGCTGTGCGATTATTCGATGCCGAAGTTCAGCGCATTCGCGATGCTGGAACTTCTCGGCGAACTGCACGTGGATGCGCCGTGCCTTATCGTTTCCGGAGCCATCGGCGAAGAGGCAGCCGTCGAAACGATCCGCCGCGGCGGATACGATTATATCTTCAAAAACAATCTCAAGCGCCTCGGACCCGCCGCGGACCGCGCGTTACGCGACTCGGAGATCCGCCGCGCGCGCCAGGCGATGGAGATTCAACTGCGCGAACGGGAGATGCGTTTGCGTCTGCTGTTCGAGCAGCTGCCGGCGCTCGTCACAACCTGCGATTCGACGCTGACGATTACGTCGGTCGAGGGCGCGCAGCTCGGAGCGTTCGGTATGAATCCGGATGCGATGATCGGCACGCGCATCGCCAGTTCGCCGCTTATCGCGGATGAATCGCGTTTTCCCGCGCGGCGCGCGCACCTGCGTGCGCTGCAAGGCGTGCCGGCCGAGTACGAATACATTTGGGGCGGCAAGACGCTGCACTCGCACGTCGAGCCGCTTCGCGATCTCGACGGGCGTATCGTCGGAACGATTGCCGTTTCGTTCGACGTCACCGAGCGCAAGGTCGCCGAGCAGCGGTTGGCCTATTTCGCGCAATACGATCCGCTGACCGATCTTCCGAACCGCGCGGTCTTGGAAGACCGCCTCTCGCAGGCCATAGAGCTGACGAACCGGCGGGAAGGACATATCGCAGTTATCTCGGTCGACATCGACCGCTTCAAAGACGTGAACGATTCCTACGGAACCGCGAACGGCGATGAGATCTTGCGCGCCGCCGGCACGCGTTTGCTGCGTTTGGCCGAGAAGGGCGCGACGGTCTCACGCGTCGGTGACGACCAATTTATCATTCTGCTCGTGGAAGTCGCGGGCCGCGAGGCGCTCGAGGGTAACCTGCAGCGTATTCACGACGCGTTCGAGTCACCGTTCGTTGCAGCCGACCTGGAAGTGTATTTGACGGCCAGCATGGGCGCGGGCATGCATCCGGACGACGCGCAAGATGGACCCTCGCTCATCGCAGCCGCCGAAGCAGCGATGTTCGCCGCCAAGCAAAGCGGACGCAACACCTGGCGCTTTTTTGCGCCCGGGATGCTGGCCTCGTCGGCCGAACGCATCACGCTCAAACGCGACTTGCGCAGCGCGATGGAGAAAAATCAGCTGCTGCTCTATTATCAGCCGATCTTCCGCGCGTCCGATATGGCCTTTACGGGTTTTGAAGCGCTCGTGCGGTGGCAGCATCCGACGCTGGGCTTGCTCATGCCCGACCATTTCATTCCGCTGGCCGAGGAGTCCGGAGCCATCGACGCCGTGGGAGAATGGGTGTTCGCGCACGTGTGCGCGGATTTGTCAAAATGGGATGCCGCGGGCGTGAGCGTGCCGCGCGTCTGCGTGAACATCTCCGCACGGCAGTTCGAGCGCGCCGCGCTGATCTCTGCGATTACGCACACGCTGAAGAACGCGAGGATCGATCCGCTGCGTTTGGAACTCGAACTCACGGAGAGCTCCATCATGCGCGACATCACGGGCGGCGTCGCGCTGCTCAACGAGTTGAAGAGCTTGGGTCTGCGGCTGTCCGTGGACGATTTCGGTACGGGCTACACGAGTCTGAGTTTCTTACGGCGGTTCCCCATCGACACGTTGAAGATCGACAAGGCATTCGTTCGCGACATGCTTCCCGGCTCGCACGAGGAAGCGATCGTCAAAGCGATCGTGACGCTGGCGCAAAACCTCGGTCTCATTTCAGTAGCCGAAGGCATCGAAACGCAAGCGACGCTCGACCAAATCCGCGCGCTCGGCGTCATCGAAGTGCAAGGCTATCACGTAGGACGCCCAATCCCGGCGGAAGACTGCACGGCCTTCTGCGCCGAGCGAATGACGGTAAGTTACTAGCGACCGCTCCGCTGAAGGCGCGGATCGCCTATTTACAGGCGGTCGCATTTTGCTGCGAACACAAAGTCGCTTTCGGTCAGCCCTTTGATCTTGTGCGTCCAGATCGTGACGGTCGCGCGTCCCCATGCGAGATGGATGTCCGGGTGGTGCGCCTGCTCTTCCGCAAGCGCCCCGACGCGGTTCACGAACGCGAGCGCCTCAGAAAAGTCTTTGAAGCGGTACGTCTTTTCCAGACACAGATGATCGTTTTCGCGTAGGTGCCAATCGTTGCCAAGCTGCGCGGCGAGCTCCTCGGCGTTACCGCGCTCCATCGGCGGAACGCCGCCGCGGCACGGAATACAGGTGCGGTCCGCAAGATCCATGAGCGCTAATCTCCGGTGTTGAAGATCACGCGGTAGCGCGCGTTCGCGCGTTCGCGCTGCTGCACGCGCGCTTCTGTTGCATCCGCCAATTCGACGAGCATATTTTCGAGCGTCTTTTCCGCGGCGCCGTGCGCGAAGAGTTTGTCGATTATCCCGCCCATCGCGTGAAGCGGCGCGTCGTAGGTTCCGGCGAGCCAGATTTGTGCGCTCGACGGCCCGTTCGCATCTATCCCGAGGCCGCCGTTGAACGTCGGAAATGCGTCGGGGATGCGCCGCGCGCGCAGCGTGAAGCGGATCTCATGCCGCGGCTCGAGTTGCTCCTGCACGCCGGACAGAGAAACGGGAATCGCAACGTAGCCGACGTCCGGAAGACCCAACGTGGCGAAATTCACATAGAGCGAGAACTCGCTCCAGTCTTCGCGTTGCGCTTCGATCGCATGCACGATCGACGAGGCGGCCGAACGCGCCGGCACCCGCCTATCATACCCCGAACCCCAGGCGTTTGCGAGCCTGCGGTCGTCGCGCGAGCGCATGCATGCAGGCTTCGTCAGATGCGGCCGTGAGTCTGGGCGGCGGCTTTTGGAAGCAATTTCAGCAGCTGATGCGCGTAGTCCAGCGTGATCCGGTATTTTGAAAGAAAACCGGCGCCCAAATGCCCGTTGGCCGTACCTTTGAGCGCTTTGGTCGTGCCGATCTCTTGGTTTTCCGCCGTTAAGCCGCCGATGCGCACGCTGGAGATTTCGCCGATCAACTCTTCGCTGCGCGTTCCGACGCCGCTCACGACGACGCTCTTCGTTGGGTGAAACAGGTTCGGATGTTCCTGATAATACCGGAACGCCAAATTGATGTTCGACTGGTCGCCCGTATCGACCGCGAGATCGGTCGGCAGCGCACCGAGCGTTACGCTGACCACCGGAACGAAATTTTGAAACGCAAGCGGAACTTCCGTGCTGTCGGCGACGGCCGTTTGCGCACCGAAGAAGATCGCGTGCTTGGCCGTATCGATCGTGACCGGCATGCTCGCCAGCACGTCGGCGCCGACGACGAGATCGTAGCCGTATTGATGGATGTCGCTGAGTACGACATAGTCGGCATCGCCGAACGTCACGTTGCCGAGTTGGAGCGGTCCGGTTCGCACGACGCCGGTCGCGTAGTGGCCCAGGCCGGATATCGCCATCATGCCGATCGGCTCGAGTTTGAGCTGTTCGGCCAGTTCCTTGCTCATCGAGAGCGCGGAGTTTCCGCTGTCGATTAAACAGCGCTCGCTCAGACCGGCGATTTTGCACGTGCCGATCGGCGTGGTGCTGGACGGGTCGAGCGCCATGCCCGCCGGCATCGACGTGATGCGCGGCGTGAGCCCGTGCGGCGCGTCCAATGGATCCGCGAGGATCTTACGCGTGATATACCGCTCGAGCGGAGCGCCGTTGCGCTCGATGTCGTACGGAAGCATGAACGCGCCCACGCGCCGGTAATCGTGCATCGCGTAGGTCGCGTCGCCGTTGACGTCTTGCGCACCTGCGACCAGGCCGCTTGCCGGATCGACGAAGATCGCCATCGGTATGGCGATTTGATCGGAAACGAAAATGCGGCGGCAGCGTTTGCCTTCAAACGTGACCCAGCCGCCGTCGTCGATGCGTCCGCCGTGTGCGATGAAATCCGGAGCCAGAAACGCAAGCGTGCCGATGATGCGCAGTCCGCGCAGATAGGCTTCGGGCGAGGTCGATCGCGGAAGCGCCGTGCCGTTGATATTCACCGAATACAAACGCTCGCCGTCGAAGTACGTTCCCAGGCACACTTTGACGTTGCACTGATCGAGTAAGAAGCGCAGACCTTGCGCTTCCGTATCCAAGATCGCGTCGTCGCCGTCCACCGTGTGCGGCGACGTGCTGCTCATGTGCGCGTTCCACAGGCCGCCGTTCACCTCGCGCATGCGGTTGAGCAGTTGCGGCAACGACACGGATGCTGCAGGCTGCGCCGGTGCCAGAACCGGCAGCATGGCGCCCAGTGCGCAGAGCACGAGCGCCCGTACGGCGAACCTCATGGCATGGATTTCAAGATCTTGGACCGCTATCTTCTTGAGGGCAGCCCCCCAAAGGCGCAGGTCGTCAAGGAGGTCTTGAAGGCGCCGGCCGACGTGCCCGGCGCGGCTCCGTTCTACCAAGGCATCAAAATGCTCGGGTCCAAGACGCCGGATCTCACGCTCATTGCGCTGCGTCTGATACTTGCCGGCAAAACGGCTGACGACACGCACGTGGTGCGGCTTCGCCACCTGAGCGATCGGGCGCGGGCGAAGGGCGTCGACGCTCAGCGTGCCGTCGACGACTACTACCGGGAGCTCGAGTAAGTGCCCGATGCGAGCGAGCCGATGCTCCCGTCCGGATTGCCGAAAAGCGGGCTGTCCCATGATATTTCGATGGAGAGTAAAGAGTGGCGTCGAATGGAACGTCCGCATTGGGCAGTCGCGTTGACTCTAACGACATGGCTTCGTTTCGTACTCTCGCAGCGGCAACGCTTGCCGCGGCCCTCGTGGCCGCAGGCGGAAGCTTCGCGCTCGCCGATCCCCCGCCATGGGCGCACGGCCACAGCCACAGCCGCGGCTTCGTGCAGACGGCGCCGGTCCCGGTGGGCCACGGCACCATTTCGGGCACGATTGTGGGAGTCGATTACGGCAGCGCCAGCATCCTCGTCGCGACGCCTCGCGGCGTGGTGCCGCTCGCTGTAACGCCGACGACGAGCATTTTCCATGGTTCAGCACTCGCATCGTTTGCCAATCTCGGACGAGGAGCGCGCGTCACGGTCGATTTCAGCGACATCGGCGGACGGCTCGTCGCTCAAATCATTCGCATTATCTGATCTCGTAAAAACCTATCGGAATAATCGAGGCCGTCGAGCTGCGCTCGACGGCGTTTCATTTTGCGTCGGCGATGGCGAGTTACTCGTCATTCTCGGCCCGAGCGGAGCGGGAAAGACGACGCTCCTGCGTATTATCGCGGGTCTGGAAGATCCTGACTCAGGTGCCGTACGGCTGGACGGACGCGATCTGCTCGCAATGCCCGCGGCGCATCGCCGTGTCGCACTCGTGTTTCAACACGATGCGCTGTTCCCGCACGTCACCGTGTACGAAAACCTCGCGTTTGCGCTGCGCGTGCGGCGCACGCCGCCGGGCGTTATCGATACACGCGTGCGAGCCGCTGCCGCGGCGCTTGCAATCGAAGACCACCTTCGCGAACGGCCGGGGCGGCTTTCCGGCGGCGAACGCCAGCGCGCCGCACTGGCGCGAGCAGTCTTGAGCGATCCGCGCGTTCTGCTGCTGGACGAACCGTTCGCGCACCTCGATCCGCAGCTGCGAACGCACGTGCGCGAACAGTTCGCGCACTTTCGGAAAGCGTTTCCCGGCGCTGCCATTCACGTGACACACGATCATGTCGAAGCGCTTTCGATGGCGGATACGCTCGCGATTATGATCGACGGCCGCATCGTGCAATACGGGCGGCCGCAAGACGTCTACGATCGGCCGGCAACGGTCCACGTTGCCAGGTTTTTCGGATCTCCGCCGATGAATGTGCTCGAAGGCGATATGCATCTTCTCGGAATCCGCCCGGAACACGTTCATCCCGATCCCAACGCAGCGCTTCGCGGAACGGTGCTTTCCGTCCAGTCGACGGGAGCGGACCGCTTCGCACGCGCATCGACGATGCGCGGCGACGTGGTGTTGCGTTTGCCTTCCGGCGCGCCGGACGCTGCGCTAGGAGAAGAAATCGGCATCGCGTTCGATGCCGCGCACGTTCGCCATTACGATCGTTCGACTGGAGAAGTATTGACGTGACCGCTATTCGAGAACTCGCCGCAGGCGTGGTATGCGTTGGATTCGATGGGCCGGTGATAACAGGCGAACTCGAAGCGACGCTGCGGCAGACGCCGCTGGCCGGACTCATTCTGTTTGCGCGAAACGTCGAGTCGCTCGCGCAGACCCGAGCGCTCACCGATCGCATACGCAGCATCCAGCCCAGCCCGATCATCGCCATCGATCAGGAAGGCGGCCGCGTCGCACGCCTGCGCGACGGCGTCGAAGAGCTGCCGGCGATGCTCGCGGTAGCGGCTGCGGGAAGCACCGCGCTGGCGGAGCATGCCGGTGCGCAGCTCGGTTTCGATCTGCGGCGCGCCGGCGTGAACATCGATTACGCGCCGGTGCTCGATCTGATGCTGATGCGCATGAACACGGTCATCGGCGCGCGCGCCTTTGGTGACGATCCGGCGCAGGTTATCCGTTTCGGGGATGCGCTCGCGCGCGGGCTGCGATCGCAGGGCGTCATTCCGACGTTCAAACATTTTCCCGGACATGGTTCGACCGAAGTGGATTCGCATCTCGACTTGCCCGCAATCGATCTCGACGAGAAAACGTTTCGCGAGCGCGATCTGATACCGTTTGCAAAACTGCTTCCGGGCGCGGAAGCGCTCATGACCGCGCACATTATCGTGCGCAGTCTCGACCCCGATCGTCCCGCAACCCTTTCACGCCGCATTCTTACGGATGTGCTGCGCGGCGAGATCGGGTTCCAAGGCGTCTGCTTTACGGATTGCATGCAGATGGATGCCATCGCCAAGGGCGTCGGAACGACCGAAGGCGCGGTTCAAGCGCTCGTCGCCGGCGCCGACTGCGTGCTCATCAGCCATAGCGTCGATCTCGCACTCCAGAGTATCGATCGTATCGAGCGTGCGGTTGAAGACGGACGGCTCTCACGCGAGCGCTTGCAAGAGGCCTACGAACGCGTGCAGGTGCTTCGCGCGCGGCTGCAAGAACCGCTGCCGCTCGATGCGAAGGCGCCGCACGCCGGTGTCGGACGCGAGATCGGGCGGCGCGCCGTGACGGTTCTGCGCGGAACTGCCGATGCGCAGCCGCAGCGAAGCATCATCGTTTCCTTCGAGGGCGCAACGGTTGAAGGCGTGCAAGGCTTGCACACCGAGCACGCGTCCCTGGCCGGTGGTATGCACGTTTTGGAACTGCGCGTACCGCTCGACCCCGATGCCGCGCACATCGGTGCGCTGCTCGACGACCTGCGTTCGCGCGGCAAGCGGCCGGTCGTCCTTATGCGGCGCGCGCACGTCTATGCGGGGCAGGCGCGGGCCGTTCAGAGCATCTTGAACGCATTTCCGGATGCGCTTCTCGTGAGCACCCGCGAACCGTTCGACGCGTTCATGTTCGATGGCGCGCGCAACGTACTTTGCACGTACGGCGACGACCGCCCGAGCATGGAAGGCCTTTCGGACGTGTTGTTCGGCGGCGCGCCGGTCGAGGGAAGACTTCCGTTGGAGCCTGCTGTTGCAGGCGCTTGAGATTCCCTTCCAGCGCGTGCAAAGCGTTCTGCGGAACGCATGCGGCAAGCAGTTTACCGGCGCCGTGGCGCGCATCGAACACCGCGGGCGGCTCGTGTTCGAAACGTCGTACGGGTGCACTCGCGCGGATGCGCTCGCGCGCCCCGTCTACATCGATACGGCGTTCGACCTGGCCTCGATTACGAAACTGTTCGTTGCAACGCTTGCGCTCAAAGCGGTACAGGAAGGGCGCGTCGCTCTCGACGACACGCTCGTCCGGTGGTTTCCGGAATGGAATGCGAATCCGCACGCCGGCATAACGTTGCGCATGCTGCTCGCGCACGATTCCGGCATGAATTCCGGCGCGGACTACCGGCAGTTGCTCGGACATAACGTCCTGCGGTACACGTTGGAGCGCGAGCTCGTCGCGCAGCCGGGCGAGAAAGTCGTCTACAGCGATCTCGGCTTCATTGCGATCGGCGAGTTGTTACAACGTATCTATGGCAGATCGCTTGCCGCGCTGACGCATGACGTGCGGGAGACGCCGCGCTACCGCCCGCCGCAAACAGCGGCGCGCGACGTTCCGGCGACGGAAGAAGACAACTGGCGAGGACGCGTGCAGGGTGCGGTGCACGACGAAAAAGCCTTTCTCATGGGCGGCGTCGCCGGCCACGCCGGACTTTTTGGGAGCGCGTGCGACGTTGCGTGGCTTGCCGAGCAGTATCTCGGCGCGTTGCGGGGGCGCGCGTCGACGCTGGTCTCGCAAGCGACCGCCGCCGAAGCGACGTCCGAGCAGGCGTACGACCCCGTGCTGCGGCGCGGTTTGGGCTGGGCCCTCAAGACTAGCGACGAAAATTCATGCGGACGGTATTTTTCCGCTTCGACGTTCGGGCACACCGGATTCGTCGGCACGTGCGTGTGGGCCGATCCGCAGCGCGATTGCAGCGGCGTATTGCTCACGAACAGCGTCTACTTCGGCCGCTCGGACACGCGCGACCTACGCGCCGATTTCTACGAATCGTTGATCGAGGACTTAGAGCTCTCGTGATCGCGATCGGGCTTATGAGCGGCACTTCGCTTGACGGCGTAGACGCGGCGCTGATCCGCATCCGTCCGCGACGCCGCACCTACGCAATCGATCTGCTCAATTTCGTGACGTCTCCGTTCGAACCGGACCTGCTCGAGCGGCTGCGCAATGCGTTGCCGCCCGGCACCGGCAGCATCGAAGCAGCAGCGCAGCTGCACCACGATCTGGGACACGCGTTCGCCCATGCCGCGGAACTTGCCGTGTCCGACATGCCGATCGACTACGTTGCATCGCACGGCCAGACCGTATGGCACGCGGGCGAGCGTCACGTCACGCTGCAGCTCGGCGATCCGTTCATCATCCGCGAACACGTACAAACCACGGTGTGTTACGATTTTCGCAGCGCCGACTGTGCCGCGGGCGGTCATGGCGCGCCGCTCGTTCCGTATGTGGATGCGCTGCTCTTCGCCGACGAAAACGAGGATCGCGTCGCGGTGAACATCGGCGGCATCGCAAATCTTACCGCGATTCCGCGCGGGGCGGGGCCGTACGACGTTCTCGCGTTCGACAGCGGGCCGGGGAACATGCTGATCGACGCGTTCGTGCGTTCGCGCACCGGCGGCGGCATGCTGTTCGACCGCGACGGCGCGCTCGCGGCCGACGGCTCGGTACATGCGCCGGCGCTCCAGGCGATGCTTGCGGATCCCTACTTCGCGCTCGCGCCGCCGAAAAGCACCGGGCGCGAACGCTTTGGTTCGCAATTTCTGCGGGCGCACGCAGATCGTCTCGATTCGCTCTCGCTCGAGGACGGTGCCGCAACGCTTACGGCCCTTACCGCACAAACGCTTTCAGAGGCGATCGAGTCTTGCGCGCCGCAGACCGCGCGCGTCCTCGTAAGTGGGGGCGGCGCACGAAACCGCACGCTGATGGCGGGGCTGCAAGAGCGGTTACCCCGGCGGCGCGTCGAACGCTCGGACGTCATGAATTTTGACGGCGACGCCAAAGAAGCGGTTGCTTTTGCATTGCTCGGGTACGAGACGTTGAGAGGCCGTGCGGCGAACGTCCCGCGCGCAACCGGAGCGCGGCATCCCGCGCCGCTCGGATCCATTGCGCCGTACGATTTGCATTCCTTGCTTGCGAAAGTCGAGAGCGAATGCCGTCAATAGCCGTTGGAGTTGACGCCGGTGGCAGCAAGACCGCGGTCGTCCATTCCGTCGATGGAGAGCGCCGCCGTATCGAATTTGCGCAAGGGGCGAATGCATCGCAGCGCGGAGCAGAAGGAGCGGCGGCAATTATCGCCGAGGCGGTGGAAGCGAGCTTAGACGGTGCCGATCCGCACGCGATTTTCGTGGGCGCAGCGGGCGCGGCCCGTCAAGAAGTCCGCGATGCAATCGAGAGCGCGCTGCGCACGCGGTTCGGCACGGCGCGCATCGCCGTTCGCGACGACGCTTATATCGCACTGCGCGCGTGCGTTCCGCAGGGCGACGGTGCAGTCGTCATCGCGGGAACCGGATCGATCGCGTACGCGCAGCGCGGCGATGAAGGCTATCGTTGCGGCGGTTACGGGTATTTGCTCGGCGACGACGGTTCCGGATTTGCCATCGGCTCCGCCGGGGTCAGTCACCTGCTGCGTTCGTATGACGGTCGCGTCGCGGGGGACGAGTTGGATGCCGCGATTGAGGCGCACCTCGATGCGCGCGGTTTGGAAAGCGTGTTGCAAGCGGTGTACCGTTCGGATCATCCGGTCGCGGCCGTTGCATCCGCCGCGCGGGTCGTGCTCGATGTCGCGCAAGCCGGTGGAAGAAGCGCAACGAAAATCGTACAAGGCGCCGCGCTCGCACTCGGAGATCTCGTGAAAAGCGTCATCAAGCGCGCCGGGCTTGACGCATCGCCGGTGCCGATCGTTCTGGCGGGCGGCATGCTGCAGTCCAATAGTCTGCTGACCTACCTGCTCGAAACGCGTTTATTGAACGAGCTTCCACAGATGCCCATTATGAAGGGTGCCGGAGAGCCGTGTTTAGGTGCGCTCGCGGAAGCGCAGCGCCTGTTAGAATCATGAACGACGAGCATTTTCCGCAAACCGAAGCAATCAATCCGCGAACCGCGGGACTCGACGAAATGCCGGTGGCGGACTTGGTGCGTATTCTGGCCTCGGAACAGCGCGCGGCCGTCGATGCGGTTAGCGCCGTCAGCGATTTGCTGGCGATCGCCGTGGACGAAGTCGCCGCGCGATTACGCAGCGGCGGCCGGTTGCACTACGTCGGTGCGGGAACCAGCGGCCGGCTCGGATTTCTCGACGCGTCGGAAATGCCGCCGACGTTCGGCACGGATCCGGCGCTCGTATGCGGGCATATCGCGGGTGGAATTGGCGCGCTGACGCGTGCGGTTGAAGGCGCGGAAGACGATTTCGATGCCGGCGAGCGCGAAATGCGCGGTCATGTCAATGCCGGCGATGCGGTCGTCGGCATCAGCGCCAGCGGGGGCGCACCCTTCGTGTTGGGCGCGATGCAGGCCGCGCGATCGGCCGGCGCGTGGACGTTGGGGGTTGCAAATAGCGATGGGTCGCCGCTACCGCGCAGCGGTGATCTCGGCATCGTGTTGTCGACCGGTCCCGAACCGCTCACCGGATCGACGCGTTTGAAAGCGGGCACCTCGCAAAAGATCTTGCTGAACACGCTTTCGACCTCCGTTATGGTCCGGCTCGGTAAAGTGCACGACAATTTGATGGTCGACGTCGTCGCAACGAACAACAAATTACGCAAGCGGGCACTTCGTCTGGTCATGCAGCTGACCGGTTTGGACGAAGCACGGGCACGAGAGGCGCTCCTTCAAGCGCACGGCAGCGTCAAGCTGGCGGTCGTTATGGCCCGCAAAGGCGTGGATGTAGATGCTGCATGGCGCTTGCTCCAAGCGAACGAGGGATCACTGCGCGCAAGCTTGGGTTAAGAGTGGGTACGTTAGAAGCAGCCGGGGCTCGGGGCATAAGGTCAAGCGCTCGAACGCAAAATGCGCGGAAAGGAGAACCAATGGCTGCTCTCGCGGGAATCCTGTGGACGGTAATCGTGATACTCTTCGCGATCTGGATCGCAGGCCTGATCCTCCACTTCTTGGCAGGCTGGATCTGGATACTGTTCGCAATTGCCGTGGTGTTGCTGTTCGTCAACCTGTTGACGGGACGAGGCGCCACAGTCTAAAAACGCGAAAAGCGCCGCTTGGTGAGTCTCGCGGCGCTTTTTTTTACCCTGATAGCATTCGTGCCCTTGGATGATCGCCCGGTCACGCGGCAGTTGCCGCAGATGCTCGGGCAGATCGCGGGCGTTCGCGTCGTGGAACCCCCGCAGCGGCTGCTCGGGAACTATTTGACGCCCGGGCAATCCGACCCGATTATCGCGTGGCTCAATGGACCGCAAACGCGCGGCGCGCAAAGCGTCGTCGTCTCTACGGATATGTTGGCATACGGCGGTCTGGTGGCCTCGCGCGTGCCCGGCGTCAGCTACGCGGACGCGTACTTCCGGATGCGGGAACTGCACGTGCTGCGGCGCATGCATCCGCGCGCGTGGATTGGCGCGTTCGGAACGATCATGCGTTTAGCGCCGACGGGCGTACCGGCGCTCGGCCCCGCGAAAAATTTTTTTGCGGCATATCCGGAATGGGACTATCTGCAGCAGTACGCCAATCTGCACGATCCGCCGCTGCCGTCCGAGACGGAGCGAGCAGCGCATTTGCGAGCGCTCATCGGCGATGACGTGCTGCACGCGTATCTCGATACCCGCGCACGCAATCTCGCCGTCGATCTGCGCGCCATCGCGCAAACCGCGCACAACGACGTCAATACGCTCGTTCTCGGCCAGGATGACGCTGGGCCCGTCGGGCTGCACCTCAAAGACGTTGCGGCCCTCAAGGCGGCCGTGCAGCAATCCGGACTGACAGACCGTGTTGCGATCGAACCCGGAGCGGATGAACTGGGCATGGCGATGGTCGCGCAAGCGATCGCGCGAAGCGCGCACTGGACCCCGCGCGTCGAAGTGCGCTATTCCCGTCCGGGCGGCGGAACGTACAACGATCCCCTCGAGTACGCACCGATCGACGTTGCGATTTCCTCGCTCATCAATCTGTGCGGCGCTCAGCGCGTGAACGAACGGCCCGACATCGTGTTGTACGTCCGCGTTCCGGATCCGACGCCGGCGGAAGATGCTGCGCTGCTTTCTTCGATACAAGCGGACGAGCGTGCCGGAGTCCACATCGCATTCGCAGACTTGACGTTTCTGGAAGACCGCTTCACCGATCAGGCACAGTTCGCAGAACAGCTGCTTCGCACCGGTGCGGCCGCCAAACTCGAAGCGTACTCGTCGTGGAATACGAATGCCAATACGGTCGGCACCGCCATTGCGGAGGCGGTTGCAGCGGGCGCGGGGCGCCGTGCCGGGGCGTATGACGACCTCGCTCATAGAAACTTCACGTTTAACCGGATGCTCGACGATTACGCGTTCCACGACTATGTCCGTCCGCAATTGAACGAGGCGCTGAACGCGCGCGGCATTGCCGACCACACGTATCTACTGCCCGATCAGGCGGCGCCGGTCCAGGAGCTCAATAGCGCGCTGCTGTGGGGCTATGCCGGAACGCTCGTGGACGCGCTCGATCCCGGCTATCACATCGCCGCGATGAGCGTCACGCTGCCGTGGGACCGGACGTTCGAAACGGAAATCGACGCGGCGCTCGCGCCCGATCTTTAGTGAACCAGGTCCTGCGCTAGCACGAACTGCACGCCTTCTGCGCGCATTTTCGGATAGAGTTCGCGGATTGCCGCGAGCGTCGTCGGTTTCGGGTGCCCGATCGCGATCGCCGAGCCGTTCCTTTTTGCAAGCGCTACCGTGCGCTCCAACATGCTTTCGGTGTACGCGACGTCGGCCTCATTGTCCAGGAAAACGTCGCGCTTTGCCGCCGGAACGCCGGCATCTTGCGCGACTTCCAGGCCGACGCTCTTCGCGTTCGTGCGCGAGTCGATGAAGAACAAGTTGTGCGTCTTCATTACCGCGATGACGTCTTTCATCACGCGGTCGTCGGCGCTCGCTTCACTGCCCTCATGATTGTTTGCGCCCTTCGCAAGCGGTACTTGCGCGACGTCGTCCTCGGTTTGTTTGGTCACCTCGTCATCGGACATCGCGTCCTTGATCTCGCCGGGGCCGGGATATGCGTGCGAGAGCGGTTCCATCGGCAGATGCAGCATCACGCCTTTTCCGGCGGCGGCGGCTTCGGAGGCGATGCGCGCCGTGTAAGGGACGTGCGGCAGAACCGAAAGCGTGACGGGAATGGGTAGCGCGATGAGCGCCTCTTCGGCGTCGAGCCACTGCCCGCAGTCGTCGATGATGATGGCGACCTGCGCGCCGCCCGCCGGCGGCGATTGCGCGGGCAGCGGCGCGGACGGCGG
>DAISWS010000033.1:0-22964 GCA_036826275.1 Vulcanimicrobiaceae bacterium
CCTACAGCAGTTCGCCCGCATTCATTTCAGCCGTACACCCGAAGTACGCGATCATCTCCGTCGGGCGCCACAACATGTTCGGCCACCCGGCGCCTTCAACATTGGAAACGCTGCAGCGCTTCGGCGCGCAAATTTACCGCACGGATGAGAACGGCGCCTCAATGCTACTGACCGACGGCAATTCCATTCAAACGAACACCATGCTTCGAATACCGCCGGCCCTCCCTCAGTGAGCCGGTGACTAACCGGAAAACGCTGGGAGCGGCGTCAGTGCACGTTGATACCGCTCGAGTTCGATGCCGGTGTACGCCTGCCCGGCCGCAGCACAGAGATGCTCCAGCGATTCGATCTCGTCCGGATCGAGATTTGTTCCGTCGCGATGGGTCGCATACAACGCAAAGCCGGTGAGACGGTTGCCTTGAAAAATCGGTATCGCAACCGCCGGTTCGTACCCTTGCGCCCGGAACGGTTCGGCAACGTGCGCGCGCATATCCCCAAGCGCGACCTTCGAGCGTTCAGCCACCATAAAGCGAACCAAATCGTCATCGTTGCACAACCGAGGCGCGGCCTGCGCGCTCCATCCTTCAAGGCGCGCCGCAACGTAGGCACCTTCGCGGGCGCGATACAGCGCAGCAGCCTTCAGTTGCAGTTTGTCAACCGGATCGTGGACGAGCGCTTTGTCGACGGCCTCCTCTCGCTCTGCAAACATCAACGACCGGGCCACGCGGTTCAGGTAACGTTCGGCCTCGTGTTTGCGGCGGAACAGCATAAAGTCGACGATACCTTCGAGCCACCCGTACGCTCGGTGCAGCGCGAAGGCTAGACCGATCGTAACCGCCGCATCGATCGCCATCGCAAGGCGCGCCTGAGAAAGATATGCGCTCGTCAGCCAATCGACCATGCCGATGATACCGACAACAACCGTCGTTAAGCACGCATACACAACCGTGCGACTGATGACAAAGCGCACGTCGATGATGTGACGCTTCAAAATCGCGTACAACATCAGCAGCGGCATAATTACGGTGAGATAGGCAGCGATCGTGCTGAAGTAGCTCCAAGCGGTCCCCAAAACGCCGACATTATTGCGCATAGCGTTCATTACCACGCCCCACGCAAGCGCAAAAGCAACCCATGCAAGTCGCGCGCGTTCCTCGCCGCGCACTTCGAACAGTCGCGCGACCACGATTACGACTGCTGCCGCCGTAAACACTTCATCGAGATTTAGGAAAAACTGCAGTGGGATGTTGGCCGACGTCCAAAACACAGACGCAACCGAGTTGGAGAGCGGCGCGATGGCCGCTACGGAAATTGCAATAAAGGCGCTGCGGCGCCAGCCGTGCGGGACGCTATCATTCGGCACGCACAAGGCGAACAGCGCAAGAGCGACGACGCCGCCAGCCGTTACGAGCTGCGCAAACGGCGCCATCAACTCGTAGCCCCACGCGGGCCACAATGTACCCAACGTCGTGGTGACGTAGAACGGACCGCTCGAAAGGCAGTAAACGTAGAACAGCCACGTGAGAAGCGCCGGCCGCGCGAGCACAAGTAAAACGGCAGTGACCAAAAAGACGAAGTACACCGCGAGACGCAAGACCGTACCCGGAACCGTGTAGTACAGCAAGCCGACCGAAGCGCGTGGCTCCGGACGAACCGTGAACTCACGCCATGCGCCGGAGCGCATCGCGCAGCCGCCTACGACCATTCCGTCTGCGTACGCGTCGAATCCGAATCGCGGGAACAGCAGTTCCTTGTCGCGGATCGACAGACACGAGACCACATCTGTGCTGCGCAAGCCTTCGCGATACGCCGGCGAACCAGGAGCAACGTTGATAACGTCCCGAGAGAACGGCGGACTTGGGGCGCGCGTTATACCGGTGTACGCTATCGGCGGCGTGCGGAAGATCAACGACGCAACCAAAGCGAACGATAGTAGGGATAGCGCGATGGTCAGGAAGGCTCGAAGAGCGGCCATGAAACGCCTCCTCTTAGGCGTCCGCTCTTCGGCAGACCTAGTTGCCGGTACCTACCCTAGCCTCTCAACCGCGTTGGCACCCTTCGCCTCGCGAGCGCCGCATATTTCCTCGTAGGTCGTGTGCCTGAAAGACTTTATGCGATCACGTTGGCGGCGTTGCGCCGGTTCTACGCGCGTTCGGCGTTACGGAATTCGCGGACAGCGGGCAGAAGTACAGCGGCTACGCGTACCGAGACGCCGTTGCAACAGCGCAGATCGTGTGCCGATAGTCTATCCGCGCGCGGTATGATTTGGCGAACCGATGACGGGGTAGGTCCCTAGGGCGCGCAAACGAAATGCGCGAAAAGCGCGCACTTGATGAGCGGCGAATCAAAAGTACTCAGTTTCAAATCGGAACGCGCGTTTCGCATGTGGCTGGCTAAGAACCACGCTCAATCAGATGGCTTTCTGCTGCGCATTTTCAAGAAAGATTCGGGCGAGAAAACCGTCACGTACGATGAACCGGTAGACCAGGCGCTGTGGTTCGGTTGGATCGACGGTCAGAAGAGGTCGTGCGACGACATATCGTGGTTGCAGAAATTCACGCCGCGCCGCCCGCGAAGCCCATGGTCCAAAATCAACACAGAGCGCGTCGCGCGACTGATTGCGTCCGGCGAAATGACCCCGGGCCTGCGACATCTATGTCATCGTCTATCGCTTGCAGCACGCGAAACGACCGGAGACGCGTGCAAAGCGAATGAAACACATGCTCTAAAACCTTGCGTCGGGTTTGAAGCCGCGCTTCTGGTAAGACGCTCACGACGTTCGGCAGTCTCAACCTCTTTTTATGGCTTGCGCGTTCGCGCGGTCGGGCGCAATTCTTCCGGGTGATCGTGAAGGTATGCGAGCAGGCGGTGCTTTTTGCTTTTGCCGCGCACTGAAAGCGGGCTCGCCGGTGTGTGCTCGTGTTGACCGAGCACTTCCGGCGACTGCGACGCCACACGTTCGTAAATTGAAAGCCAGCTTCTGCGCACGACGGAATTCGAAATGGCGAGTTGCGCCGACAATTCCTGATCCGTATAACCGCGCAGCGCGGCCGTCAGCAAACGTTGCTCGCTTCGGGTGAAACCAAAGCGCGGAGGCTGGTACGCAAAGATCGCGCTGCCGGAAAGCCACGTGCCCGCTAAGGCCGCGTCACGCGTGGAGCCGATCAGGTGCGGTTTGGCGACGATCTCATCAGGCGTGCCGGCAATCGACGGCACGAACGTGCCGCATTCCGGATCGAAGAATGAACCGCCGCTGTTGCGCATGGCTTGCAGCACCTCGGGCGAGTCCGCCTGACCGAGCAGTTCCTTGACCGAAAATCCGCGGTGCAATTCGATAAAGCTGCTGAAAATGAAGTTGAGTATTTCCGGCCGTTTCATATCTTCAATGCGCGTGGCGCCGTGCACGCCGACAAGGTTGAGGCCGCCGCGCGTGTTGCCTTCCGCAAGTTCCTTATCCGAAAGAACCGACGATTCACCGCGCTCGGTGCTCTTCACGATTTCCGGACCGATCCAGCACAGCGGCGGGGATTTGATGTCGTGCAAAAAGACATCCGAAACGAAGGCACTAATTCCCGCGCCGACGAGCCGAGGGCCGGTTCCATCGACCCATTCTTCAAAGACGACGGCGGTAAACGCGAGTCTCCCGAGCAGCTCGTGCCAGGTATGCCCGAGGCGCGCGATCCCGCTGCCATAGCGCGGCCCTAGGTACGGGTGCGAAGCGACGATTTCCACGCAGGGAGCCACATCGTTTGGCTCCATCGGCCGGTACTGCAGCGTCATGCGCTCCTCTTGCGCCGGCGGGGCGCCTTTGGGGCCTTTTTCATCCCTTGCTCCGGTAGAAGCCCGACTCTACGCTGTGAGTGCTTGCGACTTTCCGATGGGATGCTTCGCCATGTTTTTGCTGGTTCGCTCCAACGTGTGTTTCGCCGCGGCGGTTGCCGCCATCGTGCTCGCCACTTTGCTCTGCGCCGAAGGCTCGGCGCTGCCGAACGCCGGCCCACGACCTATTGCGCCATGCGGTGGCGCTATCGCCGCAGGCATGTTGATCCAGCCGCCGCAGATTGAGGTAAAAACGCTGCCGCTCGACGATCTCGGGCGCCACGAACTCATCATGCGCGTGGTGCACGACGGTCCGCGCTTCTGCTTTCACTACCTGTTTGCCGGCGCGCCGCAGATGCTTGCTCCAACGCTGCGCGTGCACCGCGGCGAGCGGTTTGCACTCCGGCTCGTCAACGAAATTTCCGGCCCGGCGCCCGGCGCGACGATGAAGGCCAGCGCGCTTGCGCCGTGCATGCCGATGCCCATGAGCGATGCTAAAATCGCAACCTACAGCGGTTATTTGAATCATACCGTGTACGCTCGCGAAATGAACGCCGAGCCTCGGGACGTCAATTTGCATCTGCACGGTTTTGAAGGTCCGGCCGAACAAGAAAATGTCTTCCTATCAACGCTGAGTACGCCGGCGCACGCGTGTGAGTACGACATCACAATTCCATCGACGCAGCCGCCCGGAACGTATTTTTATCACCCGCACGTGCACGGAATGAGCGGCCCCGAGGTTGCCGGCGGCCTTTCGGGGATGTGGATCGTCGAACCGGACACGCCGCTGCTCTCGGCGGTCGACGAACGCGACATCGTGCTTCGCCTGCACCTACCGTCGACGCCCTACGATTCTGCGGCGAAGCAACGCGAAACCGCAGAAGTTAATTCACTCGTAGCTGCGGCAGAAGTGCACGAACGCGCGCTTCGCATCGTACCGCCGCTGCGGACGTACGATCCATTCAATCCGCCTGCATGGCCGGTATTCGTTCCGCTGCAGGCTGCCAATCAACACCTGGACGCCAACGGCTGCGGTTTCTTCGCCGAGCCGGTCTTCACCGTGAACGGCGCAGAAATGCCGGCAACACTCAGCGTCCAGGCCGGTAAGCCCCAGCTGCTTCGCGTGCTGAACGCTTTGCCGAACGCGACGAAGTATCTGCGTTTGCGCGATGCATCGGGCGTGATACAAACGCTGCACGTCGTCGGTCGCGACGGCGTTCCGGTATCGGCCGACGATGCTCACCCGCTCGCCCACTACGTCGCCATGAAAGGCATCTGGCTCGGACCGACTATGCGTGCGGATATTCTGCTCACCTTGCGGCCGGGCCAAGCGCTCACGCTCTACAGCGATCGCCATTGCGTCGCTCCCTTCGGCGGAGAACCGCTAAAACACGATCTTTTGACCATTTCCGCCGCGACAGGGGGGGATGCCGATCCGGCTTCCGCCGCTGTGGCATCTACGCCGCTAGCGCCCGTAGACTCGCGAGCAATGCAATTAATCCGGTACGCGCGTTCGCATCCGAAGCTCGTGCGCCGTCGCGCTCTCACCTATACGCAGTATATCTTGCCCAACGCGGACGGTAAGGGCAGGCACCCTGAATTTTATATTACCGAAACCAGCAATCGCGATTTTCACGAAAGCGCGTATTGGCCGTCATTCTCTCCGGGAAGCAATACGCCGTCGCATGCAGATATCGTCGTGAAGCAGGGCAGCATTGAGGAGTGGTATCTCTTTAACGCGACGCCGACGGAGCACACGTTCCACATTCATCAGATGGCATTCGCGGCGGAAGGGGAAGCACCGGTGCCCGTCATGCTCGATACGGTGTTCATTCCGCCCGGGCGCATGCTGCCCAACCCGGGGGACCCGAACTTCGATCTCATCAAGCCCAGCCGTACGCGTATTCTGCTCGACTTCCGCCACGTACCGCGCGGGGAGTTCGTGTATCATTGCCACATGCTCTTCCACGAAGACAGCGGCATGATGGGAATTATTCGCGTCATCTAAAGCAAGCGAGCAAGAGCGGCGCGTCGTTTGGTTAGTGACCGTGAGGCGGGACACGGACACGCCCGACCGAAGTTTTTCGTGTGGGCATCCATCGCGAACTTCAAGGTCCGTTCGTAGGCCGTTCGGACGAACTCGCGACACTCACGCGCGTGCGGCGGGATTCACATCGCTACGGGCGTTTCGTGTTGGTCGCGGGCGAAGCCGGTATCGGAAAATCGCGCCTGGTAAACGAATTCTTGCGCGAGCTTCCACGCGGCCGCGCGGCCATCGGCGTCGGGCGCGCCCTCGAACACGTGCGCTCGCCGTTCGCGCCGTGGATTGCGGCGCTTCAAACGGTCGCGCCGTCCGCAGCGCGAGCCGTCGCTCCCGATGGTGGTTTTGAAGAGAAGTCCGCCATGTACCGCGCCGTCATTGCCGCGCTTCATGAATCCGCGCGGCGCCGCTCGACGATCCTGATTCTGGAAGACCTGCATTGGGCAGATGCCGGTTCGCTCGATCTGCTGCATGCGTTGCTTGCGGAGATGCCCGCGCTACGCCGTTTGCTCGTCGTCGCCACGGTGCGGACGGCAGAAGCGCACGAGACGGTGCGCCGCATCTCCGGAACGGCCCAGTCGGTGATTCTGCAGCTCAGTCCGCTGGGGTCGCGCGACTGCGTCGAGCTCGTCCGCAGCTTGCTGTCCGCTGCCGACGCCTCTGCGGACCGCGCCGAGCGTATCGCGGCGCTGTCCGGCGGCAACCCGTTCTTCGCAACGGAACTCTCCATGAATACCGGCGCGGGAGACATTCCGCTTACGCTTGCAAGTGCAATCGAAGCACGCATTGCGCCGCTTGACGCTACCGAACTCGGCGCACTCGAGGCTGCAGCGGTGCTCGGTGAAGATTTCGAACTGCAACTGCTGGCAAGCGTTCTACAATCCGTTCCGGCCGGTGTTGCACGACAGCTGGAACGCGCGCAGCGTGCGGGCATCGTCGTCGAAGAACGGGACGGCGGGTTTCGGTTTGCGCATGCGCTGACGCGCGCGGTGCTTGCGGCGCGGCTTACCTCAGCGCAGCGGATCGACTTGCACACGCGCGCAGCGGCGGCGCTCGAGCAACGGCAACGCTTCGACGCATTCGGCTTTGCGCAGCTCGCGTATCACCATGCGGGCGCACAAGATCGCGCCAAGGCGTATGCGTACCGCATGCGTGCCGGCGGACTCGCCTACAGCGTGCATGCGTATTCCGACGCAGCCACATTCTACGGCGACGCGGCGGCCTGCGCGCAGCCCGGTTCGCTCGATCGCGCTCGTGGGCTCGCGCGCCAGGGGGATGCGCTGCTTCGCGCGCCTGTTCTGGATGAGGCGGAGCGCGTGTACCGCGATGCGATCGCCATTTACCGCGCCGCCGGACACATCGACGACGCCGCGCGCCTGTATCAGAGCTTGGCTCACAGCTTGTACAATCAGGATCGCCTTCACGACGCGCTCGCACTGGTGGAACACGCGCTAGCGGAACTTGCCCCGCTGCCGCAGCACCTGAGCGACGAACTGAGTTTGCACGGCGCGCTGTACACCGCCGACGTCGATCCGGACGTGGGAATGCAATGGCTCAAGCGCGTCGACGAAAACAACGTGCGCACGACGTACTCGGGTGGCACGTATTACGCGATCGCCGGCGCAATTTATGCAGCGCGCGGTGACGTCGAAGATTGGAAGCGCGCCGAGGCGGCGTTTCAAACGAACGTTTCGACGGTGCAAATCGATGCGCGTTACGTCGGCCACTTCGGCAACCTCGCGGCCAATGCGCTATTCCTGGGATTACCGGCCATGGCGCTCTACGAGCGGTGTTTTGCACTCGCGCGAACCTTCAGAATGGAGGTCTACGAAGCGGCGTATGCATCGCACGCCGCGTTCGAGCGCTGGCTGCATGGCGACGAGGAGGCGTTTGCGCGGTATGCCGCATTCTCCGCCGCGCATGATGCGCCGATTCCCGCTCTCCACGCGTACGTGCTGCTCAACGCGATGCTCGGTGATCCGGCAGCGCTGCCTGCCGCGCGTGAGGTCGACGCGCTCATTGCCGGTGGACGTAATGAGTTTTACGGACCGCTCGTGGGCGCGTTCGCGCGGCGGCTCGTACGTAGCGGCGATCTGCGAAGCGCGCGCCGCGTTTTGGACGCGGCCGCGGAGCGGCTCGAGCGGCCGTATGCGGCGTGGGAAACGGTAACCGCGATGGCGGAACTCGGCGGCAGCTCTGCGCGTCAACGGGCGCAAGCGTTGATGGCGCCATACGATGAGGCGCCGCCGTCCGCATTTTCGGCGACTGCTGCGATGGTGCGCGCGATATGCGCGCACGCCGAAGGCGACGTGCGCGAGCGTGACCGTGCGGCATCCCACGCACGCACGCTGTACGCCGCAATGGGATGGGTGCGCCACGAACGCCGCGCGGCGGAGCTCGGCGCGCCTGCGCAGGCGGAACAGCGCCTCTCGATGCGCGAACAGCAGATCGCGCAGCTGTTGCAAGAAGGGCGCAGCAATCGCGCGATGGCGGAAGAGCTGTTCATCAGCGAAAAAACCGTCGAAAAGCATCTCGCTCGCCTGTACGAGAAGCTCGAAGTCAATAACCGCGCTGCCGCGGTTCGAGCGTTGACCCAGATTACCGCGCAACAGTAGGGATTCACCCCATACGCGCTGCGCCCGCCGCAGCATAGGCTTATCGCTATGATAGGTCTCGATTTGCGTATCCAGCCGCCGCGCGCTCCCCGCGAGCAGCTCGACGGCCTCGTCTTTATGCCGCGCACGATCGATAAGGTGCGTGCTACGCTTCCGGGTGGGCATTTGGGCCCATATCACATCACACCCGGCATGAGCCAGCTCTTGTTGTCGATCATCGGCGTAGAGCTTGCTCGCCTGCGCACCGCGGTCATGACGGCAAACACCGACGACGATGTCGCGCAGTGGCTGCGCGTGCACGCCGATGCCTCCCAGTACGAGCGAGCAAACGCGGCGCTCACACAGTTCCGGCACGAGAATATTGCGCCCGAACACATGGGACATTTCGAATCGCTCTACCCCGAATTTCTGCGCCGCCGTTATGCGTTGGCGATCGATCTTCTCGAAGCGGACGACCGTGAATTATATCCCGCATTGGACAACGGGTAGGGATTCGCCCCATGCTCGCGCGGCGCGCAATCTTTTAGCATGGCAGCATGATGATGGCAAACATCCTGATGATCCTCATTGCGGCTGCCGCTCCCGCGTTGCCGCCCCAACCTGCGCACCGTCCAGCCGGAATGCCGGCGGGCGTTCTCAAGATCAGCCCATGCGTCGCGACGATGGGCGAGCATTGGGCAAACCCGCGCAATCTGCCGTTCGGCCCGATTTACGGCGTCTACAACGGCAAGATCGTCTTCACGGAAGTGATGATCGATCAAAAGAGTTTTGCTCGAGGCAAAGGATGGGCCGACGTGCTTCATCCGCTGCCCGGACATCATATCGACCATGTGGATATTGCCTTCAATCCCCACGGGCACGAAGGCTATCCCATTCCGCATTATGACGTCCACGCCTATTACGTTCCTCACGCCGTGCATGCAGGATACTGCCCGAACGGCGTTCCCGATCCGGAGTCACACTAACATGTTCGTTCGCATATCACGCATTGCGGCAGCATCGCTCGCCGCAGCTCTCCTCGCAGCATGCGGCGGGGGCGGCACGACGCAGGTCAGCCCGCCGCAGCAACAACCGCAGACCTGGAAAGTTCAAGCCGGCGTTTCCTCACAGAGCGAAGCGTACCAAGGATTGCAATTCTATCCGAGCGCGATCACGATCGACGCCGGCGACACGGTAACCTGGTCGTTTCCGGCAGGCGAGCCGCACACGGTAACGCTTCTGGGGCCGCGTTCATCGCCGCCGCCGCCGAACGATCCATCCGTTCCCGCGCCCGCCGGCGGCAGCACGTACGATGGAAGCACCTATACGAGCTCCGGTTTTTTGCTGCTCGGTAAAACGTACTCGCTCACGTTCACCAAAGCCGGCGTGTATAAAGTCTACTGCTTGATCCACGGCGGCATGGAGCAAACGATCACCGTGCAGTACGCGGGCACTCCGTATCCCGCCACGCAGAGCACGATCGACAGCCAGGCCACGGCAGCCGAACAAAGCGACCTGCAAGTTGCAGCGAATACGCCGGCGCAGTTTCCGTATACCGCAGGCGGTCCGCATATAGCCGAAGGCATGTCGTTCGGATTGAACACCGCTAATCCGCCGCCGACCTCATCGGTGATGCGATTCCTTGACGGCGGTTCGGTGACCAACACCACGACAACCGTACCGGTCGGCACGACTGTCACATGGACAAACCTTTCAAGTAATATGCCGCACACCGTAACGTTCGGCGTCGCCGGACAAGCGTTTCCCACGATGAATCCGTTTTCGCCGCCGAGCGGCCCAACGTCGTACGATGGAACGCAGGTGGTAAATTCCGGCCCGATGATGCCGGGTCAGAGCTTTAGCCTGACGTTTACCAAAGCCGGCACCTATACGTACCACTGCCTCTTCCACGATGACACGGAGAACATGATCGGCACGATCGTCGTTCAGTAGCACGCCGTTTCGCACGCCGGGCGCCGCGAGAACGCGGCGCCCGGCCATCCGGCATGTCCAAGCGAAGGAAGTCCCGCACGCTATTTGAAGAACGGCCCCGTGAGCACGGCGCACTTTACCGAGGTGCTCTTTATCGGCTTCTTCACGGCGGCCGGCTTATATAGCGCGCTCGTTTTTCTCATCACCCGCGATCGGCCGTTCCTCTGGTATGCCGCGCTCATGGATACGATGGCGGCGACGCAGCTGATCTTCTCGCCGGATCTCATTCCGGCGATTTCGCACGGCAGCGCGTTGCTGGCGTACCGCACCGTAACGCTGGCGCTCTTTTTTAGCGCGCAGGTTGCGTTCGTGCGAGCGTTCTTGCAATTGCACACGCGTTGGCCGGCGCTCATGCGCGCCTTGTGGGCCGTTCTCGCGCTCAATTTGGCGGCGCTCGTTTTTCCCTTCGTTACGGGCGCCGCCGAGCCGTACCTGACGATCGCGCACGTGCTCTTTCTCGTACTTCTCGGCGTGTGCGGCGTGGCTGCCTGGCAAAACGCATCGACCGGACTGGACGAAGCGCGGTATTACGTCATCGCCTTCGGCGGCGCGCTCGCGGGCGCGATTGCGAGCGGCGCTACGCAATCGCTCGCAATTGCGGGCTGGCCGGAGTATTTTTTTCAATTCGGTGCGGCCTGGGAAGGCGCGCTGCTCGGGCTTGCACTTGCAAGCCGGTACGCAAAAATCGATCCGCTCACCGGTGCAAAGAGCCGCCATGCGTTCGAAGAGCGCCTCGCATCCGCGTGGCATTTCGCGGCAAGACAACGCTCCGGACTCGCCGTCATCATCGTCGCTGTGGGCGGTTTGAAAGAGTACGATGCAAAACAGGGCCGTATCGCGGGCGATGCGCTGCTGCGCAAAATCGCCGCGCTCTGCGTTGCGTGCTGCGGGGATCGCGTCGATTTGTTTGCACGCTACGGCGACGAAGCGTTTGCCGCAATCATTCCGAACGTTACGCGCGCACAAGCCGACGCGATGGGAATCGAACTGCGCGAGCGCGTCGCGCGCGAGTCCCCGCTCGTCGTGGGCATCGGCATCTCGTCTATTGAAAATGCAATCTCGGAAAAAGCGCTCGTGCAACAGGCTGCGCGGCGCAGCGCGCGCGACACGATCAGCAGAGAAAAAGGCTAGGCGAACCGCCCAGCCTTTGTAACGCTTACGCTTTTGCGCGGTTTAACGGCGCTTACGCGCTCCCGACTTCTTTGCGCCTTTGCGCGCGGGTGCGGCTTTTTTTGCGGTTTTCTTGGCGGCTGACTTCTTCGCGCCCGATTTCTTCGCCGCCGGTTTTGCAGCTTTGCGCGCGCCGCCCTTGCGCGACATCACGGCTTCTTTCAGGGCCTTCGCCGGCAAAAATTTGAAGACGCGCTTCGCCGGAACCTTAACGGGTTCGCCGGTCGCCGGATTACGCGCGATGCGCGCCGCCCGATCGCGCACTTTGAATTGACCGAATCCAGGAATCTTGACGGCTTCTCCGGAGCAAACGGCGGCTTGAATATCTTCAAACACACCGTCGATCAATGCCACCGCATCCCTGCGGGACATTTCAAAGCGCTCCATCGCAGCGCGTATTAAATCGACTTTATTCATGGGCTCCTCTCTTGAACACCCGGCGCTGTGCGCGCCTGATTGGCCCTTAAAATAGTGTTTTTTTGGGATTTTTCCTGTTGTTTTGAAAAATCCGCGGAGTGGAAAGGTCGTGGTATTTTGCTACTAGAACGCCTTGGCCTTCATGGCCACCCAGAGGAATACGGCGAGATCGGGCCGTTTCGATCCCGCGGAATTCGAACGGGCGTTCCTCTCTGCGGATTACACCCGCTGCCGCGAGATCGTCGCGGGCGCACCGCCCTCCGATGAGTCGGCTCTCGCGCTCAGCCGCGTCGATTTGCGCGACGGCCGGCCCGTCGACGTCGTTCAGCGCCTTTCCACGCTTGCGCCGCGCACGGCGCACCTGCGCAGCGAACGCGACATCTGGCTCGGAGCGGCACACGGCGCGACCGGCGACAGCCAATCGGCGCATCGGCTTCTGGATCGCGCGATTGCTGCGCTCGAGCCCCCGGAAGAACTCTACTATGCGGCCGTTTATCAAAAAGCGCACGTGCATTGGATGGATCGCCGATGGGCGCCGCTGGAGGCGCTGGTTTCCAGCCTCATCGATTCCCCGCACGCCGGCTACCGCGGCCGGGGCTACATTTTCCGAGGTTGGATTCACGCAGGTAAGAACTGCAACGCGCAAGCGCAAGCGCGCGATTACGTGCGCGCGCTCGACGAGTTCGATTTTATGGCGCGCCCCGACTTACGGCTGCGTCTTAACACGCTGCTTACCCTGACGGCTCTGGCGCGCGAGCTCGGGCTGGAAAGCGTCGCGGAGCGCGTGCGCGCGGCGTATAATGCGATGAATCCGAGCAGCGGCATGGTGATCCAGCACTTCAAAATGACGCGAATTCTGGGCTGGATTGACGCGCTCGCCGGCGACGAGCTCTCCGCATTCCGGCGCTTTCGGCAAGCCGGCGAACACGCGCCCAGCGACTTTTGGCGCGTTCAGTGTATTTCCGACCGCGCGACCCTCGCCCGCGCATCCGGCGAACGCGCGTTCATGCTCGATCAGCTCTACGCCGCGCACGATTTGGCATCGCGTCTTTCCTGGAACGACGCGGTCGAAGAGGACCGCATCGCGCTGCTCACGCTGGCCGACCTTTTCGGCGACGTGGATGCCGGGCTTGCGCAACGCTACCTCGCGCAGTTCCGATCGCTGCGCACCTCGATGGACCGCCGTATGGGCTTTGCAAACGACGAGCGGGTGCGCGCGCTGGAAGCCTATCCGGCCGGCATGGCACTGCTGCGCATCGGCGAGACGGCCGCAGCGCGGCAAATGCTCTCCGAAGCGTACGGTATTTTCAGCAAATTCGACTACGGCTGGCGCGCGGCGCTCGCCGCACTGGGTATGCACAAAGTCACGCAAGACGGCCATTGGCTCACGC
The DNA here is from genome assembly GCA_036826275.1 of Vulcanimicrobiaceae bacterium. GTDB lineage: Bacteria > Vulcanimicrobiota > Vulcanimicrobiia > Vulcanimicrobiales > Vulcanimicrobiaceae > DATGJX01. Next base: position 13,425 of record DAISWS010000033.1, read on the forward strand.
TGGCCCGCGATGCCGTGAAGCGCTGGCCGGCCAGCTGGATCGCGCGAGAGCTGCAAGAAACGCAGCGCGCGCATTCCGCTTCGCGAGAAGAGGCGCGGGTCACCCGCGCACAGCGGCCGATCCTCAAGCTGCTGCTTGACGGCCGGCGCAACGCCGAGATCGCGGAAGCGCTCGGAAAGAGTCCCAACACGGTGCGCAATCACATCGCGGAGATCTTCCGCACGTTCGAAGTCGCCTCGCGCGCCGAATTGATCGCGCTGCTCAGCCGCCGCAACTCGTAGCACGAGCAGGCCGGCGGAGGTATTCCGCCAGCCTCTCTGCCCGCACGTCATCGCCGCATGTTCGTACCGGATGCCGGTCGGATGGCCTGCCGCAACCTGGGGGAAGGTGCGGCTTGCCTGCATCGGGCACGAGCTTTGGGACAACGACTCGCACGTTCCGTTTCATCGTTCCGGGCGAGTGTCCACAAAATAGCACGCGCGTTTCCGCGCGTGCATGGGACGTTTGGGACGGGCATTGAGGGCGCTTACGCCCTCACATTGGGACCGGTCCTATTCGGTGGCTCCGAGCTCTTCCTTGGCCGTCATAATGCGTTCGCCGATTTCATCGAGTTCGTCGGGCTCAAAAAGTTCGCGGGCCATCTTGAACATCGGGCCTTCTTCCTCTTTGACGTGGTGCTCGACGAGTTCTTTGAGAACGCTGAGCTTCGGTTTGTACGTTTCGTCCTTCGCGTCGAGGGTTTCGAGCTCGCCGATGAGCGTCTTGACGATGTTGTGCTCCTCGTATGCTTCGAGCACTTCTTCTTTTTCTTCGCCTTTACCGGCGCGGCGGCGGAACTCGGGATAGAAGATCGTTTCTTCGACCTTCGCGTGAATCGTCAACTCCTGATCGATCTTTTGGAAAAGCTTGCTGCGCTGCGTGCTCGCGCGGTCACCGAGCTCCTCCACTTCGCCGAAGAGCATCTTCACTTTTTTGTGGTCGGCTTTAAGCAGTTTGAGAGCGTCCATAGTGGTAGCACTCTACCCTAAACAGCGGCCCGTTTTCGCTGAGCGCTCGCTGCCCGCAGGAGTCACCTTTAGCGGTCAATATGTCGCTTGTACTTGACATCATGTCCGGTATACAGTACAGTCTCGCCATGAAGATTTGGGACTCGTTCACCGGCCTCATGCTCTGGCCGTACACGAAAGTGCCGTGGGGCATGGACCGCGGCGTGCCGCCCGCGGAATTCGAGCGCTATCGCACCACATATTTTGGCGCGCTGGTTCTGTTCATGGCATCGCTCATGATCGCCGGTATCGCCGGCGATTACTTGCCGCGCGCGTTCCAATACGCCGCTGCCGTCGTGCCCTTTGCGGTTTGCATGTGGTTCGTCTTCGCGCTCATCCGCTACGTTGCGCATTGGGACGAACTGCAGCGCCGCATCATGGCCGAATCGGGCGCTGCCGCAACGGTGTGCGGTTTAGGACTCCTTCTTACATACGGCTGTTTCGAGGGCGCGGGCCTACCGCACATTCCGCTGCGCTGGATCGTCGCGCTGTTCGTCATTCTCTGGGCGGTCGTGCTACCGGTCGTCAGAAAGCATTACGAGGCATGATGGAAAGCAAGACGACGGCGCGCGAACGCGCCATCAGCAAACGGTATCTCTGGCAAATGCTCGCGCTGCTGGCGCTCTACGTGATCATACTCTTCGTCAGCATCCACGCGCTGCAAACGGGCCAGTACTCTCCCGTATTCCGCGCACTCATCGCGGCGACACCGGCAATCCCGATGTTCGGCGTGGTTGCGGCCGTCATTCAGTTCATGCTCAGCGTGGACGAACTGCAACGGCAAGTTCATCTCGAAGCGCTTGCAATCGCCGCGGGCGTAACGGCCGCTCTTGCCATTACCTACACGTTTTTGGAAGGCGTGGGCCTTCCGCACTCGCAGGCGTGGTGGGCGTTCGCGTGCATCGACGTCGTGTGGGGGCTGGCACTGCCGTTCGTCAAACGCCGGTACGAGTAGTGAAAAACCGCATTCGCGTGCTTCGCGCCGAACACGAGTGGTCGCAAGCAGAAGTAGCCGAGCGCCTCGGTATCGCGCGGCAAACCGTGAACGCGTTGGAAACGGGCAAATACGCGCCGAGCTTACCGCTCGCGTTCAAAATCTCCAACCTGTTCGACTTACCCGTCGAGCAGATCTTCGATAAACATTGCATAGAGGAGTAATCATGAAACGTTTGGTTCATGCCGGCGTGCTCGCCGCGAGCATGCTCTGGTTGAATGCACCCGCGCGCGCTTCCGTGCCGCCACCGCTCGCTGCGCCGCACGCATCGCTTCAAAACGGCAGCCTGCACGTAGACGTGTACGGGACGGCGGGAAAACCCGCATTGATCTTCATCCCCGGGCTGACATGCGGCCCGTGGGAATGGGCAGGCGAAATCGAACGGCTTTCGCCGCACTATACGATCTACGCGCTGACGTTGCCCGGATTCGACGGACGTCCGGCGATCGCGGGCGATCTTTTTGCAAGTGTCAGCGCCGATTTTTGGACGCTGCTCGCATCGCAGAAAATTCAGCGTCCCATCGTGATCGGCCACAGTTTAGGCGGAACGCTCGCAATCATGCTCGCGGAGCAACATTCGGAACGGCTGCGCGCAGTCATCGCCGTCGACGGAATGCCGGTGTTTCCGGGATTCGATACGTTCACGCCGGCGCAACGCGAAGCCGCCGCGCAGCAGTTCCAAGCGATGGCCGGCGATCCCGCCGCCGCGCTGCCGATGCTGATCACCTCGCCGGCGGACGTCGCCGCCATCGCTCCGCTGGCGCGGAAAAGCGATCCCAAAGCCGTCGGTGCGTGGGCCGCGCAGGATATCGTGCTGGATCTGCGGCCGAACCTGCAACGCATCACGGTGCCGCTGCTCGAGATCGAACCGGGCGCAGCGCAGAAAGCGTATTATGAATCGCTGCTAGCGGGCGATTCGACTGCCCGCGTCGCGTCAATCGAGGGCTCGCGCCATTTCATCATGTACGATCAGCCGCAGGCGCTGCACGAAACGATCTCGCAGTTCATCGGCTCGCTGCGTTAGTGTTTGAGGAACGCCGGGCAAGCCCACACGATCGTCACTCCAGCTGCCGGCCGCCCGGTGGCCGACGCGAATGCCCCACGCTACGGCGCAAACGCTCAGCGCCAAAGCGGGTCATAGTATGGGTCATAGTATAAAGAAGAGTAAGGAGCGGTTTGGCAGGCGCATGCTTTTTCCGGTACGCCGCGGAAAGGTCCAGGTGCCCTGCCGGAAAACCCAAACCACCGACCATCACCCATGACCGTCATCGATTTACCATATACGCCGGACATCGCCGCAGAAACCCGGCCCATCTTCGAGCGCGTCGCGCACGTCATTCCGGAAGTGGAGTGGCCGGTGCACGCGCCGTACGTGGCGCAGATCAACCGCCTCAAGCGCGAGCGTAACGCGGTTGTCCTAGCGCACAATTATCAGGTCCCGGAGATATTTCACACCGTTGCGGACATCGTCGGCGATTCGCTGGCCCTGGCCATGGAAGCCGCGCGTACCGACGCGGACGTCATCGTGCTCTGCGGCGTGCACTTCATGGCGGAAACCGCTAAGCTCGTCAATCCGGAGAAGACGGTGCTCGTCCCCGATCTCCGGGCGGGATGTTCTCTGGCCGACTCCATTACCGGCGCGGACGTGCGTCTTCTGCGCGAGCGCTACCCCGGCGTTCCGGTGGTCACGTACGTGAATACGTCCGCAGAGGTCAAAGCGGAATCCGACATCTGCGTGACCAGCGGCAACGCGGTACGCATCGTCAATGGCCTCGGCGTCGATCGCGTTATTTTCTTGCCGGACGAGTATCTCGCCAAGTACGTCGCCTCGCAAACCGGCATCGAGGTCATCGCCTGGAAAGGCCACTGCGAAGTGCACGAGCGCTTTACCGGCGATCAGATCCGCGCGTACCGTGAAGGCGATCCGGCGCTCGTCGTTCTCGCGCACCCCGAGTGTCCGCCGGACGTTCTCGCGGCGGCAGACTTCGTCGGCTCGACGCAAGCCATGACCGCGTACGTCGAACAGCAGCGGCCCTCACGCGTGGTGATGATTACCGAATGCTCGATGGCAAGCAACGTCTCCGCGTACTTTCCCGAAGTCGACTTCATCCGTCCGTGCAATCTGTGCCCGCACATGAAGCGCAATACGCTCCCAAAAGTGCTGCATTCACTGCAAACGATGCAGCATGAAGTGACCATCGATCCGCAGATTGCACACCGCGCGCGTGCCGCGGTGGAGCGCATGCTGCGTGCATAATGCGCCGCCGCGCCTGCTCGTAGAACCGATCGTCCGCGCGGCGCTGCTCGAAGACATCGGCCGCGGCGGAGATCTCACCACCGACGCGATCGTCGAGCCCGAAGCCCGCGCCGCCGGCCGCATCGTCGCGCGCAAAGCCGGCGTAATCGCGGGCCTTGACGCTGCCAAGCTCGCATTCGAACTCCTCGATCCGCAGGCGGAATTTCGCATCGACGCCGGTGACGGCGCACGCGTCGCGCCGGGGCAAATCGCGGCAACGGTGTCGTGCAGCGCGCGGGCGCTGCTCACGGGAGAACGAACGGCGCTCAATCTGCTGTGCCGCCTGAGCGGTATCGCAACCGCAACGCGCGCGCTCGTCGACCGCATCCAAGGTACGCAAGCGCACGTCGTCTGCACGCGTAAGACGACGCCCGGACTCCGGGTGCTCGAAAAGTATGCGGTGCGCTGCGGCGGCGGCAGCAATCACCGCTTTGGACTCGACGATGCCGTGCTCGTCAAAGACAATCATCTCGCGCTTGCCGGTTCGATTCGCGCAGCGGTCGATGCGGTGCGTGCGCGCGTGGGGCACATGGTGAAAATCGAAGTCGAGGTCGATACGCTCGAACAACTTCGCGAGGCGTTGGAAACGCCGGTTGACGCGGTGCTGCTGGACAATATGAATCCGGAACAGCTTACGCAGGCGGTGAAGCTCGTGAACGGCCGGTTACTGACCGAGGCCTCGGGCACGATTACGGCCGAGCGCATCGCGGCGGTCGCCGCGAGCGGGGTCGACCTCATCTCGTCGGGATGGATAACCCATAGCGCGCCCGCGCTGGATTTGGGCCTCGACGTAGAAATCTAACGCCATGGACACGCGCAAATCCGCCCCACAGCAAGCGTCTGCCAAGGCATCCCACGATTCCGGGACGCCGGAGGCCCTGGTCGAGTTCATGTCGAGCGGCTGGCTCGACACGCCGATGAGCGCCGGCGCGCAGCCGCACCGCGACCACTACCGCGAACACCGCAACCGCCTTTCCCAGGCATATCCGGGCGTGTATCTGGTGATCCCGGCGGGTGAAGAAAAAGTGCGCGCCAACGACACGAACTACCGGTTCCGCCCGTCCAGCGATTTTGCGTATTTGGCCGGCCCCGGCGAGCCGGGCGCGATGCTCGTGCTCGAACCGCGCGAGGGCGGCGGCCACGATTCGCTCCTCTTCGTTCCGCCGCACAACCGCGGCAAAGCCGAATTTTTTACCGACCGCGTGTACGGCGAATTGTGGGTCGGCCGTCACCGCGGCGTCGACGAAAGCCAGATCTATTACGGCGTCGATCGCTGCCGTCCGGTTCAAGAGATTCCGGCCTATCTCGACGATCTGCGCATTCGCGGCTGTAACGTGCGCAACGTCGACGAGGACCACGAACTCGCCGTGCACGTCAGCGAAATGCGCCTGATCAACGACGACTACGAAACGGCCGAATTGCGAACGTGCTGTGAAATCACCAAGCGCGCGTTCGAAGACGTCATCCGCATTCTTCCGCACGTGAAATCCGAGCGTGAAATCGAAGCCGCATTCTGGCGCCGCGCGCGGATCGAAGCGAACGACGTCGGTTATTTGACGATTGCCGCCGCCGGGACCCATGCGTGCACGCTGCATTGGACGCATAATACCGGTGCCGTGCGCAAGGGCGATCTCTTGCTTCTCGATGCGGGCGTCGAAGTGGACTCGCTCTATACGGCGGACATTACGCGCACGCTGCCGATCTCCGGAAAGTTCTCATCCGAGCAGCGGGCCGTGTACGAACTGGTATACGAAGCGCAGACGGCGGCGTTCGCGCAAGTCAAACCCGGCAACGACTTCCTCGAACCCAACCGCGCGGCGATGCGCGTGCTCGCGCAGGGCCTGATCGATCTGCGCATTTTGAAATGCTCGTTGGACGAGGCGCTCGATCCGCAAAAGCAATACCACAAGCGCTACACGCTGCACAACGTCAGCCACATGCTCGGCTTGGACGTGCACGATTGCGCGCGCGCGCGCGAAGAGAACTACCGGTTCGGCAAATTGCAAGCGGGCATGTCGCTCACCGTCGAGCCGGGGCTGTACTTTCAGCCGGACGACGGCACGGTGCCCGAGCATTTCCGCGGCATCGGCGTGCGGATCGAAGACGACGTGGTCGTCACCGCGCACGGGCACGAAAACCTCTCCGCAATTCTGCCATCGGCTCCGGACGCCGTCGAAGCGTGGATATCGGCCCTACAGACGCCCTGATCGTCGTCGATGCTCAAAACGACTTTCTTCCCGGCGGCACGCTTGCCGTCGCGGAAGGCAACCGCATTTTCGAGCCGGTCAATCGCATCATGCCGCTCTTTTCATACGTCGTGGCGACGCGCGATTGGCATCCGCGCGTGCATCCGCATTTCCAAGCGCACGGCGGCCCCTGGCCGTATCACTGCATCCAGGACACGCCCGGCGCGGAGTTTTCGCGCAAACTCGATCTCGAAGCGGTCGATGAAATCGTCAGCAAAGGGATGCAGCCGCATTCGCACGGCTATAGCGCGTTCGACGGAACGAATTTGGAAGAACGTCTACACGAGCACGGCGTGGGCCGCGTCTTCGTCTGCGGGCTTGCGACGGATTACTGCGTGAAAGCGACGGCGCTCGAGGCGACCGCGCGCGGCTTCCAGACGATCGTGCTCACGGACGCGATTGCTGCGGTCAACCTCAAATGCACCGATGAGGCCGACGCGTTGCGCGAGATGGCCGCGCACCGCGTGCTCTTCGCCACCACGGAGCAACTCGCCGCGCACGTATGACGGCGCGCGATACCGTTTACCGCGATCAGGTTCTCGAAGTCGAGCCGACGGGGATCGAATTCGTGCGTCCGGAGCAGCGCCACGGATCGCCCCACGAACTCTTCGGTTTGTGGTTTTCGGCGAACGCGGAAATCGCGACGTGGATGGTCGGCGTCTTCGCAACCGCGCTCTACGGCACGACGCTCGGCGGCGCGACGATCGGACTGGTCATCGGCAACCTCATCGGGTTCGCGCTCCTGGGCGTCCTTGCAACCTTCGGACCGCGCTACGGCGTACCGCAAATGGTTGCATCGCGCCTGGCCTTCGGACGCTACGGCAATGCGCTGCCCGCCGCGCTGAGTTTTCTCGCGGGCGTCGGCTGGTTCGCAATCAATACCGTGTTTGGAGCGTACGCGCTGCAAACGATCACGCAGCTGCCGTATGGACTTGCCCTCGCACTCATGCTGCTCGCGCAGATCGTTCTTGCGGTGTACGGCTACAATCTCATTCACTGGTTCGAGCGCATCAGCGCCGTGCTGCTCGCCGCCGGCTTTACGCTGCTCGGCATCGTGACGTTTACGCGCGCGGACTGGCACGCGCCGTTCAACGTGCATGCGCCGGTCGCGGCGGGCGGTGAAATCGGCGGCATCATTCTTGCGACGGCGCTCGGCTTTTCATACGCAACCGGTTGGGTGCCGTGTGCATCGGACTATTCGCGCTATCTGCCCGCCTCGACCAATCCGCGCCGCGTGTGGCGGTATTCGTTTCTCGGATGTGTCGTGCCGTGCATCGCGCTCGAGATCATGGGCGCGGCAACGGTGACCGCCGTGCATGGCGTGAACTTTGCGTCGTCCAGCCCGACGCAGGCGATTGCATCGCTGCTCGGCTCGGGGAGCGTCGCGACACTGGTGCTCCTCACGGTCGTGCTCGGAACGCTGACGGCCAATTGCATGAACCTTTATTCCGGCGCAATGGCCGCGCTCGTCGTAAAGTTTCCGAGCGCGTCGTGGCGCGCGCCAATCATTACGGCGGCGATATTCGGCGCGCTGACGGCGGCGCTATTCGGACATGCGAAGCTTCCCGCCGCCGTGGTGATCGGCTTCGCGATCGCCGTAGCGCTCGTCGTGCTGTTCGTTGCGCGTTACCGGTTGCGGCGCTGGCGCGCGGCGGTCGTCGTCGGCTTCCTCGGCGCGCTCCTCGCCTCAGGCGGCGGGCATCCCGCTCAAACCGCGCAGATCTACACGAATTTCTTGCTGCTGCTCTCGTACTGGGCTTCACCATGGGCCGCCGTCGTCTTCGTGGACTGGCTGCAGCGCCGCACCGCGGTGACCGCCGATGCGGCATTCGAAAGCGGCCCCCGCGTGCGTCTGGGCACGTACGCGTGGATAGCCGGCCTCGTGGCATCGCTCCCATTCTGGAATCAGGAGTGGTACACCGGCCCGTTCGCGAGTGCGTTCCCGCAGTTCGGCGACCTCTCGTACTACGTCGGGTTTGCCGTCGCGGCAGCGGTCATGGCCGCGGGAAAAAGAGCAACTTCGGCGCTTCCCGCAAATACTAGCCTGCGTGTTGAGAGTTGATCACGTTCACAAGGATTTCGGCAGCGTCCGCGCCGTTCGCGATGTAAGCTTTTCCATTCCGTCCGGATCCACGTTCGGACTGCTCGGCCCCAACGGTGCGGGCAAGACCACGACGATGCGGATGATCGTCGGCATCTATCCCGTGGACAGCGGGACGATCACGTGGAACGGTCAGGCGGTCGACGAACGCACGCGGCGCCGGTTCGGTTATCTTCCGGAAGAGCGCGGCCTGTATGGCAAGATGAAGGTACGCGATCAGATCATGTACTTCGGCCGCCTGCACGGATTGCACGAGCCGCAGATCACGCAGCGCGCAGGCGCGTGGATCGAGCAGCTCGGCCTGAACGAGTACGCCGAGCGGCCCTGCGGCGAGCTCTCAAAGGGTAACCAGCAAAAAGTGCAGGTCGCCTGCGCGGCCGTGCACGATCCGGAATTGCTGATCCTCGACGAGCCGTTCTCGGGATTGGACCCCGTAAACGCCGACATTTTGCTCAAGGTCCTGACCGATTTGAAAAACCGCGGCACGACGCTCGTGCTCTCGAGTCATCAAATGTGGCAGCTCGAATATATTTGCGACGCCTTCTGCATCATCACCAGCGGCGAAAACCGCGCGCTGGGCACGCTCGAGCAGCTTCGCGCCGGCTGGCCGACGCGCACGATCCGCGTCGAGCCGCCGACACAGGCGCTTCGCAGCGTATTGGATCGCTTGCCGAACGCGAAAGCGGTCGAAGGCAACGGATCGCTCTACTACCAGGTGCCGTCCGATACCGCGTATCCGCAGCTGCTGCGCGATCTCGTCGCAGCCGACGCCGTAACGCGCTTCGACGCGCTCGAACCCTCACTGCAAGACATCTACATGCACACAATTGCGAACACCATTGCGGCGCCCACGGGAG
>DAISWS010000034.1:0-15517 GCA_036826275.1 Vulcanimicrobiaceae bacterium
ACTCCAACGGCGTGCTGTACGATCCGGCGACGGGTCTTTCGGTGCAGGGCTTCATGGCCAACGGCAACGGCGTCGTCACGTCGTCGGGCACGCCCGGAACGATCACCGTGCCGCTCGGCCTGCAAATGCAAGCGACGGCTACTGGTGGTACGAACGCGGTGAAACTCGGACCGCAAAACGACCAGGTCTTCGACATGAGCTTGGGCGGTTCGCTGGATCAAACGCAGTACTCGGTCGCGGTTGCGGGCGGCACGCCCGTCAACAAGGTGCTCACCACGACGATCTACGATTCGCTCGGCAACGCGCACCAAGCAACGATCACATTTTCGCCGGATGCCGGATCGGCACTCCCCGCTACCGTCAACAACGCGAGCGGCACCGCAGTCAAACCGGCGACGCGCTGGACGTATAAGGTGACCTTCGCCGACGGTACGACGGCATCGACGAGCACCGGCGAAGTGTTCTTCGATCAAAACGGTCAGTTCATCAACACCTCGTCGAGCGCAACGGGCACGCCCGTGCACAGTACCGGCGGCGCGCCGGCGGCCGGCGACGGCAACGCGCTGGTCGTGAGCGGATGGCCCGCCGGTAACGGCTCGGTTTCGCCGCAAACGATTGGCCTGGACTTCTCGAACATGGCTTCGCTCGCCGGAACCGCGACGGCAAACGTGCTCTCGCAGGACGGCTACGCGGCCGGAACGCTCTCGAACATCACCGTCGGCCAAGACGGTACGGTAACCGGCTCGTTCACGAACGGACAGGAGAAGACCATCGCGCAAGTTGCGGTGGCCACGTTCCAAAACGAGGACGGTCTGCACCGCGCCGGCGGCAACTTCTTCGAGGCAACGGCAAACTCGGGCCTCGCGCAGGTCGGTACGGCAAACTCCGGCCGCTACGGCGCGATCGTCTCGGGTTCGCTCGAGCAGTCCAACGTCTCACTCGCGGACGAGTTCACCAAGATGATCGTCGCGCAGCGCGCCTTCGAGGCGAACACGCGCGGCATCTCGACGGCGGACCAGAACATGCAAACCGTTCTGAACATCCGCGCCAGCGCCAACTAGTCGTTCCCCACACAACGCGCTAGGGACACGGAGGTCCCAGTAAAGGGACCTGCGGGAAACCGCAGGTCCCTATTATAAAATGCCGCACTAATGCGGCGCCCACGGGGAGCGATCATGTTAGCAGAGCATTTAGGCGCCATGAGGCAATGGGGGCCCCACGAAGTGGGGGGCGCGGAGTCTAGGACGGAGCGCCTTTCAAAATGATTCAACTGACGCGCTTGAACGGGCAGCCGATCATGGTCAACGCGGATCTCATCGAGTCCGTAGAGACCACGCCCGACACGGTCATCACGCTGATCAGCGGCAACAAGCTCATCGTGCGCGACTCCATGGAGGACATCGAGCGCCGCATCATCGTGTTCAAACGAAAAATTTACGGACCGGGCGACGCTTCGGGCGGCTGAGACAGCGCTCAGGACGGCACGGGGACTGCCGATAGAGGATAAGTAAGGACGCACGGCCCGGGACGGCCGCGGGGGACTTCTTTTGGACTTAGCGACTCTCATAGGCCTCATCATTGCTTTTGGGGCCGTTGTCATTGCCGGATGGGCGGGCGGAACGGATCCGCACGTCTTTTTAGGCCGTTGGGACGCGTTGGTTTTGATCCTCGGCGGAACGCTCGGCGCCACGATGGTTTCGTTCCCGCTGCGTACCTTCAGTAAGGGATTTTTCGGCGGCTTGCGCACCGCGTTCAGCGAACCCGTGTATCACGAGCGCGACGTCATCGCGACGCTCGTTTCGTTTGCGGAAAAAGCGCGCCGCGAAGGTTTGCTCGCGCTCGAAAACGAGGCGGCCGCGCTCGAAGACGATTTCATGCGTAAGGGCATTCAGCTCGTCATCGACGGACGCGATACCGACGTCATCCGCAAAGTGCTCGAGACCGAAGTTTCGCACGTGCAGGAAGTCGGCACCAAAGCCGAGGCCGTTTTCAGTAATTTGGGCGGCTATTCGCCGACGCTCGGCATCATCGGTACGGTTCTCGGCCTCATCGGCATGCTCAAGGGTCTGGCGTCGATGAACGGTTCGTCGAACGTAGCCGGCAACATCGGCGGCGCGACGGCACAAGCGTTCGTCGCAACGTTCTTCGGCATTTTGTTTGCGAACTTGCTGTGGTTGCCGATGGCGAACAAGATCAAAGAACGCTCCGGGCAATTGCTGCTGCTGCGCGAAATTATGATCGAAGGGATTCTCTCGATTCAGGCCGGCGACAACCCGCGTCTGCTCGAAGAACGTTTGCACGCCTTCCTCGATCCCAGGGAACGCGAGACGGAGGTTGAGGAGGGTGGTTCGGTCGGCGAACCGAGCTTATCGACGACCTAATGCCTCAACCGATAAAGACGGCTGCGCGCGCGGCCGAAAGCAAGTTCCGCAAAAAGGCGGAGGAGACCAAAGTCGAGACAGCCGGCATGATGCGCTGGCTGTTGACGTATGCCGACATGATCACGCTGCTGTTGGCGCTGTTCATCATCCTGTTCGCCATGTCCACGATCAGCAAAGTGAAATTCCAGAAGTTCGCCAAAGACGTCTCGGGCGGCTTCGACAACGTGTGGTCCACCAACCAGCCGCCGCAGGGCGGACAAGATGCTCAGAAGAGCTTCAACTCGTCGTCCAACATCCCCGCGATTCAGAAAGAACTGCAGCAGTACGTGCAGAGTCACAAGCTGCAAAATCAGGTGCAAGTGCACATGGATCATCGCGGCTTGGTCATTACTTTACTTTCCGATAAGAGTTATTACGACAGCGGAAGCGCCGAGCTTCGCCCGCAGACTAAGGAAATTCTGGATGGGGTCGATGTTTTCTTAAGGAAGAACGCCAACCTCATACGGGTCGAGGGCAACACGGACAACGTGCCCATTGCGACGGAACAATATCCGACGAACTGGGAGCTCTCTACCGCGCGCGCCGTGAACGTCGTCCGGTATCTGGTGGAAAACGACCACTTGAGCCCGATGCGAATCTCGGCTGCGGGATATGGACAGTATCATCCACGGACGGATAACAGCACGCCGGAGGCGCGGCAGGCAAACCGCCGAGTCGACATCGTGCTGCTCAATGCCAATATTTCACAGGCCGAAAAGGGGCAGTAGTCCGTCATGTCCAGTCTCTCGCAAGAAGAAATTGATGCACTGATAAATCAACTTGCCACCGAACCGTCCGAACGTGAGGACGCGCTCGAAGGCAAGAAGATCAAGTCCTTCGATTTCCGCTTCAACAAGCGTCTCGACAAGTTCTCGAACAACCAGCTGCAGACGCTGCGCACGCTGCACGAGAACTTCACCCGTCTGCTCAACAACTCGCTCTCGGTGTATCTACGCACCCGCGTCGAGGCGACCATCGTTTCGATCGAGCAGATCAGTTACGGCGACTTTATCGCCAGCATCGGCATTCCGTCGATCCTCTCGATTTTTTCGATGGACCCGCTGCCGGGAAGCGGCATCACGCAGGTCGACCTCAACCTGGTGTTCTCGATCATCGACCGCCTGTTGGGCGGCCCGGGCTGGTTCCCGCAGAAGTTGCGCGACCTGACCGACATCGAGCGCACGCTCATGCAGCGCTTCATGGCGCGCATGCTCAACAGCTACCGCGAGTCGTGGAACTACCTGCTCACGCTCTCGCTCAAGATCGAAGCGCTCGACTCGAACCCGCAGTTCATCCCGCGCATCATTCCGCTCGACCAGATCGTCGCGTACGTGTCCATGGAACTCAAAGTGGGTGACATGGCGGGCGTGATGAACTTCTGCCTGCCGTATTTGGTGCTGCAGTCGATCAGCACGCAGCTCACGGATTTCCAATGGTCCCCGACGGTCATCGCCGGCCGCGGCATGACCGAAGAAGACATTCAACAGCTCACACGCAACGTCGAGAAAGCCGACGTGGACGTCGAGGTCGAACTCGGACGCACGCAGGTCTCACTGCGCGATCTCGTGGCGCTGCAGCCCGGCGATCTCATCCTGTTCGACAAACCCACCGATTCGGCGCTGGTCGCGAAGGTGAACGAGCGCGATAAGTTTCACGTGTATCCGGGCGTGCACAAGGACCGCATCGCCGTTCAAATCTCCGACGTCATCTCCAGCGAGGATCAATAACGCACATGCCCGACATTCAACAGCTCACGGACGCGATGCTGGAGGCCGCCGGAACGGTCCTCGGCCGCCTCGTCGAACAGCCCGTTGCCGCGTCGGCCGCCATGCGCAACGATCACGAAGGCTCGATCAAGATCGACGCCGAGACGCTCATCACAGTCGCCGAAATTCCCGCGCTCGGCATTCGCGTGGTGGTGCGCTTCGCCGCAACGGACATTGCGAAAATTGTGAACCTGATGCTCGGCGGCGCCGACGATTCCGCCGAGATGGGTGCGATGCAACTCTCGATCGTGTCGGAAACCGTCTCGCAGATTGCCGCCGCGATGGCCGAGCAGCTCGCCAAGGGCGTGGGCGCCGGCACGGAAGGCGTGCACGCCGATCTCTGCACCGATGCGACCAATCTGCCCGCTCCGCCGTTCGCTTCCTACGAAGGCACGATTCAAGTGGGCACCGACGTCGCGCCCGAGATTACGATCGATTTCGACGGCATCGCGATGGCGAAGATCGGCGCGGGCGAGGCCGAGCCCGAACCGGTCGCCGCCGTCGCCGCGGCAGTCGCAGCGCCGGCCGCTCCGCCCGCTCCGCGTAAACGTCCGCAACCGCCGGCTCCAGCGGCGCAGCCCGTCGCATTCGCCACGATGGCGCCGACCGCGAACCGCGGTTCCCACGGCAACAACTTGGATCTCGTTCACGACGTGCCGCTGCAGATCAGCGCGGTGCTCGGCAAAACGGCGCTGACGTTGCGCGACGTCGTCACGCTGCAATCCGGAAGCGTCTTCGAACTGGACAAACTTTCGACGGATCCGATCGATCTGTACGTCAACAATATTTTGATCGCGCGCGGTGAAGTGGTCGTCGTCGACGACAAGTACGCCGTGAAGATCAGCGAGCTCAATCCGAGCGTAGAGTAATGGGTTTTATTGGCCAATATATTTTAGCGCTGCTCGTCGTGGCGCTGATGCTCTTCGGACTATACACGGTCGTTCGCGCGCTGGGACGCGGGCGTTTGGTCGCATCTACCGACCGCCGTTTGATCGCGGTGATCGAGTCGACGGCGCTAGCGCAAAATACCACGCTGCACGTCGTCAAGGCCGGAGAGCGGTACTTTTTGATCGGCGGCGGCAGCGGCCACGTCAACACGCTGGGCGAGATTCCCGCGGAGCAAGTCGAACCGTGGCTGCGCGAACAGCGCGCGCTGTTCGCGCAACAAACAAAATCCGTGACCGGCTTCCTGCGTCAGCTGCGTAAACCGCAACAATGACGGCCGCATTGAAACGCCTCTGGACGCGCCACCGCGCGTTCTTCGTCGTGAGCGCGGTCGCGGTGTTCACGCTGTGGATCATCCCGGCGTTTGCCGCGGCGCAAGCCGCGCCGTCCGCGCCGACCGTGCCGCTTCCGCAACTGAGCATCGGCGTCGGACAGGCGAAAAATCCGGCGCAGGTCGCGAGCGCGCTCCAGATTCTGCTGCTGCTCACCGTCCTCTCTCTGGCGCCGACGCTGCTCGTTCTGCTGACCTCGTTCACGCGCGTGATCGTCGTGCTTTCATTCGTGCGCACGGCGCTCGGCACGCAGCAGGTCCCGCCGAACCAAGTGCTCGTCGGCCTTGCGCTCTTTCTCACGTTTTTCATCATGGCGCCGGTCGTCAAGGACGTGAACAACAACGCGCTGCAGCCATATCTGAAAAACCAGATTTCGCAATCGGTCGCGCTCGACCGTGCCGCGAAGCCGCTGCGGGCGTTCATGTTCAAGCAGACGCGTCAAAAGGACATCCAGCTCTTCTATTCGCTTTCCAAAGAGCCGCAGCCGCGCACCCAGAACGACGTGCCGACGTATCTGCTGATTCCGGCGTTCGTCATCTCGGAGCTGAAGACGGCCTTCGAGATCGGTTTCGCGATCTACGTGCCGTTCATCGTGATCGACATGGTCGTCGCGAGCATCCTGCTCTCGATGGGCATGATGATGATCCCGCCGATCATCATCTCGCTGCCGTTCAAGATCCTGGTGTTCTTGCTCGTTGACGGATGGAATCTGACCGTCAACGCCATCTTCCAGAGTTATCGCTGATGGGATACGGCGACGCGATCGCACTGGGGCGCGACGCGATGTTCGTCTGCTTCATGGTTGCCGCGCCGGTGCTGCTCGTATCGATGGTGGTCGGCCTCGTCATTTCGATTTTCCAGGCCGTCACGCAGATTCAGGAACCGACGCTGACGTTCATCCCGAAGATCGTCGCCTCCGCGCTTGCGATTCTGTTCTTCGGCCCGTTCATGCTCGCGATCCTCACGGATTTCACGACCCGCATCTTCACGCACGTCCACGCCTTCGTGAAATAGGCGTCCTGTGCCCGACGTTTTCGGTTTATCGCAAGCGCAGTTCGAAACGCTGCTGCTGATATTCATCCGCACGTCGTCGATGCTGTTCGTATTCCCGGTGTTCTCCGCGCCCCAGATCCCGCTCATGGTGCGGTTCGGGCTCTCCGCGCTGATCTCGTTCGTGCTGTTCCGCGCAATACCGATGACGGCACCGTTGCCGGACATCGGCGCGCTGCTCGCCGCAGTCGTCAGTCAGGTCGTGCTCGGCCTCATCGTCGGCTTCGTCGCGTATCTCGTCTTCATGGGCATTCAGTTCGCGGGCGAAATTCTCGACATCCAAATCGGCTTTGCCGTCGCGAACGTCATCAGCCCGCAAACGCAGCAGCAAGTCACGGTCATCGGCGAACTCGAGCTCACCTTTGCCACGCTGGTGTTTTTGATCAGCAACTCGCATTTGCTGATGCTGCAAGGCATCGGCGGCTCGTTCAACCTCGTGCCGCTGCCGTACATCACGCTCGATCCGGGCGTTGCCGGCAACATCGTGATGTTCTTGGAGCAGGCGTTTTTGGTCGTGTTTCAGATCGCCGCGCCCGCCGCGGTTGCCCTTTTCGTCGTCAACGTCGCGCTCGGTCTGATGGCGCGCGTCGCCCCGCAGATGAACGTCTTCGTCGTGGGCTTCCCGCTGCAGATCGGCGTCGGTTTGTTCATGCTGGCCGCGAGCGTTCCGCTCTTGGCTGCCGTTGCCCCACAGCTCTTCTCGGATTCCGCGCGCCACATGGACACAGTCATGCGCGGCCTAGCGACGCATCCATGACGAACATGCAATTGCGTATAGCGCTGTGCCGCACGTATTGCATGTAGCGCTGTGCCGCACGTATTGCATGTAGCGCTGTGCCGCACGTATGCATGTAGCGCCGTGCCGCACGTATTGCATGTAGCGCCGTGCCGCACGTATTGCATGTAGCGCTGTGCCGCACGGTATGTCATCCTGAGGTATCGAAGGACAGCCGAGCGAAGTCGAGGCGCGCTCTTACCGCGGCGCGCGCTAGTAGTCGAACTGGCCGATCTTGTTCGCCGCGTTCTCCGTGAAATAGAGCAGGCGGTCCGGGCCGAGCGCTATCCAAAGCGGATCCGCGCTCGCCGTCTTGGTCGGATACTCCGTGAACGTTTTGGTCGTCGGATTGAACACGCCGATGGCGCTGTTCACGGAATCCGTGATGTCCAAGTTGTTCTGCACGTCTTGAACCAAACCGACCGCGCTCTTTGCGCCGGTGAGCGGGTATTCGGTAATCAAGCCGCTGGTCGTGATGCGGCCGAGTGCCGGTGCCGCCGGGTTGTCGTCGGTGAACCACAGCGCGCCGTCTTGCCCGACGATGATCGTGTCGGGTTTTGCTCCCGCCGGTAATGCGTATTCCGTGTCGACGGTGTTCGTCGCGACGTTGAAATGGCCGATCTTTCCGGCGTTGTACTCGGTGAACCAGATGTTGAGATCGGGCCCGGTGACCAGGTCCTGCGCTCCGGAGTTGGCGGTCGGAATCGCGTACGGCCCGGAGAACGTCCCATCGGTCATGACGCGGCCGATCGCATTGTGGCTCGAGTCGATGAAGTACATGCTGTTCGTCGGCGAACCCACGGCGATGCTGGTCGGCGTCGCACCGGCCCACGGAATCTTGTACTCGGTGAAGTCCGTCGAATTGAAGACGGAAAAGGTCCCCATCTGACCGGCCGCGGCCTCGGTAAACCACACGTGGCTGTCGGGCCCCAGGATGATCTGCGTCGGACCCGCCGCCGAGGTGGGCGTCGGAATCTCCGTCATCACGCCGCCCGTCGTCACCTGACCGATTTTGCTCGCGGTCTGCTCCGTAAAGTACAGGTAGCCGTTCGGGGCCGACATGATGGTCCAGGGACCCGAGTTGGCCGTCGGAATCGCGAACTCGTTGGTCACCATCGGAATCGTGGGTGTGGGCGTCGGTAAGGGGCCGCTGCCGATGACGCCGCCGTGGCCGCAGCCGGCGAGCGCGAAACCAGTGAGAAACAACGAGGCCGCCAGGCCCGCAGAACGACGCATGTACTCTCCTGTGATCAGCTGATGCCCGGGAGGGGCTTAGACCCCCCGCCTATTCGTCGCCCTCCCGTAAAACCTCTGCGCTCCGGGTGTTGAGGGGCTCCGGGGTAGCCGATGATAGGTCTAGACGCTTTCCACAAGCGTGGCCCTATGGCTAAACCCGAGCAAACTGAAAAGGCCACTCCAAAGCGCCGTGAAGAGGCGCGAGGCCGTGGCCAGGTTGCCAAAAGTACCGATCTCGCCGGCGCAGTCGTGTTCCTTGCCGGTGTTTTCGTGCTGCACGCGTTCATGCCGGCTGCGTTGGGATCGCTCTCGACTATCCTTCAGGAGATCCTTTGGCGCATTCACGAGCATCAGGACCTCACCATCACATCCTCATGGATGCTGTTTGCGCGCGGCTTCGGGGCGCTTTCGCTGCTGATGGGGGCGCTGTTCGGCGTAGCGCTGATAGCGGGCATCGGCGTCAACGTGCTGCAAACGGGCTTTCTGGTCTCGATGACGCCGCTCGTGCCGAGCTTCAACCGCATCAATCCGCTCACCGGCTTCCAGCGCTTGTTCTCCAAACAAGTGCTGGTGAATCTCGCCAAGCAGCTGCTCAAGCTCGCGGCCGTGGCGATCATCATTTGGTCGAGCGTCGCGGGCAACATCAACACGCTGATGATGCTGGGCCAGCTGCCGCCGGGAAGCGTCGTGAGCTTCGTCGGCGATTTGATTTACAACGTCGGCTGGAAGTTCGGATTCTTGCTCCTCATCGTGGGGCTGCTCGACTACGCGTACGAGAAGTGGCAGTACGAAGAGAGCCTGAAGATGAGCAAGCAAGAAGTCAAGGACGAGTACCGTCAATCGGAAGGCAACCCCGAAGCCAAGGCCGCCGTCAAACGGCGCCAGCGCGAGTTTGCCCGCCGCCGCATGATGGCCGCGGTACCCAAAGCCACGGTCGTGGTGACCAACCCGACGCACTTCGCCGTTGCGCTGGAATGGGATGAGATCAAGATGGAAGCGCCCGTCGTGACGGCCAAAGGTGCGGATTTGATCGCCAAGCGCATCCGCGAGATCGCGCAAGAACACGGCGTACCGATCATGGAGAATCCGCCGCTGGCGCGTACTCTGTACGCGAAAGTCGAGCTCGATCAGTCGATTCCGCCGAATCTCTACGCGGCGGTCGCGCAGGTGATCGCCTTCGTGTTCAAGTTGAAGCGAAAGACGATCGCATAGCATGGCCGCGGCACAGCAAGCACAAGGCACACCAGGCGTTCTCGCCCGCATAGGCGCCGCCGCACCGATTTGGGTGGCGGGCATGTCGGTCATGCTCGTCATCCTGATGATCGTGCCGATTCCGCCGACGCTGCTCGACCTGCTGCTCACGATCAACATCGCCGTCGCGCTGCTGATCATCGGCGTAGCGCTGTACGCGGAGAACGCGCTGCAGTTCAGCGTCTTCCCGACCCTGCTGCTGATCGTCACGCTGTTCCGGCTTTCGCTGAACATCACCGCGACGCGTTCGATTCTGCTGCACGGTTTCGCGGGCAACGTCATCGAGTTTTTCGGCAACGTGGTGATCGGCGGCAACTACGCCGTCGGCTTCGTGATCTTCTTAATCCTCATCGTCATTCAATTCGTCGTCATCACGAACGGCGCGGGACGCGTCGCCGAAGTGGCCGCGCGTTTCACACTCGACGCGATGCCCGGCAAGCAGCTCGCCATCGACGCCGATTTGAACGCGGGGCTCATCACCGAAGCGGAAGCGCGCCAGCGCCGCAAAGACATCCAACGCTCGGCGGATTTTTACGGCGCGATGGACGGTGCCAGCAAGTTCGTGCGCGGCGACGCCATCGCGGCGCTCATCATCGTGGCGATCAACACGATCGGCGGCTTCATCGTCGGCATGTTCCAGATGCACATGGATTGGGCGCAGGCGCTGCAGCGCTTTACGCTGCTGACGGTCGGCGAAGGCATCGTCACGCAGGTTCCGGCGCTGCTGATCTCAACGGCGACCGGTATCATCGTCACGCGCGCCGCATCGGAATCCGACTTCGGCAGCGACCTCACCAAGCAGCTCAGCGGTCAGCCTGCGGCGATTCTCATCGCCGCGATCATGACGGGCATCTTCGGCTTCGTGGGCCTGGTGCGCTGGTTCATGCTGCCCGTCTCGCTCATGCTCTTCATCTATTACTTCCGCACGCGCAACCGTCCACGCGAGGCGCGTCCGGGGCAACTGCCCACCGCGGCGCAAGCGGCAGCGCTCGCCGGCGGCACGGGCTCGCAGGCGCAAGCGGTCAAGCCGGCCGAGTCGGTCGTGCCGCTGCTGTCCTACGATCCGATGGAACTCGAAATCGGATTCGGGTTGATTCCGCTCGTCGATACCACGCAGGGCGGCGATCTGCTCGAGCGCATCACGTTGATTCGCCGCCACGCGGCGCGCGATCTGGGCATCATCGTTCCGCCCATCCGCGTGCGCGACAACCTGCAGCTCAAACCGAGCACGTACGTCGTGAAGATCTACGGCTTGGAAGTGACGAGCGCGGAAGTGATGGTGAGCCGTCTGCTCGCGATGAATCCGGGCACCGCAACCCAGGCGATCGACGGTATTCCGACCACCGAGCCGGCGTTCAACTTGCCCGCGCTGTGGATCTCCGAATCGGCTCGCGGCGAAGCGGAGATGGGCGGTTACACGGTCATCGATCCGACGAGCGTGATTGCCACGCACTTAACCGAAATCATCAAAAGCCATGCGCCGGATCTACTCGGCCGTCAAGAAACCTCGGCGCTGCTGGACAACGTCAAGACGCACTATCCGGTGGTGGTCGAGGAGCTTGTTCCGAATCTGCTCACGGTCGGCGAGATACAGCGCGTGCTTCAGAACCTGCTGCGCGAGCGCATTCCGATCCGCAACCTGCTGCTGATTCTGGAAAGCCTTGCGGACGCGGCGCGCGTCAGCAAGGACATCGATTTCCTCACCGAGCGCGTGCGCGCGGCGATGGCGCGCCATATCTGCGCGGAATACGCCGAGGACGGCTTGCTCTCGGTCATCACGGTCGACCCGCGTCTGGAGTCGCTGCTCGGTGAAGCGGTGCGCCGCGGCGAGGATGCATACGCCCTGCTCGATCCGAATACCGTTGCCAAGATCTACAGCTCGCTCACCAAGCAGATGGCGGCGGCGCAAAACTCCGGACTCCATCCAATCGTCCTGTGCTCGCCGTCGGTGCGTCTGGCGCTCAAACGCCTGACGGAGCGGGCCGCGCCGCAGCTCGTCGTGCTCTCCTACTCCGAGATCGCGCCCGGCCTGCGGGTCGAGTCCATCGGACAGATCTCGACGACGGACGAAACGGAGCCCATGGAGACCTCGCCAACGTGATCTTTAAGTCGATCTTCAAGGGGAGCAGCCCGAAAAAAACGCTCCCGGAAGAAAAGCTGCCGACGCAGCACTCGTTCGTCGACGTGACGGTCAGCGGCCGCGCCGCGCGTTCGGTTTCGATGGAAGAGTCGGGACCGGGCCGCATTGCGGTGGGTGATACGGTGGGCCGGAAAGGCGAACGCGCGGTCTTCGTCTATCACAACGCCGCGGGCCGTTTCCGGTTCGCGGCCAACATCACGGACGTCAAAGACGGCATGACCTATTTCGACATGCCCGTCCGCATCGAAACCATCGGAGGCGGCGGAGCGCAAAAGCGTTCCAGCGTGCGCCTCGACACGCTGCTGAGCGGCCTTTGGCGCATGGCTCCGAGCGGCAAAGGCGTGGGCGAGTTCATGAAGGGCAGCATACGGGACATCAGCCGCGGGGGATGCGCCCTCATCATGGACCGGCAGTGCAAGGTGGGACAGACGATAGAAGTCAAGATGACCCTGAGTTCGGCCGCCCCGCCGCTCACCGTGCTGGGTGAAGTGATGCGCGTCGAACAAGTCAAGACCTCAGGCAAGTTCAATCACGGTCTGCGCTTTCACGGTTTGACTCCCGTCGAAGACAAGACGATTCTGGAGTTCATCAACAGGCGGACCTCCGAACTGCGCAATCGCGGCTTGGCATAGCGAAAAAACTAACAAAAACCCCATTTTCGGCCGATGGGGTGTAAGTACAATCTCGGCCTGTAGGAGCAAGGAATGAGCAAGCGGGTCCTCATCGTCGACGACGCCGTCGTCATGCGGATGATGATCAAAGGTATCCTGAGTAAGAACGGATTCGATGTGGTCGGCGAGGCGCAGAACGGTGTCGAAGCGGTCGACAAATATAAAGCGCTAACCCCGGATCTGGTTACGATGGACATGGTCATGCCCGAGATGGACGGCATTACCGCCGTGCGTCAGATCATCAGCCACGACCCGAACGCCAAGATCATCATGTGCACCTCGATGGGGCAACAGGCGCTGGTCGTCGAGGCTATTCAGGCCGGTGCGAAATCGTTTATCACTAAGCCCTTCCAGCCGCCGAAAATCCTCGAAACCATCAATAAGGTATTGTCGTGAGCGCACAAAGCTTGAAACTCAACGAGCTCCAAAAAGACGCGCTCAAAGAGGTGGGCAACATCGGAGCCGGGCACGCAGCGACCGCGCTCTCGCAACTGCTCAACGCGAAAATCAACCTGAGCGAACCCCGCATCGACGTCATCAAGTTTCGCGATTTGGCATCGCGCGTCGGACACGAGAACCGCATGGTCGCCGCGCTGCACATGTACATTCGCGGCGAGGCGCCCGGACAGATCGTCGTGCTCTTCGATCGCGAACAGGCCGTCGATTTCGTCGGCACGTTCCTCAAGCGCGTTATCGGCGACATTCAGGTGTTCGATTCGATTGCCGATTCGACGCTCAAAGAGATCGGCAACATCATCGCGGGCTCGTACCTTTCGGCAATCAACAACTTGACCGGCCAGAACGTGCTGCCGTCGGTGCCGACGCTCTCGTACGGCACAATTCAAGCGGCGTTCCGCACGCTGATGTCGATTCTGCCCGATCAAGACGTGTTCTTGATCGAGAGCGCGTTCCTCGACAAAGAAAAAGAAGTGTCCGGCCAGTTCATTCTCATCCCCGAAACGGGTTCGCTCGGGCCTCTGCTCGCCGTTTTCGGCGTGGAGTAGCGGCCGCGCGGGGCGCTCATGTCTGACGATCTCTTCGACCGGTCCGAGTTCGTCTCGTATTTTAGAGACGAAGCGGAAGAATTGTTGCAGCAGATCGATGCGGATTTGCTGCAGCTCGAAGACTTCGTCGGCGGCGGCCGCGCCGACAGCGAACTCGTAAACTCGCTCTTCCGCGCGCTGCACACGATCAAAGGCAGCGCCGGCATGCTGCAATTTTCGGACGTTCAAGCGCTGGCGCACAGGCTGGAAAATCTGTGCGACTTGTTGCGCAAGGAACGCATGCCGCTCTCGGAGAGCTGCGTCGACATTCTATTCGGCGGGCGTGATTTTCTTACCGACCTCATCGAGGCCGCCGTTCACGGAAAAGACGCGCCGAGCGGGCTGAACGACTTTATCGGCCGCGTCGATTCGTTCGTCGCGGTCTACGAAGAAACGTCCAACGTGATCGAGGGCACGACCGGCCCGGACGTCTCCTTTGATGATGCTGCCGCCGCCGAAGAAGAGCAGCACATCAGCGAAGAGCAGATCGCGGCGTTCGAAGCGGCGGTATGGAAACAGGTGGAAGAGGCGCGCGCCGCCGCCGCGGCGCAAGGCGAAGTTGCGCCGCCCGCGCCAAGCGCTCCGGCCGCGGCAGAACCTGCGCCCGCCGCAGCGCCGCCGGCGGCATCGGCAAAAACCGAGAAGGCCGAGAAAAAGTCCGAAAAACGCTCCAACGCGCATCAGACGATTCGCGTGGACATCGAGCGTCTCGACATGCTGCTCAACCTGGTCGGCGAACTCGTGATCAACCGTACGCGCATCTCCGACATCGCGAGCACGCTCGAACGCGCGCTCACCGATAAGAACGGCGCGCGCGCGCATTTGAACGGAAACGCGAAAGCGCTCGCGCCGCTCGCAAAGGAACTTGCCGATAGTTCCGCGCTGCTCGCGCGCACGACGAACGAGATCCAAGAGTCGATCATGAAAGTGCGCATGGTGCCGATCGGTCAGGTGTTCGACCGGTTCCCGCGCATGGTCCGCGACGTCGCGAAGGCGCGCGGCAAAGAAGTGCAGCTTGAGATTTCCGGAGCGGAAACGGATCTCGACAAGACCATCGTCGACGAAGTCGGCGAACCGCTCATGCATCTTTTGCGCAACTGCGTCGACCACGGCATCGAAACGCCGGAAGAGCGCGAGAAACGCGGTAAACCGCGTCACGGCACGATCGCGCTCAACGCGTATCACGAAGGCAACCAGATCATCATCGAGGTCACCGACGACGGGAACGGCATCGACCTGGACAAAGTGCGCGCGCGCGGCATCAAACAAGGACTCATCGGCTCGGACGATCGTTTGAGCGACCGCGAGATCATCGAGCTGATCTTTACGCCCGGATTTTCGACTGCCGAAGTGATCAGCGACGTAAGCGGACGCGGCGTCGGGATGGACGTGGTGAAGAAGAACATCACGCGCCTGAAAGGCATTTTCGACGTCAATACGACGCCCGGATTAGGAACCACATTCACGATTAAACTGCCGCTCACGCTCGCGATCATTCAGGCGCTGCTCGTGCGCGTGGTCGACGAGCTGTATGCGATTCCACTCGATTCGGTAATCGAGTCGCAGCGCGTCGAAATGCCCGACGTTCGTACGGTCCACGGCAACGAAGTCATCACGCTGCGCGGCCAGGTCGTGCCGCTCGTGCGCGTGGCCGATTTCTTCGAATTAGGCGGCCGGCGCGATCCCGACCATCGCGATCGCCGAGAGCGGGGTCAGGACGATCGCTGTGCCGACCGCCCGAACGACGTCGGGCCAGAACAGCTGCGGCGCCGCATAGTTCTGGTCGAGATGGAGGTTCATGAAGCAACTGGCCGCAAAGACGGCGAGCCCGGTGACGACAAGCAGGCGCGCATCGATGCGCTTCATCAACAGTGGTACCAGCGGAATC
>DAISWS010000034.1:15527-22416 GCA_036826275.1 Vulcanimicrobiaceae bacterium
GGCCAGGTCGTGCCGCTCGTGCGCGTCGCGGACTTCTTCGAACTGGGCGGCGAGCGCGATCCGGAAAAGGTGATGATCGTGATCGTCGGCCTGCAAGGACGTCAGGTCGGGCTCGTCGTGGATTCGTTCCAAGGCGAACAAGAGATCGTCATCAAGCCGCTCTCCGACGTGGTCGGCCGGATTCCGGGCATCTCGGGCGCGACGATCCTGGGCAACGGTTCGATCTCGCTCATCATCGACGTTCATTCACTCGTTTCCGAAGCCTACGCCAGCGGCCGCGTGGCGCGCGCCGAATTCTCGGGGGTCTAACCATGACATCGACTGAACAAAAAGAAAAAATCCAGCTTTCCGGCGAGCGCATCCAGGTCGTATCGTTTCATTTGGGAAGCGAAGAGTACGGCGTCGACATCTCGCAGGTCCAAGAAATCATCCGCATGGTCGAGATCACGCACGTTCCGCGTGCGCCGCGCTTCATGGAAGGCGTCATCAACCTGCGCGGCCAGCTGATTCCGATCATCGACCTGCGCACGCGCTTCTCTATGCCGCGCAGCGAACACACGAAGAGCACGCGCATCGTCGTCACCGAGATCGGTTCCAAGAAAGTCGGCATCATCGTCGACGCGGTCTCGGAAGTGATCAACATTCCAATCGAACAGGTCGAAGACGCACCGGACATGATCGCGGGCGTCGGCACCGAGTACATTCAGGGTGTAGGCAAAGTGGCCGACCGCCTCATCATCCTGCTCGACCTCACGATGGTCATCACGGGCGAAGAGAAAGCGCAGCTCGGGAGCATCGAAGTCACCGGCTAGCCCACCGTATCCGTATTCTCTTAAATCATTAGTTGACAAGCAACTAGAGCGGCGTTATAGTCTACTAAAGAATTAGGAGAAGCGCCGGCCCGGCGCGTATGGAGGTTGTCCTTGGCCCGTAAGAAGTCGCCCACCCTTACCGAAGGCGAGTTGCGCCTCATGGAAGTGCTTTGGCAGAAACGCCGCGCAACGGTCGGAGAGGTTGCCGAAGCGCTCCCGCCGCCGCCGCTGGCGTACAATACGGTGCTCACGACCATGCGCATCCTCGAACAGAAGGGCTACGTGCGTCACGATGAGGATGGGCGCGCGTTCGTGTACGAGCCGCTCGTCGAGCGTGAAGATGCCGCAAAAAATGCGGTCGGCCATCTTCTGAAACGCTTTTTCGGAAACAAATCCGCCGCGCTTGCGCTAAGACTGGTTGAGGAAGAGCGCCCCAGCGACGATGAACTCGCGCGCCTCAAAGCGCTCATCGAGAAGTACGAGGAGCAAGGCTAATGCCGGCATTCGCGCACATCGCCGTCGCGACATTGTTCAACAGTTTGTGGGAAGCGGCGCTGCTCGCGATCGTCGTCGCGCTTGCGCTGCGCTTGCTTCCGAACGTCAATGCCACGACGCGCTATGCGGCGTGGTGCGTTGCGCTCGCAGCGGCATTTGTGCTGCCGCTCGCGACGGCGGTTCCGCAGATCGCCGTTGCGCATTCTGCGCGGCAACCGGCTGCGCAACAGCAGCAGCAGCAGCAGCACGACACGGTATTCCAATCGCCGCGCGTGCGGCACGAGCCGGCGCAGCATGCGCGAGCGCAAACCTCCACCGCTGCGCCGGCTCCTTCCTTTCGTCTGCCGGAACGCCTGCGCTTCACGCTTCCGGAGTACGTCGCGCTCACGATTGCGGCCGTGTGGAGTGTTGCTGCTCTTCTCTTACTGGTGCGCTTAGCGATCAATCTGTGGAAGCTGGAGCGCTTAAAGACCGATGCGCTACCGTTGCCGGTCGAATACCGCGAGCGGCTCGAACGCTGGGCGAAGGCCGACAAAGGCGAGCGCGAGGTGCGTCTGTGCACCTGCGACGGCATTGAAGTGCCCGTTGCCGTCGGTCTCTTCGACTCGATGATCCTGATTCCAAAGCATTTACTGGACACGCTCTCGCAAGAAGAGATCGATCAGATCATTCTGCACGAACTGGCGCATCTGCGCCGCGCGGACGACTGGACGAACGGGGTGCAGCGCGTCATTCAAGCACTCTTTTTCTTCAATCCCGCAGTGCTGTACATCGCGCAGCAGCTCGACGTCGAGCGCGAAGTCGCGTGCGACGACTGGGTCGTGCATCAAACCAAAGAAGTACGCCCCTATGCGACGTGTCTGACGAAAATGGCCGAAGCCACCGCGTGGCCGCACCGGCCGCTCGCGGCACCGGGCGTGTTCATCACCCGGCGCGGGCTCTCGGTGCGCGTCGAGCGTCTGCTGCGCGCGGGCCGCAACGTGCGCACGAGTGTTTCGTTCGGCCCCGCCGGCGCGGTGGCTGCCGCGCTGATCGTGCTGTTCTTCCTGCTGCAAACCGTTGCGCCGTCGTTCGCATTCACGCTTCCGGCGCAAGCGCAGCACAAAGATAAACCGGTCGCGAAGGCCACGGCTCCCATGAAAGCCGCCGCAACAGTCGTTGCGATTGCAACACGTCAGCCGCAGCCGCAGGCGCAGCCGCGCGAACGTACGGTCGTCATCCCGGCTCGGCACATTCACGTGCCCGCAAAAACCGTGCACATTCCGGCTATCAACGTCGACATTTCGGAGCAGCACGTGGTGGTTCCGCGTCCACCCGTCGTGGTAGCGCCGTTCCCGCGCGACTTTTCCAAACGCATGGCGACGATGGGCAAGACGATCTCGGAGACGGTCTCCGCCTCACTGAATCAAGCATTCAGCGGTAAAGGGCATTTCAATTGCGTCGCCTGCGATTACAGCGGACAGAATCTTTCAGGTAAAAGTTTCCGCGGCCAGCGCTTGACCGGAGCCGACTTTTCGCGGGCCGACCTGCGAAACGCCGACTTTTCGAACAGCGTGCTCGTGGGCGCCGATTTCTCTCACGCGAACTTGAGCGGAGCCAATTTTTCCCATGCCGTGCTGACCGGGTGCGATCTCAGTCACGCGCAGATCGCCGGCGTGAATTTCGACGGCGTAAACATGACCGGGTGCGACGTCGACGCGCGCTCGCTCGCGCCCTCGCAGGCAGGTGCCGTGCTGCACGGCTGCCGCACGGGCTGCGATTTCAGTTACGCGGATCTCAGCGGGCAAGATTTGCGCAATCTCAATTTGGAAGGCGTCGACTTGACGCATGCCAATCTGCGCGGCGCCGACCTCTCGGGATCGCGCTTTTCAGGAGTGGATTTTTCCGGCGCCAGAATGGACGGCGCGCGATTGACCAACACGGAATTCGAAGGCTGCGATCTCTCGGGCATCGACCTGCACGCAGTCGATTTCTCCAACGCTCGGATCACCGGCAGTAAACTAACCGGCGGCGACCGCTAAGCTCAGCACTCGACACACGCCTCGAGCTCGTGGGACACGGGCTTGGTTTCCTGCGCCCAACTTTGAGGAGATCGCTATGCTCGGACTGATACTTACGACACTACTCGCCGCTGTAAGCGGTGTACCGACCAGCTGTGTGGGCTGCTCGATGGCGGGCATGGACCTGCACGGACAGGATCTGCGCGGGGTCTCCTGGGCCGGCAGTGATTTGCGGAATGCGAATTTACGCAATGCCAATCTTTCGGGAGCCCGCCTAGCGGGGGTTGATTTGCGAAACGCCGATTTACGCGGCGCGAATTTGACCGGGGCGCAACTTGCGGGAGTTCAACTGCGCGGGGCACGGCTCGATGGCGCCCGTTTGGACGGAATACGCATTGCGGGTTCGGATCTATCGGGATCGTATCTGCAAGGCTTGAACGATGCGCAAGCGCGCGCGTTGCTGGCCCACTGCGCCGGCTGCAGCCTGCGGCGCGTCGATCTTCACGGCAAGAATTTGGACGGCGTCCAGATCGTCGGCAGCAGTTTCGAAGACGCCAATCTTTCCGGATCGTTGCTTCGGAACGCGGAATTGATCGGCGACGGATTCAATAATGCCAATCTTCGCAACGTCAACATGCAAGGCGCCGTTCTGTGCGCGCACGACACCGATTACGACGGTCAGGACGCGCGTTCCGGCCGCTTGCACTGCAGCGACTTCTCGGGCGCCGACCTGCACGGCGCGAATTTGCGCGGCGCGCAGATTTGCGACTACGAGTGGCGCCACGAAGCGCGCCGCTGCAGCGCGCTCGATGCCGCCACGCTGCGCGAGATCGGGCATGCCGATCTGGCCGGAGCGCAAGGGCCGTAGACATGATGCTCGCGCTCATTGCAGCGGTAGCGCTGAACGTGCCGGTTACGCACGCCGCCCCGCCAATTGACGGCTCCATCGGTGCGGCGTGGAAGAACGCAACGGCGGTAACGCTGGATTGGGATTTGCAAGGGCACAAACATGCGCCGCAATCCACGACCGCGTACGTCGAATCCGACGGTAAATACCTGTACGTGGCCTTCGATGCCAAACAAGAGGGCACGATTACGGCCACGCAGCACACCGACGACGCCGGGCAGGGCACCGACGACGACGTCGAGATCGACCTGTGGCCCGGCGGCACCAATGGATTTCTCTACCAGTTCATCTCGAATCCGATCGGGACGCACTATCAGTCGTCATCGGAAAACTCCGGGTACCGCCCGCAGTGGTGGTCCGCCGGAACGGTTCGGGCCGGCGGCTACACCGTGACGATGAAGATTCCGCTGGCCGCCATTCACGGAATCAGTTCGAAGACGTGGCTCGTGCAGTTCGCGCGCAAAGTCGAGAATACGGGCGACATCGACGTGTGGTCGTACGATCCCAACGAAACGGATACCACGACGTCGATCTACGCCGGCACGTTGACGGGATTGCAGACGACCGCGATCCGGCCGCAACCGCGCGTGGAACTCTACACGCTCGGCCTCGCGGGTGGAACATCGATCGGCGGATCGACCTCGCGCGCGGGCCTGGATTTTTCGATTCCGTTTACGGAGACGTCGTCGTTCTACGCGACGATTCATCCGGATTACTCCAACGTCGAACGCGATCAGCAGTCGATTTCTCCGACGGCGTTCCGGCGCTACTTTAGCGAAGTGCGGCCGTTTTTCACGCAAGCGAACGCGCCGTACGACGACTTCAACTGCGATCTTTGCAACGGCCTGAGCACGCTGTACACACCTGCAATCCCGACGCCGCGCGACGGGTACGCCGTGGAAGGCAAACAAGGGCGGTTCACCTACGGCGCGTTCGATGCGATCGGTAACGCGCGAAGCGACACGGCGCAGGCGCTGGACTGGGCCAACCCGTCGCACACGCTGCGTTTTTCCGCTCAGCGCGTCGGCGTCTACACCGGGTCGCTCGTCGATACTTCGCAAGAGTACGGCCTGGACTACTTCGACCAAAAGCATTTCAGCGCGTGGTTCAATTACGGCAACGACGCCGGCACGAACGTGACCGACAAGTCGCGTTCCGCGCTCTACGATTTCGGAAGCGTGTGGCAGAGCCCGACGTTCATCGAGGCCGTTGCCGTCCGGCACGTCGGCGAGTACTTCAATCCCGTCGACGGTTTCGTTTGGCACCCCGACATCGCCGGCTGGGGTCACTATCAGGCCAAAGCGTGGCTCTTCGGCAAGAATGCGCCGCTGCGAAGCATCACGGCGAGCACGTTCATCGACCGCTACCACGATCGCACGGGCGAACTCGACCAGACGGATCAAAGCATCGCGCTGGATATTCTCACGCGCGGGCTCATCGACGTGAACGTCGCGACCGGATCGTCGTTCGTGCGTCTGCAGCCCGGTGCAACGTTTCATCCCGTCTCGCAAAACGGCGTCTTCGTCACGTTTGGAAGCGGCGCCGACAACTCCAACGTCAACAACGGTGCGCAGCATGGCGCGAGCGCCACGCCGACGACCCTCGGCTGGACCGGAGGACGCTTTGGGCCCGGGCGCTTGAACTCGTGGACGTTCAACACGACGTTGCACGCGCTCCAACGGGGTTTGGTTACGTTTGAACTCGACGGCAACATCCAAAAATTGGACGCCGGCCCGCGTTACACGCAGTGGCTCGAGCGCGTTTCCTATTCGTATCAGGCAAACCGCGATACGTCGTTTGCGCTCGGCGTGCGGCGGATCATCGGGACGCCGCCCATGCTGGATGCGGTCCCGCAGTATCAACAAGGATGGAATCTTTCGGCGGCCTACCACCGCACGTTTAACGGGGTAAACGAAATTTACGCCGTCTATGGAGATGCGAGTGCGTTCTCAACCGTGCCGCAGTTCGTAATCAAATGGATCCGGTATTTCGGCGCGGGGAAGGGAACATAGACGGGTTCCCGCCTGGGACCCTAAGGCTACGCTTGCCGGGTCCCATGGCCGTTACCGCCCTGCGCTCGCTCTGCCTATAATCGGTTGAGAAGGAGTCACAGGTATGCGCACCGCTAGCGGAGCTTGTGTGGCTATGCGCCCCACGCTGGTTGCGACCGTCGTCGAAGACGGCGCGGTCTTGTTGGATTTGGACTCGAAGTATTTCTTTGCGGCGAATAAACCCGCGTGGGCAATTCTGCAAATGGTGGAAACGGGGTCGGCGTCCCGCGCCCAAATCATTCGTCAGTGCGCCGCATGGGGTGCGCCTGACGACGGCGCGGTGGACATGTTTCTGGACGAGCTCTGCGAGCAAGGCATTCTGGAGAGCGGTGACGATGGCGGGGCGCCCGAAGCGGTAGCGTTTGAAGGCGCATGGTGCGCGCCGGCCGTAACGCGGCAAGCCGAACCATTGCAAAGCGTTGTGACGAGCGCATTCGATCCCAGCATTCCGTTGGCCGAATGAGTTCATGATCGCTTCATGCGCCTTGCGGGCTGCCGGTGCGTGCGGGCCGCTTTCGATCGACGTGCAAGCCGGCGATGAAACGTTGCTCGCCGTGACCGAAAGCTACTTCGCTCTCTACAGTACCCCGTGGCCGCATCACAGCCGAAGCGTCGAGGTCGATA
>DAISWS010000035.1:0-22194 GCA_036826275.1 Vulcanimicrobiaceae bacterium
GCAAGCGTCCACCAGCGCTTGTTTCCCGAGTCGCTCACCGCAGAGATGTACCCGGGCGGACGCGCAGAACTGCTTGGTTATGGCTGAAGTCAAAATCGAGAACGGCGTGCTTTCCATCAACCTCTCGCTGTTGGATCGGATGCTGGCGTTTCACGGATCGATGCGCATTCCGCTCGAGCATGTCACTAACGCATACGTGAGCGACTTCGAAGATCTCGAGCTGCAATACCAGTTGGAGGGAACGAATTGGGGGCTCATCAAAGCTGCGGGCGTCTACGCCAATCCGCAAGGGTTGATCTTCTGCGACGTCGCGGGCGAAGGTAACTGTCTCGTAATAGAGACGCGCGGCGAGCGCTATCCGCGCATCGCCGTCCAGCCGCAGGGGCAAGACGCGAACGCGATTGCGCATCAAATCTGTCAGGCGATCCCCGACAGCGGGCCGGTCGACTAGACCAGCGCGCGCGGTTTGTGGGCTGCGGGCACGTTCGGATAGACGCCGGTGAGGCAGCCTAGGCACATCTCGTTCGCGTCACGTCCCGTGGCTTCGACCAGTCCCTCGAGGCTGAGATAGCCGAGCGAATCGGCGCCGATCTTCTGCCGGATCTCTTCGACGGTAAAATTCGCTGCGATCAGTTCGTCGTATGTCGCCAAATCGACGCCGAGGTAGCACGGATGTTTGATCGGCGGCGAGGTGACGCGGACGTGCACTTCTTTTGCGCCGGCATCGCGAAGGAGTTGCACGATGCGCGGCGTCGTCGTGCCGCGCACGATCGAGTCGTCGACGACGACGACGCGGCGCCCGGCCAAATTCTCGACCAGCGGATTGAACTTCAGCTGCACGCCGCGGCTGCGCATGCCCTGATCGGGACTGATGAACGTGCGGCCGATATAGCGATTTTTGATGAGTCCTTCGACGTACGGAATACCGGCCTCGTCGGCGTAGCCGATGCCGCCCGGAACCGCGGAATCGGGAATTGCCATAACGACATCGGCGTCGACGGGATACTCCTTGGCGAGCTGCCGTCCCATCCGGTAGCGCGCCATATAGATCGATTCACTGTAGAGTTGGGAGTCGGGACGCGCAAAATAAATATACTCGAACATGCAGAGCGCGGGCGGCTCGCCGAGTTCGATGCGGGCGGATTCGATGCCGCGCTCGTTGATGCGGACGATTTCACCGGGCTCGAGCTCGCGTTCGAAGGTCGCGCCGATCGTCGAGAGCGCGCACGATTCGGATGCGACGACCCAGCCGTCACCATAGCGGCCCAGGCACAACGGACGCACGCCCCACGGATCGCGAAACGCATAGAGTTCATCGGCGGTTCCGAGCACGATCGAATACGCGCCGCGCGCGCGGCGCAGCACGGCCTTGATGCGATCGAACATCGAACCTTCGGATTCCACGAGCACCTTCGCCATGACTTCGGAATCCGAAGTCGCCTGCAGCGTGATGCTCGGCGAAAGCGTTTCACGCAGTTCGTCGGTGTTGGTGAGATTGCCGTTGTGCGCAAACGAAAAATCGCCGATGTCGGTGCGCTCGAGCAGCGGCTGCGCGTTCACGACGATGGACGAACCCGTCGTCGAATACCGCGTGTGCCCCACGGCAATATGTCCCGCGAGTTCGCCGAGAATCTCTTCGTCGAAGATGGCGCCGATAAGACCCATCTCTTTGTGTGAGCGGATCGTCCCGCCGTCGGCAGCCGCGATGCCCGCCGACTCTTGTCCGCGGTGCTGCAAAGCGTACAGTGCGAAGTACGCCAGACGCGCCGCGTCATGGCCGGGTGCGAAAACGCCGGTTATGCCGCACATGCCGGTTCTATTCTACAAGGACGGACCCGTCTCCGGGCAAGTGGATTAGTCGTCGCTGCGCCGGCCGAGCAACTGCAGGATTGCCAAAAAGATGTTGATGGCGTCCAAGTAAATTTGTACCGCGAGCTGAACGGGCGTAAAGCCGTCGCCGCCCGCACGAATACGAGCGAAATCCACGAGGACCAGGCCGCTGAAGATCAGCAGCGTGAGCCACGAGTACGTCGTCGGATGCAGGAAGTGCGTGAACGCCGACACGATCCCGACGAGCACCAGGCCGATCAGCGCCACGAACAGATAGCCCTGAAAGCGGCGGAAATCGATACCGGTCGCATAGACGATGCAGCCCAGTGCAAGCATCCCCAAACCGGCAGTCGACGCGGCTTCGAACACGACTCCGGAGCCCACGGTCGTAACGTAGTTTTGGATGACGGGCGCAATGCCGATGCCTTCGAGCAGCGCAAATGCATAGAACATGCCGAGCGAAAGCGCGGGATTGTTGCGCGCGACGTTGATGCCGATCAGCAGCAAGAACCCGACCAGCATTGCAAGCATGCCCGGCCCGAAACTGACGCCGCGGAATACATAGGCGGAGAAACCGGTGATAATCAGGCCGATCGCCGTAATGCCCAGCACTTGACCGAGCAGTGTCTGGACCGGTACTGCCGGCGCGTACCCATACGGACGCGGCGGCGTCTGAAAACGCATAGCCATACAGTTCTATACAACCTGCGTTCGGTGCCGAAGTTGCAAATCGAACATATGTTCGATATACTGAGCCCAATGCGTGCGGACGTCATCGAGGCCCCGGCCAAATCGGTGCTCAACCGCGTTGCGGGCATGCCGTTCCCCTGGTCGATTAATCCGTACAGGGGCTGCTTTCACCAGTGCGTCTTCTGCTATGCCCGCCGCACGCACGCGTTTCTCCAAGAAGACGGCGTGCAACGCTGGGGCAGCCGCATCTACGTGAAGGTCAACGCTCCCGCCGTGCTCCGAACCGAACTGAGCAAACGCTCGTGGACGCACGAACAGGTCACGATCGGCACCGTTACCGATCCGTATCAGCCGCTCGAAGGACGCTATCGCCTCACGCGCGGGATTTTGGAAGCGCTGCGCGATTACGACACGCCCGCCCGTCTCATCACGCGTTCACCGCTGGTCATTCGCGACATCGACGTGCTGCAAGATTTGGCGCGCACGGCCGGGGCCGGTGTTTCCGTGAGCATCGCAACGATGGACGAGCGCCTTGCGCGTGAGATCGAGCCCACCGTAGCTCCGCCGAAAAAGCGCTTGCAAGCCGTCGAAAAACTCGCGAGTGCGGGCATCAAGGTGCATGTTGCGCTCGCGCCCGTGCTTCCGCAGATCACCGATACGCAAGACAACGTCGAAGCGGTCGTGCGCGCGGCGCGCGATGCCGGTGCGCACGCAGTTTGGCACAACACGCTGCACTTGCACGAGGTCACGCGCGAAGCGTTCTTCGGGTACCTGCGTTCCAAGCGGCCGGATCTCATCGCGCAGTACGCCAGCTACTACAAGGGCAAATATGCGCCGCGCGAGGTGCACGATGCGATCGAAACGCGCGTTCGCGATGCGCTGCGACGGTTCCCTACGCAAGCGCAGCCACCTATCGAACCAGCCGGCCCCTTGCAGCTCTCGCTCATCTGATACCGGATTTCGAGTATGTCCGCGCGCCGGCGGCCCACGCTATTGTCTAAGCGTGAACCGGAACGAGCCCTCAGAGCGAATATGGACCGCGCTCAAACGAATGGCCGGCGACGAGCAGGCCGACCTCACGCAACCGGAAGCAATCAAACGCGTGAAAGCTATTGCCCGGCGTGAGGGCGCGCTGGCCCTACCCGGACCGGCCCTCGAGTACTACGCGCGCGAGTATCGCAGCATGGTAAACGGGCGCAAAGAGCTTAAACGCTAGAACTTCGCGATGTCCGTGCGGTACGTGAGATCGCGGGCGTTGATCCGCGCCGCCAGATCGTGAACGGCGTCGTACGCGCGCAGTCGCGCGGCTACGAGGTCGTTGCCTAGGCCCGTCACCGTAAGCACGCGGCCGCCGCCGGACGATACGGTACCGTTTTCGACGGTCGAACCTCCCCAAAACACTTGAGCGTCAAGCCCGAGATCCACGTCGAGCGGCAGCCCGCTAACCGGCGTGCTCGTGCGCGGATAATCCGCGCTCGCAACGACCACTCCGACGCATGCGCGGGTCGCAAATGCCGCCGTGCTCAAGTCGAGTGCGCCGTCCGCCGCCGATTTGAGCAGCGCGGCAAAGTCGCCCGTGACGCGAGGCATAAGCACTTGCGTCTCGGGATCGCCGAAGCGCGCATTGAATTCGATCACGTACGGGCCCTCGCCGGTCCACATCAGTCCGCAGTAAAGCACGCCGATGTACTGTTCGCCTTCGGCAAGTAATCCGCGCAGCACCGGCGCGAGGATGCGTTCGCGCACCTGATCTTCCAAATCCGCCGGGAAGCCCTTAGGCGGTGAATACGCGCCCATGCCGCCCGTATTCGGACCGGTGTCGCCGTCGCCGGCCCGCTTGTAATCGCAGGCGGACGCGATGGGAAACATCGCGCGTCCGTCGCTGATTGCAAAAACGCTGATTTCGCGTCCTTCCAACTTCTCTTCGAGCAACACATCCATGCCGCCGCCGGGGACACGGTTTTGTCCGTACCACTCGTGCAACACGTCTCGCGCCGTTGCAACGTCCGGCGCAACGACGACGCCTTTGCCCGCCGCTAGACCGTCCGCTTTTACGACGACCGCTCCTTGCCAATCGTCCAGCGCATGCAGTGCGCCTTCGAGCGAATGTACGATGACCGCGCGCGCGGTGGGAACGCCGTGCCGCTCCATGAAGCGCTTCGAGAAAATCTTGCTCGACTCCAAACGGCCGCCGGACCGGTTGGGGCCGAACACGGGGATGCCGGCCTCCCGCAAGCGATCGCCGACGCCCGCCGCGATCGCAACTTCGGGGCCGAGTACGGCCAGATCGATGCTTTCGGCTTTACAGCGCTCGACAATCGCTTTGCCGTTCGTTGCGGGAATGTTCCAATTTTCGCCGCGCGATGCGGTGCCGGCATTACCCGGCGCCGCAAAAAGTGCTTCACACGTAGGCGACGCAGCCAGGCGCCACGAGAGCGCGTCTTCGCGCGCACCGCCGCCCACGACCAAAATCCTCAACCTGCTATTCCCACTCCACCGTCGATGGCGGCTTAGACGTAATGTCGTATGCCACGCGATTGACGCCCGGTACTTCGTTGACGATGCGCGTGCTGATGCGCTCCAGCAGTTCGTACGGCAAGCGCGCCCAGTCTGCGGTCATGCCGTCTTCGCTCGTGATCGCGCGCACGGCCACCAAATTCGAATACGTCCGCCCGTCGCCCATCACGCCGACACTCTTCACCGGCGTGAGCACGGCAAAGTACTGCCAGGGTTTGGGGTCGAGCGTTGCGCGCTCGATTTCCTCGCACACGATTGCGTCGGCCTCGCGCACGAGCGCAAGACGCTCTTCGGTGATCGAATCGATGATGCGCACCGCAAGCCCCGGGCCTGGGAACGGCTGGCGTTCGACGATGTGATCCGGAAGACCGAGCACGCGTCCGAGCGCGCGAACCTCGTCCTTGAACAGCGAGCGCAGCGGCTCGATGAGCGCGAAGTTCATCTTCTCGGGCAGGCCGCCGACGTTGTGATGCGATTTGATCTTATGGCCGGCTTTACTTTCGGGCGTTTTCGATTCGATGACGTCCGGATACAGCGTGCCTTGCACCAGGTATTTCACGCCCGGAATCTTCGCGGCTTCCTCTTCAAACACGCGGATGAATTCGTGGCCGATGATGATGCGTTTTTGTTCCGGGTCGCTCACGCCCGAGAGTTTGTCCAAGAAGCGCTTGCGCGCATCGACTGCGACGACGTTCAAGTGCATCACGTCGCGAAACGCTTCGGTGACGCGCTGCGCTTCGTTCTTACGAAGCAGGCCGTGGTCGACGAAGACGCACGTCAGCTGCTCGCCGATCGCGCGTGCGACCAGCGTCGCCGCAACCGCGGAATCCACGCCGCCGGACAGCGCGCAAAGCACTTTGTGGGTACCCACTTTTGCGCGGATTTCGGCTATCGCACGGTCGACGAACGATTCCATGTGCCAGTCGGAGGTAATGCCGGCGATGCGATGCAGGAAATTGTTGATGATCTGCTTGCCGAACTCGCTGTGGACGACTTCGGGATGAAACTGTACGCCGTACATCTTGCGCTCGTCGTTCGCCATAGCCGCGACGGCGCAGCGCGCGGTCGAACCCGCTTTCTTGAAGCCATCCGGCAAGCGCACGACGGAATCGCCGTGCGACATCCAAACGCGCGATTCCGTCGGGACGCCTTCGAAGAGCGGCGTTTCGGGGTGAACGACCAGCAATGTGGCGGGACCGTACTCCGCGTGATCGAGTTTGACCAATTCCGCGCCCGTTTCGCGCGCGACCAACTGCATGCCGTAACAGATGCCGAGCACCGGCACGCCGCTGCGGATGATCTCGGGATCCATCTGCGGCGCATCGGGGACGAGCGTACTCTCCGGGCCGCCGCTCAAAATGATCGCCGCGGGTTTGCGAGGAGCCAGCGCGCTCCAAGGCGTGTCGTACGGCACGATCTCGCAATAGACGTTCAGCTCGCGCGTGCGCCGCGCGATCAGCTGGCTGTATTGCGCGCCGAAGTCGAGGATAAACACGGTCGCGGGCTGCGTGGCCGCCGCCGGGGGAGCGTCCAGAGTGTCGGAAAGGGTCATTGAAGCACCCCTTCGGCCCTGCATGCTCCGCTTCTTTGTGGATTTCGGCCCCTGATGCTTTTGTCGCCGATGAAACGGACGCCGGCGGGGGTACACGCCCATTATGCAAGTCGACGTTTGGATGGACATCGTTTGACCGTGGTGCTATATCGGCGTAACGCGTTTCGATCGAGCACTCGAATGCGCCGGCGGTATGACGGTTGCCGTGCGCAGCCACCCGTTTCAATTGGACCCGCAGGCGCCCTCGCCGGGCATTCCCGCATTGCAACGCTACGAGCAGAAGTTCGGCACGCAAGCGCCGCAGATTCTGCAACGGGTGCAAGACGAAGGCGCCAAAGAGGGCCTGGAGTTACGATTCGATCGCGCGATTAGCGCCAATACGTTCGACGCGCACCGCACGTTGGGTTTCGCCGAAGAGCCTGCGCCACGGCGCGCGCTCGAGATGTCGCTGTACCGTGCGTATTTTACCGAAGGCCTCGACCGCGCGCGGGTACTCGCCTATCTCGAAAGCGGCACGGGAAGCGACGAGCTGCGCGCGCAGTTGCAAGAAGCGGCAGAGCTTGGAATCAACGGCGTTCCCGCGTTTGTTTTCGAGCAACAATATCTCGTGCCGGGCGCGGTTCCGGTAGAGTCGTTCCTGCAGATTTTCCAGCGGTTACGTTAGGACGTCTT
Organism: Vulcanimicrobiaceae bacterium; assembly: GCA_036826275.1. Lineage (GTDB taxonomy): Bacteria > Vulcanimicrobiota > Vulcanimicrobiia > Vulcanimicrobiales > Vulcanimicrobiaceae > DATGJX01. The sequence continues at coordinate 7,262 of DAISWS010000035.1, forward strand.
CTAACCGGTTCGCGTCACGCGCGAACACGATTTCCATGGCGATCCGTTCGCCTACGGAAACGTCGCGTCCCCAGCGGTACGCCGAATACGGCGTGTACCGCGTTCCGGGCGAGCCTGGTATGCGCAGCGAGACGTCGTAGCACACGAATTCCTTCGGTGGTCCGGCGACGATGATGCACTGCAGCGCGAATGGTCCGATGATGCCGGGCGGATTCGCCTCGCGCGCGACGCTTACGAAGCGCTCGCCCATCTCGAATGCTTTCTCCAGCGTCGATTCCGTGAGCGTGGCCGCAATGTGTCCCGCTTCTTCCAACCGCATCGGCACGTTACGCAAACCGTCGAACGCCGACGGCGGCACATTCCGGAAGCCTTCGAGATTCGTTTGCCGGCGCGTATCAGTTCCGCTCAATTCGAGTTCGTTCAGAATGGTCGAATAAAAAAAATTCAGATTGACCGACGGCCCGAGCGCATACTCCTCGATAACCGCGTTGCTCAAGCCTTCTTCGGTCAGCATGCCCTCACGAATCAAGCGACCGGAAACCTGGCGATACTCCTGCGGCGAGGAGCATAAGAAAAATGCGCGTTCGAAACTGACTTTGGCGTGTGGCGCCTTCACCATGACCAGGCGATCGATCTCGTACGCTGACGTGAATTGCAGCGGGTGGCGGATCCCGGCGCGCCGCATGAGCGAATACTGGTTGTGCTCTTCGTCCCGTTCTTCCGCGCGTAGCAGACGCCGGTTACCGAACATCGGCACCTGCATGCCGCGTTCGATTTCGTCATAGCTGTACGCCTGATGAAGATAAACTTCAAACGAGCGGTTCGCAAGAAAAACGACATTGCGCCGCCGCAGCTCTTGTTGCACGTCGTCTTTCAGCAAATCCGCGAACGCCTGCAGTTCGAGCGTTTCGTCTACGCAGCCGCGCGCGGGATTCGCCTGGCGCGCATAGTACCGCGTATAGGTCTTCTCGCGGCCCTTCGCCGTAATGACGAGATTCGCAAGCCCTTGCGCGCGCGCCCCGTACGCCACTTCGAGCGCGGAGTGGCTTCCGATGGAGCAGAGCGTGAGCGCGGAATGGTCGTATCCGGCGAGCAAATCGGCGGCTTTCACGGCCGCGGAGTTTGACGAACGCATGAAAGGCACCCGCCCGCGTCCGGCCAAACTACGCGGAGTGACCATTGCAGACCTCAACGGCATGGACGCCGATGCATTTACCGGCGCCGTCGGCTTTGCATTCGAAGACTCTCCATGGATCGCTCGCGCCGCTTGGGCGCAGCGGCCCTTTCGAGATGCGGCACATCTGCACGCGGTCATGTTGGACGTCCTCGATCGGTCGAGCGAGCAGCAGCGCATCGCGCTCATCGCGTCGCATCCCGATTTGGCCGGCCGCGCAGCGCGCGAAGGCCGGCTCACTGCCGCGTCTGCGGGCGAACAGCAATCGGCCGGCCTCGACCGGCTCACCACCGAAGAACTCGAGCGCTTCGACCGCTTGAATACCGCGTACCGCACGGCATTCGGCTTTCCGTTCGTCATCTGTGCGCGCGAACAGACGAAAGACCGCATTTTGGCGGCGCTCGACGCGCGGCTCAACAACGATCGGGAGACCGAAATCCGCACGGCGCTCGCGGAAATCGGGAAAATTGCGCGCTTGCGCTTGAACGAGGCGATCGCGCAGTGACCGCCTACATCGTGCAGTGGCTCGACGTCGTGGTTCGCTGGTTTCACTTCGCCGCCGGCATCTCGTGGATCGGCGCTTCATTTTATTTCATTTGGCTGGACGACAACCTGGACCGTCCCGCGCACGAGACCGACGCGCGCCGCGGCGTTCTCGGCGAACTGTGGTCCGTTCACGGCGGCGGATTCTACCACAACCAAAAATACCTGACCGGCCCGAGCGACGAGCCGCTGCCCGAGAAACTCCATTGGTTCAAATGGGAAGCGTACAGCACGTGGTTTTCCGGACTTGCGATGCTCGCACTCGTCTACTACGTGAATGCCGGAACGTTTTTGATCGATCCCTCCGTGTTGCAGCTCACGCCGGCGCAAGCGATTCTGATCAGCATCGGCACACTCGTGTGCGGATGGCTTATCTACGATCTCCTTTGCCGCGTGTTGCAAGCGCGCCCGCTCGCGTTGGGCATCGTGGTGTTCGTGCTGCTGTCCGCAGCGGCATTCGGATTGCAGCACGTGTTCAGCGGACGCGCGGCGTACATTCACATCGGCGCGATCATGGGAACCATCATGGCGGCGAACGTCTTCTTCGTCATCATTCCCGGCCAGCGCAAGATGCTCGCGCAAATCCGCACCGGTCAAACGCCCAATCCGCTGCCTGGGCGCTTGGGGAAGATCCGCTCGGTGCACAACACGTATCTTACGCTGCCCGTGCTCTTCACGATGATCAGTTTTCACTATCCGGCGGCCTACCAAAACGCGTACGGGTGGCTGATCCTCGTGCTGCTCGGCGCAGCAGGCGTCGCGGTGCGGTACTTCTTCATCCTCTCGCACAAGCAGCGGCTGATTTTCGCATTACCGCTCGCCGCTGCAGCGCTGATCGCGGCAGCCGCGATCGTCGCGCTTCCGCAGCCGCAGCAAGCCGCCGCACACGGGACGGTACCTTTTGCGCAAATCGCGCCCATCGTGCGCGAACGGTGCGCCGTCTGCCACGCCGCCCATCCGGTTCAGCCGGGATTTGCGAGTGCGCCTTTGGGCGTATTACTCGATACGCCGCAGCATATTCAAGCGACTGCGCAGCGCATATACGCGCAATCGGTCGCCACGCAGGCGATGCCGCTCGCGAACGTCACGCACATGACACCAGCCGAACGCGCCCAGTTGGGTGCGTGGATCTCGCAAGGAGCACGCCTATGACGCTTTCCACGCACGTGCTGGATACTTCGCGCGGCAAACCAGCGGCGGGCATTGAGGTCGTTTTATATGCACTCGAGGACGGACAGCGTCGCGAAGCCGCACGCGGAGAGACGAACGCCTCAGGGCGGATCGCCTCGCCCTTCGGCGCAGAATTGCAGCCGGGCGAATACGAACTCGCATTCAACGCCGGTGGGTATTTCGCGGCGTCCGGTCAACGCTCGTTTTTTGAATGGATTCCCGTGCGCTTTCGAATCGACGATGCCGGGCACTATCACGTGCCGCTGCTCATGTCGCCCTGGGCATACTCGACTTACCGCGGCAGCTGATTAGCGGGACGAGGCTTTGAATGCAGCCCAGCCGCCGTGCTCGGAAATGTCTTTATAGCCGCGCGCTTCGATGAGATCGCGCGGATAGATCATCGCGTTCACGCTCGTTCCGTCGTCGAGCAGAATCGGCGCCTCGTACAGATCGGGCGGCTCCGTTTCGAGTAGATGGCGATGCTGCTCGTCCGTGAACTCGTAGAGCTCGCCCGCAATCGAAATGCCGCCTTCGGGCACTTCGTAGATGCCCGGGTGCTCGTCGCGGACCGAATGCAGACGATAGCGCGGCGCGGTACGCGCTTCTCCTAAGAACTTCGCATCGCCGAGATTTTTGTGATCGGGCTGTCCGCGCAGCGCGGAGCCGCAGATGAAAAAACGCATTGCCGCCGTTTCTAGCCGAGCACGCGGTCAACCTCGACGATGGCGGCAGTCAGCGCTTCGACGCCGAGTTCGAGGTCCCGGTCATCCGTACGCTCCTGCGCGACGTGGCTGCGGCCGCCAAGGCTCGGCACGAAGATCATCGCCGCCGGCACGATACGCGAGAGGCACATCGCGTCGTGGCCCGCACCGCTTGCAACGTCGATGCATCGCTGTCCGAGCGACGCGATGGCGCGATGAACCGCGGCGCGCATGCGCTCGTCCATCGGCGCCGGCTCGCGCGATTCCAGGCACTCGACATGCACGCGCACACCACGCTCCCGTTCGATGCGTGCGCATGTTTCGCGCAACGCCTCTTCGATGGAATCGATGCATGCGTCGGATGGGCTGCGCGCATCCAATGAAAACGCAACGCTCGCCGGGATCACGTTCGTACCACCCGGCTCGACGATCATCCGCCCGACGGTCGCAACGCTGTTTGCGTTCGCACGCGCGGCCGCCTCGACGGCCAGCACGACTTCCGATGCGGCGCAGATCGGATCCGCGCGCAGCGCCATCGGTACGGTTCCGGCGTGGCCGCTCGTGCCGTCGACACGAATGCGATACCGGCGCTGGCCCGCAATGGCGCTCACAACTCCGAGTGACACGCCTTCGAGTTCGAGCACGGGACCCTGCTCCACGTGCAATTCAAGATATGCGGCCGCATCGCTCGCCTCGCGCAGCGGTACGCCGTCGAGCAGTCCACCCGCGCGATCGGCAAGCGCAGCGCGAAGCGTAACGCCGGCGGCATCGCAAATGTCGAGTACGTCTTCGATGCCGCGCGCGCCGCAGAATGCGGTGCTGCCCAGGCATCCCAGCGGAAAACGGCTGCCTTCTTCTCCGGCCCATGCGGCAGCTTCCACCGGATGCGCCGTCGTCACGCCGCGCGCATCTAACCGTTCCAGCGCGCACAAGGCGCCGGCAACGCCGTATGCACCGTCGTATGCGCCGCCCGTCGGCACCGTATCCAAATGCGATCCCACGATAATCGGCGCTGCGTCCGGCCGCGCGCCGCCGCGGCGCGCAAACGTATTGCCGGCACGATCTTGCCGGACCTCGTAACCGGCGTTACGCGCCCATGCGGCGAATTGCTCTCGCGCGCGGCGTTCCTGCGGCGTCGCAAGCGCGCGATCGATCCCGCCGGCATGCTTACCGAACTGCGCGAGAACCGCGAGCCGCTCGACGACGCTTTCAGGCATCGGCGGGATGCGTCGCGATCCAGTGTCGCGCAATGTCGATGCGCCGGCATATCCATACGTCTTCGAATTGCCGCACGTAATTCAGAAAACGCTCGAGTGCCGCCGTGCGTCCGGGACGTCCCGCAAGACGCGTATGCAGTCCGACCGACATCATCTTCGGCTGCGTTTTCCCTTCGCGGTAGAGCACGTCGAACGCATCGCGCAGGTATTCGTAAAAGCCTGACGGCGCGCTGAATCCGGGCGCGACAGAAAATTTCATGTCGTTTGCGTCGAGCGTGTAGGGAATGACCAAATGGTTTTTGCCGTCGACGTTCACCCAATACGGCAGATCGTCGTTGTACGCGTCGGAATCGTAGAGGAAGCCGCCTTCTTCGACGACGAGACGGCGCGTCCGCACGCTGGGCGCGTAGCGGCAATACCATCCGTGCGGCCGTTCGCCGGTCGTGCGCGCGATGGATTCGATCGCGCGCCGCATCTCCTCGCGCTCTTGCGCTTCGCTCATGTCCTGAAAGCCGACCCAGCGCCATCCGTGCGAACAGACTTCGTGGCCCGCTTTCACGATCGCTTGTGCGGCGCGCTCGTTGCGCTCCAGCGCAAGCGCTGCGGCAAACACGGTTACGCGTATGTCACGCTCTTCGAAAAGCCGCATCAAGCGCCAGAAGCCGGCACGGCTGCCGTACTCGTAGATCGACTCGACGATGAGGTCGCGCTTTCCGGGTCCCAGCGTTGCGCCGGGCACTTCCGTGAGATACGTTTCGGAGACGCCGTCGCCGTCCGGAATCGAGTATTCCGAACCCTCTTCGTAGTTCATCACGATTTGGAGCGCGAGGCGCGCGCCGCCCGGCCAGCGCGGATCCGGCGGTGCTCCGCCGTACCCGATAAAATCGCGTGGATGCTCGTACGGGCTCACGCCGCCAGGTTAGACGCGTGCGCAGCTCGTACCCGCTCTGCTTGTGAGCCGCACTCTGCTCGCGCATGCCGCGCTCGTCGCGACGTTCGACGATACCGCGCGAGAAATCGCCGGCGCTTCGCTGTTGCTCGAAGACGGAATTATCGGGGATATCGTCGAGCCCGGAGCGCCCGAGCCGCGGGCGGACGAACGCATCGACTGTTCGAACCTGGTGCTGATTCCCGGCCTGGTCAATACGCATCATCACTTCTACCAAACGCTCACGCGCAATCTGCCCGCGGCGCAAGACGCCGGGCTCTTCGACTGGTTGCGCGTGCTGTATCCGATCTGGGCACGGATAACGCCCGAGGCATTGACGGTCGCAACGAAAACGGCGATCGCGGAGCTGCTGCTTTCCGGATGCACGACGACGTCGGATCACATGTACCTGTGGCCGAACGGATGCCGGCTCGACGATCAAATTGCCGCCGCGCAGGAACTCGGCATCCGCTTTCACGCGCTGCGCGGCTCGATGTCGCTCGGCATCTCGTCCGGCGGTTTGCCGCCGGACGATCTCGTCGAACGCGAGCCCGGCATTCTGGCGGATTGCCAACGGGTGATCGATGCCTATCACGATTCGCGACGCTATGCGATGACGCGAATCGCCATCGCGCCGTGCTCGCCGTTCTCCGTCACGCCGCAGCTCATGAAGGACAGCATCGCGCTTGCGCGCGATCGCGGAGTGCACGCGCACACGCACCTTGCCGAGACGCTCGACGAAGAACGCTACTGCATCGATACCTTCGGCTGCCGTCCGGTCGAACTCGCGGAGCGGCTTGGGTGGTTGGGCGCCGACGTCTGGCATGCGCATGCGGTGCACGTCTCGGACGATGATTGCAAACGGTTGGGCGCGACGCGCACCGGCGCCGCGCATTGCGCAACGTCGAACATGCGGCTGGGCTCCGGGATCGCGCCCGTGCGCAAGCTGCTCGCAGCGGGCGTTCGCGTCGGATTGGGCGTCGACGGCTCGGCTTCGAACGACGGATCGAACATGCTCGACGAAGCGCGTCACGCGATGCTGCTGCAGCGGGTGCGCCACGGCGCTCGCGAACTGAGCGCGCGGGAGGCGCTGGGCCTGGCAACACGCGGCGGCGCCGCAACGCTCGGGCGGGACGACATCGGCATGCTGGCGCCCGGCATGGCGGCGGATATTGCCGGTTGGCGGATCGACGCTTCTGAATTCGCCGGCGGTGCGGCGAGCGATCCGCTCGCGGCGCTCGTCTTCTGCCGCGCGCCGAATGCCGCGCTCGTCATCGTCAACGGGCGCGTGCGGGTATGCGAGGGAGCGTTAGTGGATTTCGATCTGCCGCAGCACGTGCGCCGTCACAACGACATTTCGCGCGCTTTGCTTGCCTGATCGATCGCCCGCAGCACGCGCTCGGGCGTCATCGGCAGCTGCGTGACCCACGCGCCGGTTGCGTCGTGGACGGCGCTCGCCACCGCTGCCGCGAACGGCACCAGCGGCATCTCCGCCATGCCGCGTGCGCCGTACGGACCGTTCGGATCCGCGGATTCCATGATCACCGGATAGACGTCCACCGGCATGTCGAGCGTAGTCGGCAGCAAGTACGTGCTGAAGTGCGGCGTCAACACCTTGCCGCCGCGCACTTGAAAATGCTCCGTGAGCGTGAAGCCGACGGCTTGCGCGAGGCAGCCCTCGATCTGAGCTTCTACCTGCTGCATGTTGATCGCTCTGCCGACGTCGTGCACGCTGACGATCTTCTGCACGCGAACGATACCGGTCGCCGTGTCGACCTCGACCTCGACGCCCTGCGAAACGTAACCGTAGCAATAATTCGGAATGCCGCGGCCGGTCTGCGGATCGAGCGGCGTCGTGCGCGGCGGCCGGTACTGCACGGTTGCCCGCGCGTGCGCTCCGGGAAACTTTTGCAGCGCGGCATGCGCCGCATCTTTGACGGCGCGGCCGCCCATCAGCGTCATGCGCGAAGCGGAAGAACTACCGGCGTTGGGGGATTCGGCGCTATCGGTTGCAAGTAATTCGATGGCGTCCATCGGCACGCCGAGCGTTTCCGCGCAGATTTGCCGCAGCACGACATGCGCGCCCTGGCCGCATTCGGCCGCACCCACGCGCAGTATCGCTCGCTCGATGCGTTTCTCACCGTACAGTTCGACGGTAGCGGTCGCCTGTTCCGGAAATCCGAACGAATACCCGACGTTTTTGATGCCGGACGCGATGCCGACGCCGCGTTTGACGTGCGGATCGCCGGCCGGCAGTCGCGGCAGCCCGTAATTCAATCGCGCGCGCGACTCTTGAATGCAGCGTTCGAGCACCGGCACCGCGCTCACGCCGGCCGGAAGCGGATGCTGCGTCGGCTCGAGGCTGCCTTCGCGGTACATGTTGCGCAGGCGCATCTCGACCGGATCGATATCGAGCGCATGCGCCAGGCGCGTGACCATCGACTCACAGGCGAACTGCGCCTGCGGCGAACCGAAGCCGCGAAACGCGCCGCACGGCACGTTATTGGTGTACACGACGTAGCCGTCGGTGGCGACGTTCTCCACGTCGTAGCAGCCGCTGGCAAACAGCGTCGAGCCTTTCAGCACCTCGGCGCTCGTCGAAGCGTACGCGCCGCCGTCGGCAACCAGTTCGGTTTGCGCGGCGATGATGCGTCCGCCTTTGCGCGCGCCCCATTTGGCGCGAATGCTGTACGGATGACGTTTGTGGTGTCCGACGATCGATTCTTCACGGCTCCACACGAGCGCGGCCGGGCGCTGCAGCTTCCACGCCGCAAGCGCGAGGAGCGGTTGAACGTTCAAATCTTCGCGGCCGCCGAACGCGCCGCCAATCGCGGCGTAACGAACGATGACGTCGTCTTCCTCGAGCGCGAGCATCTTGGCTATCTGACGGCGGTCTTCGTGCAGCCACTGCCCCGCGGTCTCGACCACGATTTTCCCGTCTTCCACGTATGCAACGCCGGCATCAGGCTGCAAATACGCGTGCTCCTGCCACGACGTTTCGAACGTTTCTTCGACGACCACATCCGCTTGCGCGAAGGCGCTTTCCACATCGCCTTTTCTGATGCGCACGTGTTCGAGCACGTTGCTCGCGCGATCCGCGTGCACGAGCGGCGCTTGCGGCGTCATTGCCTCGCGCGCGTCGAAAACGCCGTGCAGATCTTCGTACGTCACGCGAACGAGCTTGGCCGCTGCTTCCGCTGCCTCGCGCGTTTCCGCCGCAACGAGCGCGACGCGATCGCCGGTATAGCGAACGCGGTTCGCGCAGAGCAGCGGCTGATCTTCGTCAATCAGGCCATAACGGTTGTACGGCACGTCCGCAGCGGTAAAAACCGCAAGGACCGCGGCATGTTCGCGCGCCGCGCGTACGTCGAGATCGACAATGCGCGCGTGTGCGCGGTGCGCGAACACCGCTTTGAGATGCACCATGCCGCTGCGAACCAAGTCGGCAGGATACTGCGTCGCGCCGGTGACCTTCCCGTAGGCGTCAGGACGCGCAACCGCCTTGCCGATGAGCGTCATGCGAGCGCCTCTTCCTCGTGCGCGTGCGTGCATGACCGCATCGCGTCCAGAATCTTGCGGTAGCCCGTGCAGCGGCAAATGTTTCCGCTGATCGCGCTTTGCAACTGCGCGAGATCGGCGTCCGGCACTTCCTCGAGCACTTTCGCGCCGGCCATCAGCATGCCCGGAATGCAGAACCCGCATTGAACCGCTCCGCAGTTCACATAGGCTTGCTGCAAGGGATGAAGTGTTTCGCTCGCAGCCAGCCCTTCAATCGTCACGACGTTGCGCCCGTGCGCTTGCGCAGCGGGAACCAGACACGACATCACGGCTTTGCCGTCGAGCCACACCGTGCACGCGCCGCACTCGCCCTCCGCGCAGCCTTCTTTCGAACCGGTCAAGCCCGCGCAATCGCGCAGCGCGTTCAGCAGCGTAAGATTCTCCGAGCCGCGCATCTCCGTGCGCGTGCCGTTCACGCGCGCAACGACGGTGCCGTCGAACGGCGCTACGTCCAGCAATTCTTCATCGCCCGTGTCCAAAAGAACGGGCCGATCCGCGAGATCGTCCTCACAGCGATCGGAGGCGATCCGCTCCAAGCCGCGGCGCAGCAATGCATCCACCGCGCGCAAACGGTACGCGGCGCTGCCGCGCACGTCGTCGATCGGCGCGATCTCCTCGCACGCCGCCTGCGCGCACGCCGCGATGGCACGCTCGTCCAACGCGCGGCCCGCCAGCGTTTTCTCGGCGGCGCTCGCGCGAACGACCGTCGGCGCGACGCAGCCGAGCGCGATGCTGGCGCGGCTGACCGTTTCGCCTTCGAACGCAGCGACGATAGCCACGCTGATCACCGAAATTGCTTGCGCGCGGCGCAAGCCAAGTTTCAAAAACAGCGCGCGCTCCGCGCGCTGCACCGGGCGAACGCGAATCTCGCGAATCAGTTCGTCGGGCTGCACGACGGTCGCGCGGAATCCGGTGAAAAATTCCTCGAGATCGACGCGGCGCTCGCCCCGCGAACTGAGGAGCACGACCTGCGCGCCGAGTGCAACGAGGGCGACAATGGTGTCATTTGCCGGCGATGCCGTCACGATGTTGCCCGCAATCGTCGCGCGCGTGCGGATCTGCGGAGCACCGACTTCGGCGCACGCTTGCACGAGCGGAAGCGCGAACTCGCGGCACAGCGGCGAGTTCAGCACGTCGTTGTGGGTTGCGAGACCGCCGATCGCGATGGCGTCTTCACCGCGGCTCACGTAGCGCAGGTCGCGCAATGCCGTTACGTCGATGAGCGCGCCCGTAGGCTTCACGCCGCGTTGCAGCTCGACGAGCACGTCGGTGCCTCCGGCAACGATGCGCGCCTGACTTCCATGGCGGGCCAAAACCTCCAGCGCCTGCGGAATGCTCAGCGGCTGGTAGACGCGTTCCCACATGCTATGGATTTCCCCATGCCGCTGTTGAAGCCATGCGGCGTGATAGAACACGTGCGGAGCGTCCGGGAGTGGCAGGCTGCAGGCAGGCGCGCATGCATGGCCACGCTGATCGCGGTCGAAGGCTCCGCGCCGCGCGACCCGGGCGCGGACATGGCCATCGCGCAGGACGGTGAGATCGCCGGCTCGATTACGGGCGGCTGCATCGAAGCGGCGCTCGTGCAAGAATCGCGCGCGGTCTTCGAGCGCGGGAACCCCCGCATCGCGCGCTTCGGCTTGCAGGACGAACAAGCGCATGCCGTCGGCCTGAGCTGCGGCGGAACGCTCGAGGTGCTGCTGGACGAACCGCAAGCTGCGTGGATCGATGCCGTTTCGCAGGCGATGACGAATTGGCAGGCGCGTGGCGTCGCGCTGCGCCTGGACGGGCCGGGCGCGGGATCGCGTCTTGCGCTCTTTGCGAACGGCAGCATCGGATCGCTGGGCGATCCGGATCTCGACGAAGCCGCATGCGCGGAGTTGCAAACGCAAGGCACGCAGGCACATTCGCTGCGGTTCTTCGGCGAGCAGGGCGAGCCGCACGGAGACGTGCGCGTTTTCCTCGCTCGCTTTGCGCAGAAGCCGCGCATGTACGTCTTCGGCGCGGTCGATTTTGCCGGCGCGATGCTGCGCATCGGAAAACTTCTCGGCTACGAGGCAATCCTGTGCGATGCGCGACCCGCCTTTGCAACGCGCACGCGCTTTCCGGATGCCGATCGCATCGAGGTGGCGTGGCCGGACGAGATGCTTGCGCGTGAAACGATCGACGAACGCACGGCGATCGTCGCGATGACGCACGACGAAAAATTCGATCTGCCGCTACTGCGCGCCGCGCTTGCGACGCCGGCCGGCTATATCGGCGTCATGGGCAGCCGCAGAACGAACGAGCGCCGCTTCGCGCAACTGCGCGAAAGCGGAATCGAAACCGCGCAGATCGAGCGGCTCTGCGCGCCCGCGGGCCTGGACATCGGCGGACGCACGCCCGAGGAGATCGCGCTGTCGATCGCCGCGGAGATCATCGCGGTTCGCAACGCGCGTCAAGGCGGCCGCCTCAAAGAAGCGCAGGGGCCGCTGCGCGGGCGGGCGCGTGCGCAAACCTGATGCATCCGGCGTGACGGCGGTCATTTTGGCTGCCGGAAGCGCAACGCGCATGGGCGTCCAGAAACTGCTGCTTCCGGTGCGCGGCGTCGCGATGATCGATCGCGTCATAGAAGCATGCGCGGACTTCCCAACACTTGTCGTCGCCTCACCGCAAATCGCAGAACATCTGCGCGCATCAGAGGTGACCGTCGTGCTCAATACCGAGGCGGACCGCGGCATGTCGCACTCGCTCCGGCTCGCACATGCCGCAATTGCGCCGGAGCGCGCGATCGCGGTCTTTTTGGGAGACAAACCCCTGGTCACGCGCGAACTCGCGCGACGCGTCGTTAAAGCAGCGCAAGCGGCATCTGCCGACGTGTGTTTTCCGCAGCGCGACGGCGTGGGCGGCCACCCCGTCTACTTCTCGCCGCGGGCCCGCGATCGTATCGCTGGGCTCTCGGGCGATACGCTGCAATCGCTCCGCGATGCTCCGGGCCTGTGCCGGGCGATCGTCCCCACGGCCGAAGAGGGTGCGTATTTGGACATCGACGATCCGGGAGCGCTCCACGCTTTAGAAGAATAGAGCCGGATGGAAGCGCCCGCAAAACTCCGTACCATCGCCCACCACATCGCCGGAAAAAGCATTTCAGACGCCGACCGCTTTGGCGAGGTCTATAATCCCGCGACCGGAGAGGTTCAAGCGCGTGTCCCGTTTGCCGGCGCGCAAACCGTCGGTCAAGCCGTCGCGGCAGCCGCAAAAGCATTTCCCGGCTGGAGTTCGACGCCGCTGGGAAAGCGGGCCGAGGTACTCTTCGCCTTCCGCGCGCTGCTCAAAGAGCACGCCTTGCAATTCGCCGAGATCGTCTCGCGCGAACACGGCAAGATCGTCAGCGACGCCGAGGGCGAGGTCACGCGCGCGCTCGAAGTCGTCGACTTTGCTTGTTCGCTTCCCCACCAGCTCAAGGGCGAGCTCAGCGAAAACGTTTCCACCGCGATAGACACGTATTCGCTGCGGCAACCGCTCGGGGTCTGCGCGGGAATCACGCCATTCAATTTTCCGATGATGGTTCCGGCGTGGATGTTCGCGATCGCGATTGCGTGCGGAAACACGTTCGTCCTCAAGCCGTCCGAGCGCGATCCGTCCGCATCGCTGCTCGTTGCGGAGCTGCTCGAACGCGCGGGCCTGCCGCCCGGCGTCTTCAACGTCGTGCATGGCGACAAAACCGCGGTCGATGCGCTGCTCGCGCACCCGCAGGTTGCCGCGATCAGTTTCGTCGGATCGACGCCGATCGCGCGGTACATTTACGAAACGGCTGCCGCGCACGGTAAACGCGTGCAAGCCCTGGGCGGCGCGAAGAATCACATGGTCGTCATGCCGGACGCCGATTTGGACGCGGCGGCGGACGCGCTCGTTTCCGCCGCATACGGATCCGCCGGACAGCGCTGCATGGCGATCTCCGCGAGCGTCGCCGTCGGTGAATCGGCCGATGCGCTCATGGAGCGCGTGATCGCGCGGATCGGCAAACTGAAAATCGGAGCGGGACATGACCGCGGCAACGATATGGGGCCCGTCATCAGTCCGGCCGCGCGCGAGCGGATCGTGCACTATATAGATGAAGGTGAACGCGAAGGCGCGCGCCTGCTTGCCGATGGACGCGATTTGCGCGTGCCCGGACTCGAAGACGGCTTCTTCATCGGGCCGACGCTCTTCGACAACGTCAAGCCGTCGATGTCGATTTACCGCGACGAGATCTTCGGACCGGTGCTCGTGAATCTGCGAGCGGCATCGCTCGATGAAGCGCTGGCGATCGTTCACGCGAATCCGTACGGCAACGGCACGTCGATCTTCACGCGCAGCGGCTCGGCGGCGCGCCGTTTCCAAAGCGAGGTCGACGTGGGCATGGTCGGCGTGAACGTACCTATTCCCGTGCCGGTCGGCTACTACAGCTTCGGCGGCTGGAAGGCTTCGCTTTTCGGCGATTTGCATATTTACGGTGAGGACGGTTTCCGCTTTTACACGCGCAAGAAAGTCGTAACGAGCCGGTGGAACGAGAGCAACGCCGGCATGAATCTTGGCTTCCCCACACACAAGTGAAGAGGTAACGTGCTCGGCGAATCCATTCACAAACCGCTTTCCGGCATCGAAGTCAAACTCGAAGCCAACCGCTGCTTGAACTGCTACGATGCGCCGTGCATGAACGCATGCCCGACGCATATCGACGTGGCGGGCTTCATCGGCAAGATTTCCAGCGGCAACCTCAAGGGCAGCGCGCGGACGATCTTGGACGCGAACCCGATGGGCGCGAGCTGCGCGCGCGTGTGCCCCACCGAACAGCTCTGCGAAGGCGCGTGCGTCTACAACGCCGCCGGCGACTCGCCGATACGCATCGGCGATCTGCAGCGGTATGCCGTCGATTACGCGATGCAGAACGATCTTACGTTCTTTGAACCCGGACCCCCGAGCGGCAAACACATTGCCGTCATAGGCGGCGGCCCCGCGGGCCTCTCCGCTGCGCGCGATCTGCGCCGCCTCGGCCATGCGGTGACGATTTTCGAGGCAAAAGACGAACTCGGCGGTCTGAACACGTACGGTATCGTGCCGTTCCGTTTGGACATCGATACGGCGCTGTGGGAGGCGCAGCAAGTCGTACGTATGGGCGTCAATGTTCGAACGTGCACGCGGGTCGGCGTGGATGTCACCGCCGATGAGTTGCTTTCGCGCTACGATGCGATCGTCGTGGCGTGCGGAATGGGGTCCGTGCCCAAGCACGAGATTCCGGGGGAAGACCTCGCAGGCGTGTGGGACGCGCTCGAGTTCATCGAACGCGCCAAGCTCGGCCAAGACGTCGGCGATCTGGGCAGCCGCGTTGCCGTTATCGGTGCCGGAAACACCGCCATCGACGCGCTCACGTGCAGCAAACGCATCCTTAATAGCCAAAGTCCTGAGGTATCGAAGGGACGCGTAACATGTTACTACCGGCGCGGCGAAGCGAACATGAGCGCGTACGAATTCGAATACGAGTTCGCCAAACAAGAGGGTATCGAATTCCGTTTCTTCTGCGCTCCCGTTCGCATTCTCGGCGAGAACGGCCGTATGACTGCCATTGAATTCGCGCGCACCGGCGAAGACGGCAAACCAATCCTGGGAACGGAGTTCGTCGAACC
>DAISWS010000036.1:0-22148 GCA_036826275.1 Vulcanimicrobiaceae bacterium
GGGGACGCGCGTTCGCACGCAATTCGTCCCGCTCGCGTATTTCAACGGCGCCGTGCAAACGGACTCGAGCGGTACCGCGACGGTTTCATTTACGACGCCCGACAATTTGACGACGTGGCGCGTGCTGGCCGCTGCCGTCACGGCGGATGACCGGCCGCGGTTTGCGACGGCCGATGCCACGTTCATTACGACCAAGCCGCTCGTCACCGATCCTTTGCTGCCGCAGTTCGCGCGCCCGGGCGACCGGTTCGAGGGCGGCATGCTGCTGATGAACGCCGGATCCGGTACGGTCGATGCGCGAACGGAAGCACTCCTGAGCGGTTCACTCGCGTTTTCATCGCCCGCAGGTTCGCAAACGTCGCAAGCGCATCAGCAATTCGGTCCGGGTATGAATGCCTGGCGTTTCCCGATGGTGGTGAACGGCACGGCGCCTGCATCCATGCAGTTTACAACGACGATCGGCGCCGCGGGATCGGACGCGTTCCGCGTATCGCTGGAGATACGCACCGCGGACGTAAACGAAAGCACGGTTGAAGCGGGCGCGACGAACGCGCGCGCGCCGATACCGTTGACAATCGGTGCGCCGGGCGGAACGGTGCGCATCGCGGCCGCCGCCTCGCTCGTTCCGCAAATCACGCAACCCGCGAAGGCCGCGTTCGCGCAAGACGAGCTGTCGCTGCTTTCACCGGTCGCGGCCCGCTTGAGCATCGCGGCATCGGTGCTTGCGATGCGGCACGCGTTCGGCAGTTCGATTTCCGGCGTCAATGCCGCGGGCGAAGCCGCGAAGGACGTGACGCGACTCGCACAAATGCAGCGGATCGACGGCGGCTTCGCGTTTTGGCCGCATGCCAATGCGTCGGATCTCTTCGCAAGTGCCGACGCGGTGCGAGCCCTCGGGCATGCCGCTTCGCAAGGCGTTGCCGTTCCGGGCGCCATGCTGAGCAAGGCCAAACCGTTTCTGGCGCGCGCGCTTGCGGATCCCTCGGGCATCGCCAAATGGTGCGCGAGCGCGTCATGCGAAGCGTCTGCGCGCTTGTCGATGCTTCGCGCGCTTGCCGCGCTGGGTGACCGCCGCACCGATTTCTTGCAACGCATTTACGACGAGCGTGAACGCTTGGCGTTCCCCGAACGCGTGGCCCTCGCCGTGTACCTTCAGAACACGCCCGGATGGAACGTTCAGGCACGCGCACTCACAGCGCAGCTCGCCGGCTCGGCGTACCTGACCGGACGCTACGCGAATATTCAGCCGCAGGGCGAACCATATGCATCGCTCGTGGAAGCGCAAGCAGCGTACGTGGAATTGCTGGCGGCGCAGCGCGCACCGCAAGCGGACCAAGACCGTGCGCTGCAGGCACTCGTGGCACAGCAGTGCAAGTGCGGATGGCCGGCGCTCAGCGATACCGCCGCCGCGCTCGAAGCGATCGTTGCGTACGCGGCCAACCAAACGGCGCCGCCGAACTTCACCGCGCAGGTCGACGTCGACGGCAAACCGGCCGGCAGCGTGCACTTCGCCGGCTTTTCCGCCCCGCCCCATACGTTTACGCTTTCGCACCTCGCGAAGGGCGCGCATACGATCGTTCTGCGCAAAAACGGGACCGGCACGCTTCACTATGTACTGACCTATGCGTACTCGCTTACGCCGGATGCGCCCGGACGGCTTGCGGGGTTGCGGGCGCGGCGCACGATTCGAGCCGTCAATACCACGACTGCGCTCGACACGATGGATATTGCGCCGCTCGCGCAGCCGTTGACGTTCGAGGCGGGGAACGTGTACGACGTCGGCGTTCAAGTGGTCGTGGATCACCCCGTCGACCGCGTGGTCATTACCGATCCGCTGCCCGCGGGATTCGAGGCGATCGACACGTCGTTTTTGACGACCGCAGCGTACTACCAACCGCTCTCGGATGACTGGCAGATCGATTACCAGCAGATCTACCGCGACCGGATCATCGCGTTTGCGAACCATTTGGATCCGGGCGTCTACACGTTCCACTACCTCGCGCGCAGCGTCACGCCGGGACAATATCTGTGGCCGGGAACCTCGGCATATCTCTTAGGCGCGCCGGAACAATTCGGCCGCGCCGCAGCCGCTCTCGTTCACGTCGGCGTATAGCGCCGCGCTAAATCTGCGGCTTGAGCTGCAGCACGCGAATCGTGCCGTTGCGCGCCTCGACGTCGATCGAACGCGGGCCGCCGCCGTTGATCGTGCCGTCGAGCGTCTCGTTCGTTCCGTGCGAGGTTCCCTTGAGCGGCCGCGGCGGGAAATCGGTAAAGATGGTTCCGTTATCGGTATGCAGGTGCATATGCGCTTGCGCGTGCTCGTTCACGTAGATTTCTACGTCGCCCGTGCCGATTGAGAAGGTCAGCGTTCCCGGCCAATCGGTAGCGGCGAAAATCACGCTCATGTGTCCGGTGCCGATCGATGCGCTGCCGTATTGCGGAATGAGCATCGCGATGTTTCCGCGATCGGTGTGCGCGTTCACGACCCCCTCAAAATCACCGACGTGAATGTTGCCTTGCCGGGTGCTCAGATCCATCGCGCCGCCTTTGGGGCCGCGCAGCAGAAAATTGACGCCGGGGCGGTTCGCCGTTGCGGTGATGAGCAGATGCGCCTTCGTGATCTGCACGCTGCCCGGTGGCCCGTACGCCGCGACGGTGTATTCATCGGCGGGTTGGCCGCGCTGGGGCGCATACGCGTCGATGCTGCCGCGAATATTGCGCGCGACAATGGTCGCACCGGGTGGAAAAACGCCGGTTTGTTTGAATTGCGGCGGCGGCGCGGCGCACGCGGCAAGCAGAACCAGCGGAAGAAGAAGAGCCGTCCGCTTCACGGTGCAGGCGTTCGGAGCAGTCCCTCGATCTCCTCGACTCGGCGCATGAGTTCGCGCTCCAGCGCCGCGTCGTGCAGTATCGGCAACACGTCGCGTTGGGTTTTATCGACGTAGCGCCGCCAGCGTTCGACGCCGTCGCCGCGGCGCAGGTCTTTGACGACATCCTCGAGGTTCGCACAGCGGTCGGCGCATTTGACGACGATGGCTTCGCGGTCTTGTTCGATGCGGCGGTAATAGTCGGGCGCATCCGGATCGCCGGGCGGTTCGGTCATACGGTCGACGAGCGCGAGCAGTTTGCGTTGTCCCGGAAATTGCGCTGCCAATTCCGAGCGCGGAAGCTTCGTGTCCTCGAGAATATCGTGCATGAGCGCCGCCGCGACGCACCGCTCGAGCGAAGATTCGTCGAGGGCGATGATTCCGTCGCGGTTCCAGCGCAGCACAAGCGTCGCTGCGAGACGCGGGTGATCGATGTACGGCGTCATGTGGTCGGCTCGCCGCTGGCCGATCGCGGCGTGCGCAACCGCCGCAACCGTGTCGGCACGTGCGATCAGCGGTGATTGCGCTATCGCCTGCTCGAGTTCGGCGGAGTGGGCTGCCGGGGGACGCGCGTATTCGCGGCTTGCCATTACCGGTCGTCCATCCGATCGCGCGGGTGCGCTTCGTCGTAGGCGCGCTTTTTGTGCGTGAAATCGACATTCGTGTAAATCTGCGTCGTTGCGACACTTTCGTGTCCCAGAAGATCCTTGATTGTTACCAGGTCCACACCATTTTGCAGAAGATGCGTGGCGAACGAATGTCTCAAAGTATGCGGAGACGCGGGTTCCTGCACGCCGCTAATCTTGTACATTTCCTTGAAGATATACCAAACATGGCGGGGAGTAAGCCTTTTCCCGCTGACCCCGACAAAAAGCGCCGGGTCGGTCGTTTTAGGACGAACGCCCAAATAGCGCTGGATCGCATCGACGGTTGCTTTGTTGATGATCACAAGCCGCTGCTTCGATCCTTTGCCATGAACGCTGATGGTGCGATCGCGCAAATTCATGTCGCTTAAGTCTATTCTTGCGACCTCGGCACGGCGAACGCCGCTGCCGTAAAGCAGCTCTATGATGGCCGCAGCCCGTAGCCGCTGGAACGGCGACCAGTCGGCACGCTCCGTTGCAAGCAGCTTTCCGACTTCCGGCTGCCCCAGTACCTTGGGGAGTTTCTTTTCGACCGGCGGCGACGGGATATCGGCGGCAGGGTTATCATCCCGTATACGTTCGTACTTGAGATACTTATAAAAGGAGCGCAGCGAACAAATTTTGCGCCGCACGGCAACCATTTGATATTTGCGGCGTCCCGCGAGGTCGGCTACAAAACGCCGCACGTCGCTGTGCGTTGCCGCCAAAAGCTGCGGCCAAGCTTTACGCTTACCGTTTTCATCGAGAACATTTCCGCCCGCGAGGAATGCTCCGAAGAGCTCCAGGTCGCGGGCATACGCGTCAATGGTCAGGGGACTGCGGTTGCGCTCCTGAAGCAGGTACGCTCCGTGCAGAATGATGTACGGATCGACCGGCGCCGATTGCTCGTCGTCGCGTTTTCTCATTGCGGGTCGAAGTATTCGACGATCGCGGGAGCGTACCTGAACCACTCCCCGCGAATGTGAAACTCGCCGAACCGGCGGTGAAGATCGGCCTCAAGAGTACTCGCCGAGATAACGGCGCCGATGAGGCGAAGATCGGCATGGTGCGCCGTCTGCAATCGCGATAGCCTGCTCCCAGCTACCGTAGGATGCCGCGCGCTCCACCCAATCTTAATGGCGTTGCCGTCGGTTATCGCGTAGATGTACCGGGCCTCGGCCGGCTCGGTCAGTGACTCGCTAGTGCGGACCCGTGGCAAATCGCGTAGCAGCGCGCACGCCAAATTGACTTGCGGCGACTGCAGCCCGGAGAACTCATCCACTGCCTGAACGCACCCGAACCCAATAATCCGCCCCCGTTCGAGGCAATAATGCCATCGGGTGGCAAACTCGCCGGCCTCGGCAACCGCGATGGAAATCTCCACAGGCTTCTCCTCAGCGACCTACTCGGTATCACAGAATAACTGTTTCATGATATTCGCAAAGAAGTGTAAGAGCCCTCTGTGGGCATCCTGTGGAGATGCGCGGAAGGCTAACTTCTGCTGAATGCGTTCACGCGCGGGCTGCGATGGGGCTAGGAGGCTGCATCTCCGCGGTTGAGCACGTTAAATGCGGTAGTCGACGGTGTTGCGGTGCCTTCCGTCGGCTTGCGTTGCGCTGGGTGCCATCCACGACAGGCACGACGCGACCGGACCGGTGGACGCCGGCGACTCGTGATGGCAAGCAACCCTATGGTCATGCTATACTAGCCGGCCTATGCGCTCTGCCATCCCCGCATTCGAGACCGAACGACTTCTTCTCACGATCCCAGGGCGCCGCGCCGCCGAGGCGTACGTGCACTTCAACGAGGAAAACCAGCGGCATCTCGCGCCGTGGAACCCGCCGATGACGGCTCGGCATTTCGACGTCTGCGCCCAGCGCGAACTGCTCGATGCGCAAATCGACCAGTTTCGCAGCGGCACCCGCTACGCATTTTCCATCTTCGAACGCGGGACGAATCCCGATGGGCCGCTCATCGGCTACGTCAATTTCAGCGAGGTCGTGCGAGGCGTGTTTCTCGCGTGTTATATGGGCTATGCCCTAGCGGAGCACGCACAGGGACGCGGCTACATGACCGAAGCATGCCGCGCCGGTATCGAGTTCATCTTCAAGGAAGTACGGCTGCATCGCATCATGGCGAACTACATGCCGCACAACGCGCGCAGCGCGACAGTACTCGATCGCTTGGGTTTTGTGCGAGAGGGCATAGCGAAAGCCTACTTGTTCCTCGACGGCGCGTGGCAAGACCACATACTAACGTCGCTCACCAATCCGGAGCCCGTCGTACCGTCCCCCGGCTGAGCACTCGGATGCAGCGTGAGTTTTGCGGGTCCAGTGGTTACAAGCTGGGTGGAGGGACATCCCATTGCACAGCAAGGCCCTTCGCTCTGAACAGTAAGACAGCAAGCAAGAACAGACCGGCCCGAAGAGGGCCGGTCTTCTTCTTTCGCACTGGTAGGATCAGCTTACGTAGCTGATGTTTACGGGAACGCCGGCGTCCTCGGCGCGTTTGAGTATTGCGAATACCTCGTCGAGCTCGTTTTCGATACCGACGATTTCTCGCGCCGTCACGCCAATCGGTGCGGCGTTTTCCCACATCAGGCGGCGTGCCGTTTCAAGCGCCGCACGTATACGCTGCGGCGTCGATTCGAGCACCGGCCAATCGTCAAGCGAGACCGGCGGAACGACGCGCCATCCGCGTCCCCACACGATTTCGTCGTCATCGAAAAATGCGTGCGGAATCGCGGCTAGCATGTCGAGCGCTTCGCGATCGGTCGTGCTCAGCGACAAGTCCGCTTCGGCCAACCGAACGATATACCGGAAAAACGACGCGTTCCCGACGGTATACATACCGGCGCGAGAAGCGACGCTCACGTTCACCAGCGACGGCACCGGCTCACCGGGCATGAAGTTCATCTGTGGGCTTTATTCGCAGGCCGGCCGTGGTCGCCCCCTCGCTTACGCGCGGCGCGAGAAATTTTACGGGCCGCGGGAGCGGCTCGCGCCGGAGCGGCGAACACGTGTTTGCGATGTTCGACGCCTCCGTCTATAACAAGTGCGTTCGGTGCGGCTTATGCCTGCCGACCTGTCCTACCTACGTCGAAACCTTGACGGAGACGTCCGGGCCACGCGGGCGCATCAGTTTGGTCAAAGCGGTCGCCGAAGAGCGGCTCGATTTGCTTTCTCCGGGATTCGTGCACCAAATGTCCGAGTGCTTGGATTGCCGCGCCTGCGAAGCCGTATGCCCCAGCGGCGTTCAGTACGGACGATTAGTCGAAGACGCGCGCCACGAGATTGAAAAGGCGCGCGGACCGAAGCGCGCTCCGATCGCACGTTTTTTCCGTTGGCTGCTGCTTCGCGTCGTGTTCGGTAATCTTGCCGTCATGCGTTTGGGCGCGGCGTTGCTGCGCTTCTATCAACGATCCGGGATGCAAACGCTCGTGCGGAAGTCCGGCCTTCTGCGCGTACTGCATCTGGAAGAAACGGAATCGCTCGCCCCGACGATGTCGGCGAAATTCTTCGTCGCGCGCGATCAGCGGATGGAGGCTTCGCCATCGCGCTTTACCGTGATGCTGCACGCCGGCTGCGTGATGCACGTTGCATTCGCGGACGTCGATGAGGCAACGGTGCGCGTTTTACGGCGCAACGGCTGCACGGTCGTGATTCCAGCCGCTCAGGGATGCTGCGGAGCGATCGCGGTGCATGCCGGCGAGATGGATTTCGGCCGCGAACTGGCAAAGCGCAACATCGAGGCGTTCGAGCGATCCGGCGCCGACTACTACATCATCAACGCTGCCGGATGCGGGTCCACCCTCAAAGAGTACGGACATCTGCTTCGCGACGATTCGCAGTGGGCGGAGCGCGCCGAAAAGTTCTCCGCGCGCGTGCGCGACGTGCTCGAGTTTCTTGACGAGATCGGTTTATCCGGCGGTTTGGGCGCGGTTCGCGCAACCGTCACCTATCAAGATGCATGTCATCTGGCGCACGCGCAGCGCATCACTGCGCCGCCGCGGGCGCTGCTCTCGCGCATTCCCGGCTTGCAACTCGTCGAAATGAACGAAAGCTCGCTGTGCTGCGGCAGTGCCGGGATCTATAACGTGACGCAACCGGAAATGGCGCGCCGCCTTGGGGAGCGCAAGGCGGGCAACGTCGCCGCAACGCATGCCGAGGTTGTGGCTACCGCCAATCCGGGTTGCGCGCTGCAAATGCAGGCGCATCTGCGTAAACAAAACAGCCCGATCGCCGTCAAGCACGTGATCGAGCTGCTCGATGAATCGTACGCGAACTATAACGAAGCGGCGAGCCTGTCCCGGTCGTTCAGCGCGGCGTCGAGCGAACCGTAAACCGCGAATATCCGCATCAAGCCGGTGATATTCAACAGACGCTGAATCGCGCCGTCACGCACGATGAGGCGAACGCGCCCATTGTTTTCGAGCGCGCGGCGGTGTGCGCCGATCAGCGCGCCCAAGCCGGTCGAATCGAGAAATTCCAGTTCCGTGAGATCGACGATGATGTCGTGCTTGCCTTCGTTCGCGGCTTCGATGAGCGCGGCGCGCAGCGAGGGCGCGGTTGCTAAATCGAGACTGCCGTGCAGGCGGTACACGATCGCCGCTCCGTTATGTTCAGACTTGATATCGACCGAAAGTGCGTCGTGGGCCATCAATCTCTCCTTACGGTTCAGATGGCGCGCGTTCGCTCCGCGTGGCCCGCTCGCCTTGTACCATGCGTTCGCTCGCCTCGTCCCACCGCCAATCGTTTTCGGCGGTAAGATGTGTGCCGCCGATCCAGCGGTCCAACGGTTGATGCTCCAGCCAGTCCGCATCGCCGGCCAACACGCGGCGGCCGAGAACCGTGAGCTCGTATCCGTTCTCGAGCAGCGAGATGAGCGGCGCCGGTTCGGCGCACAAAGCGTCGATGTGCGCGGACGACGGCGAGTCGCCCAAAAACGACGCTTCCTCGCGCGCTTGCGCCCGCCGGAAGAGTTCTTCTTTGGTTCGCGCTCCTTGCGCGCACGCTTCGAGCAGATGCTTTTCCGTGCGCGATAAACCGCTCTCCCGCGCGGGATACTCTTCGCAAAGACGTTTGAGCGCGGCTCCCAAAAACGGCAGACCGGCATACGAAGCGTCCGCAGCGGCTTGCAGCGCCGGCGGTTCGTCGCTCGTGAATGCGCGCCATGCTTGCGCCGCCGCATTAGCCATCATGCTCGTCAAAAACCGCCGCTTCGGATACAGCGCCATGATCTCGTCCGCGCTGAGCAGGCCCAAGTACTGATCCGATTGGACGAGTTGCACGTTTCCGGCGCCGACGCCAACGTCGGCAAGCACGGAGACGATCTGCAGCAGATGCAACTGATCGTACAGGTCGTGTTCGAACCAGAGCAACACTTCTTCGAATTCTTTGGCGCGGCGGATGAGCGCATCGCGTTTCTCGAAGTCGTGATGGAGTTTGATCGCATTTCCCCACCCGCGCGAGGCAAGATAGTCGGCGCGAAGCCGGCTCAGTGTCTCGAGCGGCAGGTTCCCGGGCACCGGACCCTCATGCAGAACGTCGCGCCACGCCAGGTGCGTGCCGAGCAAGCCCGCCTTTTTCCAGATGTGCAGCACCGAATCGCCGTTCGTTACGTGCAGCGTATTCGCACTCATTGCGGCCCACAATTCGACTCGAAAACGAAAGACCCGGTAAGAATCCGGGTCTTCGTACGGTGGCTGGGGTGGCTGGATTCGAACCAACGAATGGCGGATTCAAAGCCCGCTGCCTTACCGCTTGGCGACACCCCATCGTTCGCGCCGCTGCCGCGGCGACCGCGAAGGATTAGTGCTTTACGGGAATTCCCCTTGTAGCGGTTTGCCGGTGCGCGGGACGCAGTGAAAACGTTTCGCCGCGCGACGCGCGCCTGCTATAGCGGAACGCGCGCCTGAGCCAAACAGCGAAGAGCACGGCATCCAGCGCGATTGCGATCAGGTAGAACACGATCGTCGCCGTTGGATTTCCGACCAGAAGTGAGAGCACGAGCGGCCAGACCAGCGCGGCCGTTCCCCACAGGGCTGCGCGTATGCCGAACGCAACCGCTTGGCGGACCTGCTGGCGGTACCACGACGAAGCCGGCTCGCGCTCGAGATACTGCTCGTAGAGCGCGGCCGGCCAAAAAAGATACCCGAGGGCGGCGCGGCGCTGTTCGGCTTCCGCGCGAGATTCTTCCGTCGTCGTAACCTACTTGATGCTGGCGATCATCCGTTTTGCGCCGAGGTAGCGGTTCGCCCAATACGAGTCGGACAGACTGCTCACCATGACGCCGTGGCTGGAGGCGTGCACGAACTTGCCGTTCCCCAGGTAGATGCCCACGTGGGACGGGCCGGGTTCATACGTCTGGAAAAAGACGAGGTCGCCGGGCTTCATACCGCCCGAGATGTGGCGGCCGGCGTAGTACTGCGCATCCGCGGTTCGCGGAATGCTCACCCCGAGCATCGCGAAGACGTGCTGCACGTAGCCCGAGCAGTCGAATCCGGACGTGCTCGTGCCGCCGAAGACGTACGGCGTGCCCAGAAAGCGCAGCGCGTCACGCGTCAGCGTGCGGGCGATGGTGGTCGTGCGGGCGAGAATCCGGCTGGCGAACTTGCCGAGGCCATGTGCCGCGTGGTGGGCGGGAGCCGCGTGCTGCTCACGGATGAGCTGCGCGGTCCATTGGGCGACATCCGGGCTGTCAACCGGGACGCCGGGTTCCGCAGCGGCCTCCGAAGAGGCGGTCGTCGCGGGAACGCTTGCGGTCGTCGTTGTGACGGCCGCGGTTTGCGGGGCGCTCGCAGCGGGATCGGCCAATGCAAAAGCACTGGACCCGGCGAGTAAAAACGCCAATACCGCAGTGGTCAAAAGGTAACGCAAAAACTGCTCCTCTTTCAAAACACTTGCGGGGTTAGTTGACGGGTTCGGACGTGAAAGATCGCCCTAGGACCAAACTGGCCCATTCACCCCTACCGGTATGTCCCCCGCTCCGGGCGCGGCCCGGACTCAGTGATCATTTGGCAGGCTTAGAAGCGCCCGGCTGGGTAGCCCGCGACGCTGGCCTCCTTGTTTTCCTCTGGGCCGAAATTCCCTTCCCGAGGCATTCAAGGCGGTTCTTTGATGGTCGGCGGCGACTCTAGGCGACTGAAGCTGCTTGCCTTATGCGGTCGGCAAGGTCGGCTGCGAGTTCCTCGATATGCTGCTGATCGTCGCCTTCGACCATAACACGGATGAGCGGCTCGGTACCCGACGGACGTATCAGTAACCGCCCAATTCCGGTTAAGTTTTGCTCAGCTTGCGCAACCGCTCGCTTGATATCGGGATGTTCGAGAACTTCCTTGCGCGGCGTTTTCACATTGACCAACACTTGCGGATAAACGCGCATCTCGCTTGCGAGCTCGTGCAGCGTCTTTGCACGGCGCACGAGCGTCGAGAAGAGCGCAATCGCCGTCATCGGGCCGTCGCCCGTGGTGTTATTGTGCAGATTGATGATGTGTCCGGATTGCTCGCCGCCGAGCACGTAACGGCCCTCGCGCATGCGCTCGAGTACGTACCGGTCGCCGACCGGTGCGCGGAGCAGCGTGATGCCGTGCGCGGAAAGGGCTTTTTCCAAACCGATATTGCTCATCACGGTGGCCACGACGGTATTGCCGTCGAGTTTTTTGCGCTCGTGCAGATCGCGCGCCAAGACCAGCATGACGTGATCGCCGCTGAGCGCAGTTCCCGTTTCGTCGACGAAGAGCGCGCGATCGGCATCCCCGTCAAACGCGACGCCGACGACGTTCGTTTGTCCTTGCGCGATGAGCTCGCGCACGCGCGCTTGCAGCGGGCGCAGATCCGTGGCGCCGCAATTCACGTTGATCCGCGCGCCGTCGTTTTCGCAGTTGATTTCATGAACCCTCGCGCCGAGCTTGCGCAGCGCGTATGGAGCGTACGCATACGCCGCGCCGAAAGCGCCGTCCACGACGATCGTCAGGGAGCGCAAGTCCTGCGCGTTGGCATAGAGCTCGTCGTAGTAATGCTTGCCGAGATTTTGAGCCAGGCTTGCTACGCCAATGTCGGTTCCCGTCGGCCGGGGCACGTCTTTCGCGTCGACGAGTGCTTCAATCTCTTCTTCAATCGCATCGGACAATTTGAATCCGTCGGGACCGAAAAATTTGATGCCGTTGTCCGCGATCGGATTGTGCGAGGCGCTGATCATGACGCCGGCGGCGGCGCCCGTCCGCACGGTGATCGTTGCGACCGCCGGCGTCGGAACGACCCCGATCGAAACGGCGTCGCGCCCGGCGGACGTAATACCGGCAATGATTGCCGCTTCGAGCATCGTTCCGGACAGACGCGTGTCGCGTCCCACGATGATGGGCCGGTGCCGGTCGCTGGTGTGCGCCAGAACCATCGCGCCGGCACGCCCCACCGCAAAGGCAAGTTCCGGCGTGAGCTCGGCGTTCGCTACGCCGCGTACGCCGTCGGTTCCGAAGAGTTCGCTCACTTCGGCGAGCCGCTTGCGGGAAGCAATTTCGCTTGCACGCGCACGAGATTCGGCGTGACTTGCACGTCGCCGATCTGGTCGCCGTTCGAATTGACTGCTACAGGACGGATCATTTCGTCGAACGATGCTCCCGAGGTGTTGAGCGGCATATTGATGCGGACCGTCGCCACTTGCGAGAGTTCGCTGTCGGGTCCGCGAACCGTAACCGAGGACGGCGTGACCGTAAAACGGCTTACCACGACATTGCCCTGCGTTCCATAGTACATGGCGACCGGGAACGCCTTCTGATCGATCTTCTCGATCGTTAACGTGACGGAGGCCGGGCTGAGCGACTGCACGGCAACGTTCGGCGCAACCAGCTGCACGGGCACGTTGTAAACGCCTGCCGTGCGGTTGGAGAGATCGAGAACGGCCTTCACCTCGTCGGGTTTGACCGGCGGCTGTCCGCGCTCGGGCACGATCGTCACGGCCGCGGCTTTGTCGGGGAACCGCGCGATATAGCCGCTGGGTACGTTCACCGCGGTGATCGGGACGCTGATCTGTTGATCGAACCGTGCAGTGATGAGCGGATTGCTCGCGAACCGGAAATAGGCCCACCCGACGATCGCCAAAAACAGCGAAAGCAATTTGATGCCGAAGTTGTTTCGTATTGCCGAGACCATCAGAGCTGCTCCGCCTTCTTGTGCTCGTCCGGCGGCTGCCGGTGCAGCACGGGGACCGGTAGACGCGAGCGCAACTGCGTGACCAAGTCGTCCCGGATTTCCCGCGCGTGGCGCCGCGGACGCGTCGATGCGAGCAGCAGGCGGAACAGGCGCGTCTCATCTTCGATCGCCCGCGAGAGTTTGCCCTCGCGCGCAACCGAGATGCCGCCGCTCTCTTCGGAGACGACGACCACAACGGCGTCGGTTTGCTCGGAGATGCCGAGCGCGGCACGATGCCGCGTTCCCAAGCGCCGTTCGGTCAGCGATTGTTCGGCGAGCGGCAAGAAACAGCCGGCGGCTTCGACGATGCCTTCCCGCACGATCACCGCGCCGTCGTGCAAGGGCGATCGCGGTACGAAAAGCGAGAGCAGCAACTCGGGCGAAAGCGCCGCGTTCAACGTCGTACCGCTTTCGACGAATTCTTTGAGTCCGGTTTGCTGCTCGACGACGATCAGCGCTCCGTATTTGTTGCGCGAGAGCAGAAATGCGGCTTTGGCCAGCATCGCGATAATCTTATCGTCGCCGCGCGGACCCGCGTTCTGCTCTCGTTCGTTCAGGCGAAAGAACCCGCCGCGGCCCAGCTGCTCGAGCACGCGCCGCAGCTCCGGTTGGAAAACGATCGGCAGAGAAACGGCGGCGCCGATGACGATTAGGTTGAGGATCGAACTGAGCAGCAGCAAGTGAAAGAGGTTTGCCACGCCGAGTAACCCGAGCAGTACGAGAACGCCCGTAAGAATCTGCACGGCGCGCGTGCCGCGGATCAGCAGCAGAAAGTAATAGATGAGAATGCTCGTCGCGATGATGTCGACGAGATCCGTGGGGCCGACGTATTGCAACACGCTATTCCACATGCTCTAGCCCCAATAACGATTCCAAAATCCGATCCGGTGCGATCTCGGGCGCCTGTAATGCTTCGCCGGCAATGGCCGCCACGATACGCGCCGGCAGGGGCGTGAGCAATTGCGTGCGCCGCGTCGCTCTCAAACGCTGGAGTTCCACGTCGACGATACGGCTCACCAGCGCCGGTTGTGTCACGTCCGGGCGGAATTCGACGATCAAGCGTCCCGCGATCTCGCTGCAGTCGCAGACGCCCGCCGGAGCGCCGGGGCCGCCGAGGGCGCCCGCGAGGAGCGGCAAGGCATCCGCGGGCAGAGGTTCAATTGCAAGGGCGATGATCGGCGCATCATACCAACGCGCATCCGGAAGCCGCTGCGGCAGTTCGGACGCGTCGACGCCTTGCGGACCTTCGATCAAGACGTACGTGCGCGGAAGGTCGTGGTCCTCGCACATGCGCACGCGCACCCCGTCGCGCGCAAGCACGGCGACGCGGCCGTGCAACGCCGAACTCGGTCGTGCGTCGAAGCGCAAGGTGCGGGCCCAATTCACGATGTTCCATCGTTTAGCCGCGTGACGCAAACGTTCCCGGCGCGCGTCGTTTCCGTCGGTAAAAATGCCGCTCACGTTGTCTTGGATTCCGAGGAAGTGCCGCGCGTCGCCGATCTCAAGCGCGCGAGCGGCAAGCGTGAAATGCTCGCGCCGGGCGACCGCGTGTTCGTCCGGTTGCTCGAAGACGGGCGGGCGCTCGTCGAGCGCGTCGAGCCGCGTACGTTCACGCTGCAGCGCCGGACGGCCGAGGGCCGCGCGAAAACGATGGCCGCCAACGTCGATGCCATGGTCACGGTCACCGCGCTCGCCGATCCGCCGCCGCGCCTGCTGACACTCGATCAGCTCCTGGCTTTTGCCGAGCTGGAGAACATCGCCGCGGTCGTGGTCCTCACCAAACCCGATCTCGCGGACGACCGCACGAAGAACGGGATCTCCCAACTGTACGCGTCCATCGGCTATGAAACGCTGGTCGTCAATCCGAAGGCGGGCGAGAACGTCGAGGATCTTCGCGGCACGCTCGTGCGCCGCCACGCGCTGCTCTGCGGCGTCTCGGGGGTCGGCAAGAGTTCCATTTTTCGCGCCTTGGGCGGCGACGCGGTCGTCGGGGACGTCTCCCGCCACGGCATCGGGCGCCAGACGACGACGGCCTCGCGCCTGTACCGCATGCCGGACGGCTTCCTTATAGATAGCCCGGGCGTGGCCGAATTCGGCCTGGGCGACGTGACGCCGGCGGAGCTGGTCCAGGGCTTCCGGGAGATGCGGGACGTGACCGCCGGCTGCCGCTTCACCGACTGTACGCATCTGCACGAACCGGACTGCGCCGTGCAGGCTGCCGTGGCGCAAGGGCGGGTTGCCCAGAGCCGCTACGAGAGCTACCGCCGCATCCTGCGGTCGCAGACATGAAGGCTTGCCGCCGCCCCTGGCCCGTGGTATAGTGTGCCTCGTGCCTTTAGAGCAAGGAGTAGTGATTCGTGCCTAACATCAAGGCCGCCGAAAAGTGGGTGCGGCAGAGCGAGAAGCGGACCCAGCGCAACCTGGACGTCAAGACGCGTTTGAAGACGCTTTTCAAAAAAGCCGTCTCCGCGCAAGATGCCGAGGCAGTGAAATCCGTCGAGGCGCAGTTCGACAAGGCCGCGCAAAAGGGCATCATTCACCCGAATAAAGCAGCGCGCAAAAAGGCGCGTCTCGCCAGAGCAGCGGCGAAAGCCTCGTCTGCGGCGGCAACAGCGCCCGCAGCGAAAAGCACCGGCAAAAAGAAAGCCGCGAAGTAAACAAGAAGGCCGCCGAAATGGCGGCCTCTTATTTTGCCATCCACGAAGATCCGAAGGCGATCTTCGTTGCGCAGTTGGCGCGCGAATTGCATCGCGCGGGCGTTGCCTCCGACCAGCTCGAGCGCACGATTACCTCGATCAGCGGCGTGCTCGGCCTCCAAATCGAGATATTCGCGCTTCCCACCAACGTCACGCTCGCCATCGGACCGCGCTACGCGCAGCAGATCGTGATGTTACGCATGAGCCCGGGACGCGTGAACTTACGCAAACTCGCGCTGCTCAACGAGATCTACGACGACCTGCAAAACGGCTCGATCGATCTGCCCGAAGCGATCGCGCAGCTGCGCGGGCTCGACAAACGCTGTCCGCCGCCTCCGGCCTATATGACGGTCCTTGCGCTCGCCAGCGTCGCGGTCGGCGTCGCGGTGCTGCTCGGCGGCGGCGTGCACGAGCTCATCGTCGCGGCACTCATCGGCGCTTCGACGGGCGTTCTGTCCTTCTTCACCACGCGCAATGCCGTGATGGACCGGCTATTCGAAGTGTTCGCAGCGTTCGTCGCAACGCTCATCGTCGCGGCATACACGCACGAAGTGCATGCGGTGAACCTCTATATTTCCATCGTAGCGGGCGTCGTCGTGTTGCTGCCGGGCTACTCGCTGACGCTGGCGCTGCACGAACTGGCGAATCAAGATTTAATCGCCGGAACAGCGCGGCTAGGCCGCGTGTTCGCAATTTTGCTCGCGCTCGGCTGCGGAGCGTTTCTGGGGTTCGCGGTCGTTGGCAGCATTTTTGCGAGCACGGCCGACGTGCAGCCGCATCCCGTCGGGCCGCCGTTCTGGCTCGCGGCGGTCGTGTTGCTTTCGTTCGGCTTGTCCGTCGATCTCGACGCGCGTTTCCGCGATTTCGCGTGGGTGCTGCTGGCCAGCGTCGTCGCGCTCGGCACCTCGTTCGCTTTCACCGCCGTCCCCGGCGCGCACCAGGTCGCACCGTTCCTCGCATCGCTGGTATGCGGTCTGGTCGCAAACGGCGGCGCGAAGTTTCTCCGCGTGCCGCAGCCGGTATTCTTGATTCCCGCACTGCACGTGCTCGTGCCGGGTTCGCTGAGTTATCAGAGCGTCTTGTGGGTCGTGTCTACGAACAACTACAGCGATGCGGCGGCCCTTGCGGCGCGCGCGCTCGTCGCGGCGATTCTCATCGTTGCGGGTTTGTTGCTCTCACAACTCATCGTTCCGGGTGCGACGCTGCGCGTGAGTTCTACGTCGACGTCAAACTGAGCGTGTAGTCGGAATACGTTCCGGTCTCCACTTTTTTGAAGTTCCGGTGCGTACCGCTGACACACTGTTCTTCTTCACGATCTTTATAGTCGAACGCGTATTGCGGATCGACGCAGAGCGACAGGCCGCCGGTCCATGTCGTTCCGCTGCTGTCCTCCGCATAGTAGTAGTAGTCGGTATCGCCCGACGTATCGAGATTGGCGCCGATGGGCGTTTTGCAATCGCCCGCATCGATAGCCCACCAGCCCTCGACGCGTTCGTTGCACCAGTCGAACATGCAGTCGCCCGACATTATCGCGATGGCGACGTCGACTTTCCCCATCGGTCTTGTTGCAGAAGTGCAATCCGGCAAAGGCGGGCGCCGGGTGGAAAAACACCAGCGCGAACAACACGAAAGGCGCGACCCAATAGAGACGTTTCATTGGTCACCTCCACTGTAGTTGGTAACCTACGTTACTCTGGGCGGGTCATTTTCCTGGAGCCGGAAGGCCCATATCGGCGGCGTAGGCCTCGTCGTGGACGCGCCTCAGAAATCCGCTGACGGCTCGCATCCGGTTGGCGATATGGCCGACGGGAAGCAGCGCCGTAATCTGCACGTTCGTTTCGTTGACAGCCGTGAGGTAGACCGCGCTTTTCTGCGCCTCCACGTTGCCGGCGACGTCGGCGACGGCGTCGTGCGCCGCGCGCTCGGCGATGGAACGAAGGCCGTCCATCGGACCTTTCCACGCAACGACGGCGTTCACGGGGATCATGAGCGCCGACACACACATCGAGTAATTCGTGAACGGCGAGGTGTTGATTTTCGAGTTCGGCACGATCGTCACGTTATTTTCGAGATCGCGGATGGTCGTGTTGTGCCAGTGGATGTCGACGACTTCTCCTTCCGCAAAATCGAACTTCACATAGTCGCCGATGCGCAGTTGCCGCGCCGCGACGATTTGGACGCCGGCGAACAGATTGCTCAGCGTATCGTTGAGCGCAAGCGCGACGGCTAGACCGCCCAGACCGAGCGTCGTCAGCAGCGGTGCGATCGCGATACCCATGGAGCTGAGCACCGTGAGCAGCCCGATGACGAGAATCGCGCCCTGGACGAGCGTCGAATACAGCGACACGGAGAACAGTTTGTGCTCCGTGCGCTGACTGAACGCTTCGATCGATGCGCCCGCGATGCGCGCGGCAATCCACATCAGCGAAAAGATGAAGAGCGCGCCGATTGCGCGATCGAGAAACGCCGCCTCGCGGGTCGAGAGCGTGACGTGGTCCATGCCGATGTATAAGCCTGCCAGCGCGCCCCACAGCACCAGGACCGTTCCGACGATCGAAAGCACCGTTTCGAGCGCGCGCCAGCCATGCGAGAGCGTCGCCCGGCGGACCGGCCGGATGACGAGCATATACGCGATCGCGCCGGCGATGATGCCGCCGAGGATCCACGCAAGCGGCAGCAACTGCGTCGCAGTCGAAAGATGGGTTGCCACGATGCCGATAGTACCCGAAAAACCGCTACGGGTCTACGTTGACGACCAGGCGCGTGTGCTGCTGCGCGCGCGCGGCGGGCAGCACGCGTTCACGCAACGCGGCGCGAACGGCCTGAAGATCGCGCGTTTTGAGCGCGATGCGGAAGCGCCATTCGGTGTTGAGCCGGGCGATCGGATACGGCGCGGGCCCAAGCACCTGCGCTGCCTGCGCTTCTTCCAACATCTTGGCGTACTGCTGCGCCTGCGCGAGCGCTTGTGCGCGGCTGCGCCCGATGATGCCCAGATACACGAGGTCGCAGACCGGGGGATATCGCAGTTCGGTGCGCTGCTGCATTTCCAGTTCCGCGAATCCGGCGTAGTCGTGGGCGGCGGCATGCGTGATTGCGGTATGCTCGGGCGAGTACGTTTGCACGATCGCTTCGCCCGCTCGCGCGCGCCCGCTGCGTCCGCACACCTGCATGATCAGGGCGAAGCTCCGTTCGGCGGCACGGAAATCCGGCGCGTGCAGCCCGATGTCCGCCGCGATGACGCCGACGAGCGTCACTGCGGGAAAGTCGAGGCCCTTCGCGACCATTTGCGTTCCGACCAGCACGTCACCGCTTGCCGCGAATTCATCGAGCAAGCGCGCGTGATCGCCGATGCGCGTGGTGGTATCGCTGTCCATGCGCACGACGCGCGCCTGCGGATACAGCCGCCGGACGTCTTCCGCAACACGTTGCGTTCCGACGCCGAATTCACGGATCGTGTCCGAGCCGCACACCTCGCACACCGGCGGAATGCTCCGCTGCGCGTCGCAGTAATGACAGCGCAGCAATCCCTCCGCGCGGTGCACCGTGAGCGAGACGCTGCAGCGCACGCACTCGGGAACATAGCCGCACGCGCGGCACAACAAAAATCCCGCGCTTCCTCGACGGTTGACGAACAACACCGTCTTCTCCCCGCGCCGTAAGCGTTCGTCCATAGCCTGCGCGAGTTTCGTGCTGAAAATCCGCCGGTTGCCGCCCTCGAACTCTTTGGCCATGTCGACGATGTGCACGGCCGGCAGCGCCTGGCCCGTCGCGCGCGCCGGCAATTCGATGAGGCCATCGCGTCTTTCGCGCGCTGCCGCGTACGATTCGAGCGCCGGCGTCGCACTGCCCAGCAGCAGCACGCCGCGCTCGATCCGCATGCGTTCGCGCGCAACGGTTACGGCGTTATAGCGCGGGGTGGAATCTTGCTTGTACGACGTCTCGTGCGCTTCGTCCACAACGACGATCCGCACATTTTGCAGCGGCGCGAATACGGCGCTGCGCGCGCCGACGACCACGTCCACTTCGCCGCGCGCACACGCTTGCCACGCGTCGAAACGTTCGCGTTCGGAGAGCGCCGAATGCAGTACGGCCACACGATCGCCGAAGGCTTGCTCGAAGCGGCGCGCCGTCTGCGGGGTCAGGGAAATCTCGGGCACAAGCACGATCGCGCGTCCGCCGCCGCGCACCACCTGCTTGATCACCTCGATGTACACATACGTTTTGCCGCTGCCGGTTATGCCGTGCACGAGCACCTCGTGATGTTCGCGAGCGTCCAAACGCTGCTCTATCGCGTGAATCGCGCGCGCTTGCTCCGGCGTCGCGGGGAACTCCGCATCGGCGAGCGTACTCGCGGCGCGTGCGGTTGCGGGCCGCCGCTCTTCCTCGCGAAGCGCACCGGCTTTGATCGCGCGCGCGATGATGGCGTTCGAAAAGCCCGCGAGGAGCGCATCGGCACGCGGCACACCGGGCTGACCGCGCACGAACTCGACGAGCGCCGCCGCTTTAGGCCCTTTGATCGCCGAAGCGCCGGGATACAGCACGCGGATCTGATACTCGTGCATGTGCGGCGCGAGCACGCGGCGCGCCTTCGTTAGGGCTCCCTTGCGCACGAGCGTCGTTATGTGACGCAGCAGCGTCGCGCGGTCGCCGGTGCGGCGCGATTCCGGATGGCGCAGGAGCTGCTCCATCTGGAAGCCATCGCGAAATTCTTCCCAGATCAGCCGCACGAGCCGGGCCGGTACCGACGGATACGCCTCGCGTTGCGGCTCGGCGGATGCGAGGGTGAAAACGTCGATCGCACGCGGCACCGCGGACGAAAGGACGACGGCGCTCAAAGCCTCACCCAGCGTGCACACGTAGTAGTCCGCGATGAACTGCGCGAGCGCGAGGCCGGTTTCATCGAACGCTCGCGGTACGCCGGGCGCTTGTATCAGCGGCTTGAGTTCGCGGTCCGCCTCGCGCGTCCGCGGCGCGGAAACGACGAAGCCGATTTGCTCGCGCGTTCCGATCGGCATGCGCACAACGTCGCCCACGCGCAGCGGCAAGTCTGCGGCATCGTACGTCAGCGGCAAGTCGAAGCGCGACGAGCGGATCGCCGCAAGAACGTCCACCGAGCGGACTAGCGGAATTCGTTGCCTCCCGGCGGCTGCGTGATGCGTTCGAGCACCGCATGCACCGTGCGATCCGGTACGATTACGCCATATTCAACATCGCCGATCGCGCGCGGCAGCACGAAGCGCAGGCGTCCGGCGCGCTTCTTCTTGTCGGCACCCATGGCGGCGAACATGCGCGAAGGCGACTCACGCGTCCATAGCGGCATGCGCAGCAGCGTGAGCAGCGTGAGCACGCGCAAATGTTCCTCGCGCGAAAAGCGGCCCGTGCGCAGCGCGAGCAGTCCCGCGGCGCGCAAGCCGATCGACACCGCGGCGCCGTGCGATACGCGATAGTTCGACGCCCGTTCGATCGCGTGTCCGAAGGTGTGGCCCAAATTCAACGTTTCACGGATGCCGTGCTCGAGCCGGTCGTCGTTGACGATCATGCGCTTGACCTGCTGCGCATCGGCGACGACCGTCTCCCACGGCCAACGCCAAAAGGCATGCGGCGCCAGCGTTTCGAGCGCTTCGAACAGGTCGTGTCCCTCGATGATGCCGTGCTTGACGACTTCCGCCAAGCCCTCGCGCAGATGCCGGTAGGGCAGCGTCTGCAACGCTTCGACGTGCGCGAACATCGCAAGCGGATCGCTGAACGTCCCGGCAAGGTTCTTGCCGGCCTGCAGATCGACG
The DNA here is from genome assembly GCA_036826275.1 of Vulcanimicrobiaceae bacterium. Taxonomy (GTDB): domain Bacteria; phylum Vulcanimicrobiota; class Vulcanimicrobiia; order Vulcanimicrobiales; family Vulcanimicrobiaceae; genus DATGJX01. The sequence continues at coordinate 21,158 of DAISWS010000036.1, forward strand.
CCGGTCTTGCCGCCGATTGCCGCGTCGACCATCGCGACCAAACTCGTGGCGACGTGCACGTACGGGACGCCGCGCATATACACGGATGCCGCAAAGCCGAACAGATCGCTTGCAACGCCTCCGCCAAAACCCACGATCGTCGTCGCGCGATCGGCACCGGCGCGCACCAGCGCTTCGAGAACGGTCTCCAGTGTCGAAAGACGCTTCCGGCGCTCCCCCAGTTCGAACGGCAGCAACGCCAAGCGTCCACCGATACCGCGCGTCAATGCGCGCGCATACGGCAACACGTTCGCATCGCAGACGGCCACGTAGCGCGTGATGCGCCCGTCGCGCATGAAGCGCACAAGCGGCTCCCGCGCAGACTGCGCGACCGCAACCTCGGTCACAGTTTGATATTTTTCTTATGGAGCCATTGCGCGATGTGTTCGACGACCTGCGCCGTGCTCAGATCTTCGGCCTCAACGACGTAGTCCGCGTGCGAGTAACGCGGCATGCGCGCCGCGTACAGCTCTTTGATTTTCGAGAGCGAGGGCGTCGGACCGATGAGCGGACGCACGTTCTTGCTGCGCCGCAACCGCCCCAGGATTTGCTCGGGCGGCACCTTGACGAACACGCGGTAGGTGCGCTTCTTCAAAAGTTTGAGCGTCTCGTCGTACGTCACCGCGCCGCCGCCCAACGCAACGACGCCCGGCTCCTCGTCCATGACGCGCCTGATCGCTTCGAATTCATAGCGGCGGAACTGCTGCTCGCCCTGCGCGTAAAAGATGTCGCTGATCGGCCCGTGCTCCGCCGTCACGATCTCGTCGATGTCGTAGAAGCGCACACCCAACTTGCGCGCGAGCTTTTTTCCGATGGTGGATTTTCCGGCCGCCATGAAGCCCGTAAGCGCCACATGCTTTTTCATTTGAAACGGCGCCTAATTGTGCTTGCCACTATCAATGTTCCCCGTGGGCGCCGCCATACGCTGTTCGAAAAGGGAATTGGCAGCGGC
>DAISWS010000037.1:0-3585 GCA_036826275.1 Vulcanimicrobiaceae bacterium
AATACTTCGGCTCGCCGAGGCTGTGGTCGCCGAACTCCAGGACCAAATTGCCCGTGAAGTCCTTGATCGGCGAAATAGAGGAAAAGGCTTCCGCCAAGCCCTCGGTTTTGAACCATTCGAAGCTGGCCTTCTGCAGCTCGATGAGGTTCGGCACCTCGAGAACGTGCGGAATCTTCGCGAACGAATGCCGTTCGCGCTTCGGGCCGGGGTCCGGGGGCTGCTCGATCGTGAACGCGCCGGTCGGCATCGGGAACGTGCTGGACTGGACTGCTCCAGCCGCGCCGTTGCCCGCCGTTTGACCGGCAGCGCGTTTCGACTTGCTCTTCGTGCCCGCGGAGCTCTTCGCGGGAGACTTAGGAGCCGTCGTTTTCGCCATTATCTTTTTTCTCTCTCACCCAGAATGGAAGTTGCGCGCACTATCCCCTGGCGCCGGCCAAAAATTTGCAGGCACGCGAAAAAGAACGAGAGGTCCTCTGCCTGGGGGCGAGGGACTCGTTCTTCTTTATATATGCCTTATCGGGCGCTGGGCATAGGCGACTAGTATAGCACCGGGCCAGAACCGGTGCAAGCCTAACGGGAGGGGACGGTAGTGGTCCCTTTTGAGATCACGCGTTGCCCGCCGGTTCGAACAGGCGTTCCCATAATGCTGAGAGAAAAGTAATAGTCCGCCCCCGAAACTGTGCGAGCGACGGGAGCGGACGATTTGGTTTAACTGAACCCGAACTACGGCCACAACAGGATTTCTCCTGCTTGCCAGCTTGCCGCCTACCGAGTCCCGTCGAGCCACATCGCTCCGGGGCGTTTCTTAGCCCCAACACCACTTGGCGCAAAACGGTGCGAGCCGCACCGTCGAGCTGCTTTTGAACCCCTGCGGGTTCTCCCCGACAGGGCATAGGAGATCAACATGGCTATACGCTGCACCGCTGTCCGCATGTCGGCAGGCGGTTATCTACACGAACACATCACGCATATCCAGTGGGTTGAAGACGGGGCCTCCAACTACAACTACAACACGCGTGCCGAAATGGTCGCGTTCGTCAGCAAGGGCGGTCTGGCATACGTTCGCGATCAGAGGGGGAATGTGGCGTACCTTCGCGTACGCCGCACCGCTACCGGAACTGAATACGTGCAGACACAAGCGGACGGCATTTGGTCCGACAACCTCTTAGCGTTGCCGCGCTTCTAGGGAATCAGTCCAAATATCAGGGCGGTCATGTAAGTGGTCGCCCTGCATCAATTCAGCAGCATCAATCCATACGCCAGGCGTGATCGCATCCCACAAACGTGCGCATGTTTCGCCGCAGAAAACCAGAGCAGTCTGCAGCATCCGGGGCCCGCGATACATAACGGACTCTGGGCACATCCCGCAACGTTTCAAGACCACGACGTCGTCCATACGTCAATAAGCTTACCATAAAAATCGGAAGTCAGCTAGGGGTTATGCCGCTAGCCCCCCATGCATCAATTCCGGCAAGCGCGCGAGATCGTGCAGCGTCCACATGCGATCCGTGAGCCGAGCCTTCATGGCTGGCGTCGTTTTGATCGTCTGATGCTTGCGGCAGAAGTTGTAGTACATGAAATTGAGCGCAAGGGCGCGCTGTAGGTTTTCCGCCTTCTTAGAAAAGCCGTTCGTTAGCGCGTGAAGCGGCGCATGCTCATGCGCATCGTAAGGTTCTGCCGCTCGACGTAGGCCGTCGAAATATGGTCCGGATCGGGGTCGCCCCAAACCGCTTTGCGGATCATGCGCGTTACGACCATCGGGCTATACTTACGCTCTGGCGAATCATCGGCAAGGATACCGAAGTCTTTTGTTTCGGAACCGTGATCGGCTCGATAGTGGAAATATCGTTGGATCGGCTCATTGTAAAACATGAAACCATCGGTCGTGATTTGCACGTTCTCCGAATCCACGCGGCTGGCGAGATCGCGGATGAATAGATCGGCATCGCCACGTAGCCGCTTGCCAAGGTGCCACGTTACGATCAGCTTCGTATCCGCGTCAATCGCCGTCCACGTCCACATATCGCCGACGCCGTCGGCACCGCGCATTTGCGGCGGCAGATTCCGCTCCTTCGCGTGGCAGTAGCTCCAGATTTCATCGAGCTGCAGCCGCTGGCTGTTCAGGCCGTGAACGTTGTCGTCCATGTATGCGTCGCAGGCGTCGCCCACCTCGGCTAAGAGCCGCAGGACGGTCTTCTTATCCACGCCCACCATGCGCGCCGTACCGCGAACGGAGTTGCCTTCGACCAGGGCGGCCAGGATGCGGACTCGTTCTTCCAGCGGCAGGCGGTTCATATTCCTATTATGCGTGACCGCTCACGCATTGTCAATATGCTTGCCCGCGCTTGCACATGCTTGCCCGCGCTGGTATACTTCGGGAATGAGCGACGAAGAGAAGCGGAAATCATCACTTGCCGCCGCCGCCTCACAGCTCGGCAAGCTCGGAGCACGCAAAGGGGGAAAAGCCCGCGCGAACGCGCTTGCTCCGGCGGAGAGGAGCGTGATAGCGCGGCGGGCCGCGCTTAGCCGGTGGGGCAAAGACGAAACGGTAAAGCCGGAGCCGCCGGAGATGGCGTTCTCACTGTTTCGCGGCAAATTGAAGATCGGCGCCTTCGAAGTCGAGGCGCACGTCTTGAATGATGGGCGCCGCGTCCTTTCGCAGCGCGAGATGGTGCGGCTCCTGAGCGGCGGACGCACATCGGGCGATTTAAAGGACTATTTGGCCGCAAATCCCTTATGGAATAAGGAAAAATACGCGGACGCAACTGTGCCATTCAAGATACCCGGAAACCCTACTCCGGCTATCGGTTACGAAGGCACGTTACTCGTAGATATTTGCGACGCCTACCTTCAGGCGGCCGACGAAGGCATGCTCAAGAAGAATCAGCAGCGTCTCGCCGTGCAGGCCGGAATCATACTCCGCGCTTGTGCCAAGGTCGGAATTATCGCCCTCATTGACGAGGCTACCGGGTTCCAGGCGGTTCGCGCACGGCGCGCCCTGCAGCTCAAACTACAGGCGTTTATTGCGGACGAAATTGGCGAATGGTCATTGACGTTTCCCGAAGAGTTTTGGACCGAGCTAGCCAGACTAGAAGGCATACAGTATTCGCCTAGGAACCGGCCGCTCCGATGGGGCCGTTACGTTATGGCGTTTGTATATGACTCCATTGATGGTGACGTTGGGCGAGAGCTGAGAAAGAAGAATCCCAACCCACATTTTCTCAAGAACCACCATCAGTGGCTCAAGCAATTCGGAAAGGATAAGGTCAGAGATCAAATTCAACGCGTGATTGCCGTCATGAAACTGTGCAGTAACATGGACGACTTCCGCACCAAGTTTGCATATGTGTTTCGTAAGTCGCCACTGCAAACGAGCTTCGATGAATTATGGTCCGGCAGTGGCACTCTGCCAGCGCCTAATGAACCGGCGGCAGTTTAGGGAGGGATGGCTGAGCGGTCTAAAGCACCGATCTTAGGATTCGGCGGGGTGAGTTAAGAGGCGCCCCCGCGGGTTCGAATCCCGCTCTCTCCGCGAACAATGGCTCGTTTCGCTCCGGCGATTCGAGCCTTGTTCATGTAACCGCT